>JAHQVP010000223.1 GCA_019634275.1 Saprospiraceae bacterium
CCATGCTTTTCCTGGATGTGCAATCCAATCCAAATAAGGAATTCCTCGACGACCGATTGAGTGATCAATGCGAGGATCCAATTCTCCTGCATCAGGTGTAAATGCATCACTTGCTTCTATGCCATAGTCATGCACCAATGCGTTTGCGTCATCATTGTACGATCCATCGAGCAATGGCAATCCACTAGCGGTACGGAAGGAGTTGGCCAATTCGAAACTTGGCTGATTAAATCCGCAGCAGTTTCCTGGGCCATCAGCACCCGTGTTGTATGGATAGTTCAAATCGTCGAAGTAGTTTGCATTTTGCGTACTACCAGAGTTATTAGCTGATTCCACATCAAACACCGCTTCAGCGTGGTTATCATTTTCAGCATTGTAGATCTGAGAATAGCTATCCAACAGTTGATACTTAAGTCCATTGACCGTGACACCATTCTGAATGGTGTTGTCGAACCAAGATTTAGCCTCTCCAAATTTTCCTTGGAATAATTTCGCTTTGCCCATATAAGCAGCCGCTGCCCACTTATTGACTCTTCCTGCTTGACCCATGGTCTCTGGAAGGTTGTCAAAAGCGTATTGGAAGTCTGCTTCGATCTTTCCCCAGAGATCCGGTGAATTCGGGACAGTAGGAATGTCTACCGCCAAAATGGTTTCATCGATATAAGGAACACTGTTAAAGTGCTTCTTAAGATCGAAGTAGTAGTGGCCACGTAGCATCCGAGCCTCTGCAGAAATGCGCGCTGCATCTCCGGCACCGATATCGGTCGCTTCCGCAATGAGTCTCAAGACTGTGTTGCATCGGCTAATGCCTTCATAGCGTCCTCTCCAAAAAGCATCAAAATTGCTATTGGTAGGATCAGCCTCATAGCGCTGCACAGGATTGATTGTATTGTAATCACCAGGGTCAGTTCCTTTATTGGCCTCACCACCACAGATCGTACCGGTGATCCAGTGGTTTGGTCCTTCGAAACGGTTTCCAAAGACCCCATTCAAAGCGGAGTATGCGCCGATCAGGACACCCTCCACACCATCCTTTGTGGCAAGCTGAGCGTTAGCCAGCGATCCAGTAGGATTAATTTCGAGGAATTCATCTTGGCAAGATGTGGTTGCCATCAGCATCGCGAGGCAAACCAAAGACACCTTGAAGATTAGATTTGATTTCTTCATTTTTATTTCGTTTAGAATACTTTTCTAAAATCTTATTTTAAAGATAGTTAACAACTCTGTTTCCAATTGTTTGGAAAATGACAAACAATTTAGAATCCAATGCCTAGGTTAATCATATAGCTTGGCGTCACCGGATAGTTTCCTACGTCAACTCCAAATCGAGTATCGGCGTTTCCACCCACAACCGGATCCAAACCAGAATACCCAGTCAATGTCCAAACGTTGTTGGCTGCCACTCCAATCTTCATGTTGCCAATGCCCAGATTGTCAACGATGTTGCTTGGCATGTCATAAGTAAAGGCAATGCGCTGCAGTCTCAAGAAGTCACCACTTTCTACATACCATGAATTGGCTGCACTGCTGGTGCTTAAGTTGGCTGCGCTCTCCCAAATAGGAGCTCCGGCACTATTGCCTTTTTCAGGAGTCCAGGAATCGAAAGCAGCTACACCTTTAGCTGATCCTTCGAAGGTTCCGAAGAAGTCAGTAAACCACTTCGTCTGGTTCCAAATTTCATTTCCAACGGAAGCATACCAGTAAGTCTCAAAGCTGAATGACTTATAACCAAGATCTAAGACCAATCCTCCCGTCCAATCAGGAATAGGACTGCCAATGAAAGTACGGTCATCAGGGCTGATTACGCCATCACCGTTAATGTCTTCATACTTAAAGCGACCAACACCAGCACCAGCCTGCTCTGGACTATTGTTTACGTCGGCATCGCTTTCAAAGTAGCCCAGGACTTTGTATCCATAGAAGCTGGAAAGACCACGTCCTACTTCGTTTCGTATGGGCTGAATGCCTCTATATGAAGGACCTCCAGGAATCGCCTCGATGCCATCAGCAAGGAAGGTGATCTCGTTGTTGAGGAAGGAACTGTTCAATGTTACTTCCCAGCTAATGTCTGAGCTCAAATCGCCGCGACCGATAAGCTGAATGTCGACACCGTTGTTCTGCATGCTGGCAATGTTTACCGAAGGCGCAGAAGCATATGTGCCGGTCACACCTGGAAGCGGTACCTGGAAGAGAAGATCACGTGTGTCGATCTTCCACCAGTCCAAAATGATTTCCAAACGGTTGTCAAACAATGAGGCATCAAAACCTATATTGACCGACTCACTCGTCTCCCACTTAGCATCAGGGTTGCCAATTCGTGACTGGGCAAAACCTTCATCTACACCACTGGCCTGTCCGCCGATGGGATAGAAGGTTCGTCCACGGTTGGAGTTATAGAGGGAATACTGATTGTTGGGATCAACATTGTTAGAGTTACCCATTTCACCCCAACCCCCTCGTACTTTGAGGTCGCTTAACCAAGAAATATTTTGAGCAAATGGCTCCGCAGTCACTCGCCATGCAGCCGAAAAGGCTGGGAAGACACCGAATCGGGTGTTTGCTCCAAATCGAGAGGAACCATCCCGACGTAAAACACCGGTCAGGTAGTATTTTTCTTTAAAGTTATAATCTGCCTTACCAAATAGTGAGTAGAAGTTAACTCCGCTAAAGTTGCCACTACCTACTTGTGGGCTCTGTACGGTGGACAAGTTCTGGAAATCAAGATCCGTAGAGAACGGATTGATGCCCGATCCACTGAAGCTTCTACCTCTACCGGTATTTAGCGCTTCGATACCTCCAAGCACGGTGATGCCATGATCCCCAAATTGCTTCTTGTACGTCGCAGTATTGGTAAAGACCCAAGAAGATACATAAGTACCTCCTTCGCTAAATGTATTACTTGCCTGTGGCTCAGAGTCTCCGAAGTAGCGGAAACCATAGTTTACAAAGGCAAAGTTGTTGTACTGTCCTCCGATACTGGACTTAATGGTCAATCCATCGATAGGTTTGAACAGCAAGTAAAGGTTTCCAAAAGCATTGGTATTAAAAGCTTTGTCCTCTCCATTGTTGTTTACCAGTCTTCTCACTGGGTTACGAGGATTGTTAAATCCTCCGGCCTTGGTACTGGCATAGCTGCCAAACTCATCAAATACAGGAATGACGGTAGGCATTCGATAAGCAGAAAGCACTTCTGATTCGTCATCCGCGATTCCAATACCGCCTTGTCCGCCCTGTTGTCCTACTACAGATCGATAGGTAAACTGCAAGTTTTGACCTACACTCAACCATGGAACAAGATCCCATTCCGAGTTTGCTCTGAAAGAATAGCGTTCGAATTCGTTTGCCAGCAAGATTCCGTCCTGCTTCTGCATGCCCAATCCAAAGTAGTATCGTCCGTTGTCCGTACCCCCACTGAATCCTAAGCTGTGTCGGTGCATGGGTGCAGTACGGGTAATCTCATCGTACCAGTTGGTTCCGGCAAGATTGGGTCTGATCAAGAACACATTTTCTGGATCTGCTTCATAAGCTGCCTGAATGGCTGCAAGATCAATCGATCCTCGCACGCCGTTGGCGCCATTGGCATGAAGATAATCGGGCAATGTGGCCTGAGCGGAGCTTCCGTATTGAGGGTGCGTATAGCGCACTTCCGTACCGTTGGCTGCTGCATTGTTTTCGTAGGCTCTATGTGCCCAATCTGCCATATCCTGAGGATTTAGCATTTCCGGAGATCCATTTACATTTGGATCCGTGACTCCGAAAAGGCCATTGTAGCTCACCTCCATTTTGCGCTTCTCGCGCTTGCCTTGTTTGGTGGTAAATACGATAACACCGTTAGCAGCACGTGCTCCATAAATAGAGGCAGAAGCAGCATCCTTCAATACAGTAGTAGACTCAATGTCATCTGGATTGAGGAAATCAGTAGACCCTACCGGTACACCATCAACCACGTAAAGTGGTTGGTTTCCGCTAAAGGCGCCATAGCCCCTTACCCGAATCTGACTGGTCGTGCCCGGCTGCCCATTAGAGATCACCGTCAGTCCGGCAACCCTACCTTGCAGTTGCTGCTCGATATTTCCAGAGGGAATGGCTGACAATTCACGTGCCTTTACGATAGAAACCGCACCAGTAGTTTGGCGCTTGCTTTCTACAGCGTATCCGGTCACGACAACTTCGTCGATCACCACACCTTGTTGCAGAACAATGTCCAGGACGGAGCTTGCTCCGACCGTTACTTCTTGTTCGTTGTATCCTGTAAATGATATGACGAGAACATCCCCGGAAGCAGCCTCCACGGTATAAGATCCATCAATATCAGTTACTGTTCCTGTACTGGTCCCCTTGAGGATCACAGTAGCCCCGATGAGCGGCTCCCCCGTCTCACCGTCTGTAATGATGCCAGAAACTGTTTGGGCCTGCCCAAACAAACTGACACACAACATGCTCATAATCAGCATGTTGATAGTGTTTTTAAAACACTTTAAGCAGTAGATATTTTTCATACACTTATAGTTAGAAATAAAACTTAGTTAGCACAAAATCACCCTGCAAAACCCGGTTGGGTTTCACAAGAGGCGCCAATATAGAGAAATCTTTAAGGAACTGTTAAGGCCCCACGTGGTGTTTGAGCCTATTTTTAACATTGTGCATCGCCTCAGCGCTCCTACTTGAAATTTTATTCTTTTAGAGGCCTTGTTTTAAAAATATTATTCGGAACCAAGTCGCGGCGTTGTCAAATTGACAACGCACTAAGGCTGCTTTTGGGCCGTATTTTCTTGCTGCATGATCTGCCTTTCTGCATTCAATGATGAGGCGCGCTTAATCACGTGATTGCCAAATCGATCACGGACATGATCCATCGCTTGATACAAGCGGATCAAACGGACGTCATCAAACAAATTGATCTGGTAATCTCCACGCAATAGACCCGAAAAACGCACACCGACCAATCGCAGACGCATCCGACGATCATAGACTTTATCAAAAAGCTCTAATGCGCGCTGAATCAATATGTGATCACATGAGGTATAGGCAAGTTTTGCCTGCTGTGTATGGGTATCAAAATTGGTATAGCGGATCTTGACGGCAATGTTTGAGGTAACTTTACGCTCTGATCGCAGCTGATAACAAAGATTTTCGATCATCTGCACCAGCAAAGCCTTGATGCGGAAAATATCCATGCTGTCTCGATCAAATGTGCGTTCAGTAGAAATGGACTTGCGTTCGCTGTGCTGCAATACAGGTGTGGGGTCTATTCCATTTGCCTTACGGTGCAGAGAAGCACCATTCTTTCCCAACAGCCGCACCAGCACCTCTTCCGGAATATCAGCCAACGTCCTGATGGTCCGAATGCCGATACGCGACAGCAACTTATGCGTAGCTGCGCCGACCATAGGGATCTTTGACACAGGCAGTGGATTTAAAAAGTCTTGGACCGCATCGAAAGGAATTTGCAGCTGACCCAGTGGTTTTGACTCACTGGTTGCCATCTTGCTTACGGTCTTCGTCGAAGACAATCCAAAAGAAATGGGCAGTCCAGATTGTTTGATGATCTGCTGCTTGAGCTCAGATGTCCATTTATAACATCCAAAATAGCGGTCCATGCCCGATATATCGAGGTAAAACTCATCGATGCTGGCCTTTTCGTAAAGGGGAGCCTGCTCCGCAATAATTTCGGTGACCTCTGCCGACTTGCTGCTATAAAACTCCATATCCCCGCGTACAACCACCGCATCTGGGCATAATCGCAACGCCACTCGCATGGGCATCGCCGAGTGTACTCCATAATCACGTGTCTCGTAACTGCATGACGCCACCACCCCCCTGTCGCGCGCACCACCAATAATCACCGGCTTTCCATTCAGACTGGGATCGAGCAAACGCTGGCACGATACGAAAAACGTGTCGATGTCCATGTGCACGATATGACGGCTGCTCTTCATTTATCGGTGTTACGTTGGTTGTGGCCTTTGGTTTTCAGGACAGTGTCTAGACACTAAGTATTTAGAAATACCATCAAAAACCCTATTTTAGATGGACTAAAGTATATTTTAAACGTACTTAATGCAAGAAAAATACATTTTTGGTGCACATTTAGGGAAAAACTTGAAATACTTGCGCAAGCAAATGGCCATTACGCAAGAAGACATGTCCGAAAAGCTGTCGCTTAAAAAGTCTACCTATGCCAGCTACGAAGCCTCCGATGGCAATACCCCACCCGTTGCCACGCTGTATCAAATAGCGAAAATTTTCAACGTCACCATGGAGTCCCTCCTCAACTTGAACTACTCCATTTTAGGAAATCAAAAACCCATCAAAATCACCGAAACCGAAACTTACTTTCCTGTCAGCGTTGATCTGGCAGGCCAGGAACTCATCGACATCGTCCCCTCGACTTACCAGGCACAAGCGGGGTATCTCACCGAATTTTCAGATCCCAGTTTTATTCAATCGCTCCCCAAAGCAGCATGGGATTTCGGGACTTACATACCTGGGACCAAACGCATCTTTCAAATCAACGGGGACAGTATGCTGCCCATCCCTTCTCAATCCTACATTCTCTCCGTGCGCAGTGATCTTCATGATTTGATCCGCGATTATCCGTACATCGTGATTACCGATCATGACATCTTATTTAAACGCATCTCCCCCAATAGTGAAGGAACGCTCCATCTTGTTTCTGACAATCCCCTATATCCTACTCAAAGCATCCACCTCAATGAGGTTCGGCAAATGTGGAAGGCCATCAAAGTGATATCTGATCTTCCAGACAAACCATCCTCCTCCATTGATCAATTAAACAAGACCATCCAAGACACCAATGAAAAAGTCACTGCACTGGCCGATCGCTGGGCCAAGCCGTCATAGCAAAGAAGCAACAGACATGTGCGGGCTTACAACTTTCTCAGCATCCCTGCGTTTTTTATCTTACACTCCAACCCATCCACGAATTGCTCTAAAACTAACCCTGACCACCTAATCATTTACGGACACACATTCGACCCACTCGTAATCGTGTACGCAAATGATTCAAATGAAAGCAATTCATTACCTCGTTTTTCTATCTATTACCACCCTGTGCTCTAGTGCCCTTCAAGCCACTACCATCGCTCCTTACCAAAACCTTGCCCTCATGGGGCAGGCAGCCGACGCCGTAGTCATGGCAAAGGCCGTCAGAAATTATGAGGTAACCGATGGCAACATGGTCCGCTACCGCACGACCCTGCAAATCATAAATCCCATCAAAGGAACATTGCAGTTAAATCAAACGATCGAAATCCAAAATCACCACCTGCGCATCGGTGAACTGGAGCGTACCGTCTGGGGGGACCTCGAACTGACCGAAAGTCAGACCTACCTGCTCTTTGTATCCCAGCTTTCGAACGAGCTGTGGCAGCCACAGATGCTGTCCTATGGCGCATTCCAACAATCCGAACACGATGGCAAACAGCTGCTCATCCCTTTTGGACTGGGCACAGAAGTCCAAATTGTCGATCGCAACAACATCGAAGTTCTGGGCGTGTACTACTCCGACCAACTCATTACACTGCTAAGAAACAGCATTGACAACACGACACTATGGGATCGATCCCTGGCCATCTCGCCCTACTCCGTCGAGCAACTTCGCAATACCTTCGGACGGGCAGCAAATCCTCCTTCTCATTGTACCTTCCTGGCCGGAGCTCCCTACGCTCGATGGGACGGCATGGAAAACACCCCGCTCCCTGTACGCTATCATGTCGATGGTGATGCAGGATGCAACAACATTGCCTCACGAATTGGCACTACCATCTCCCGAATCAATAGCAGCTATGATGATGTCGACCTGATCAACGCCGGCACACACAATTTTGCACCTTCCTGTGCGGGCCAAGGAGCAACCGATGGTCAATTTACCTCCTGGGTCAACAACAATCTAGGCGGAAGTAGAAACCTGGTCATCCAATTTGATGACCCTTGCTCGGAAATCACCGACCTCAACGGGTGCAATGGTACGATTGCCTTTGGCGGACTCTACTGGTCGAGTCAGCGCTATACCGTCAATGGCGAAACCTATCGCTATGCTGCCTATGGCTACGTGGTTGTAAATAATGGTACGGGTACTTGCCTTGGATGCAATCAAGGCAACGGCAGTGATTACGTTGCGATGCTCACACACGAGATCGGTCATTCTTTAAATGCAGGCCACATCGCTGGCCGAGGGACGGCCAACATGAATCCCAATTGCTGCGTAAACATATCTGCACTGGATCAAGCATGTCTGGCCTTTTCCTATAGTTCTGCCGCCTTGCCCGTGGAGGTAGTTGACTTTTGGGGCGAGGCAGCAGAAGTCACCATTAACCTCGAATGGCAATCCGTGAGCGAATCTGGAAATGACTTCTATACGATAGAAAAATTAATGGACGGCGTATATCTCCCGATAGGAAAAGTAACCGGAGCCGGAGAAAGTGTACGACGCATTTATTATGACTTCGTGGACCCTCAACCTATTCCTGGGACAAACTATTATCGCTTGAGCCAGACTGATTATGATGGCAGCACACGTGTAGTTAAAACGATTGCCGTGCCCTTCCTTAAAGAAGCAGACGTCATCATTGCACCAAACCCAATTCATGGGCATGCGCTCACAGCGACCATAACGAGCAAGGACAATCAGGAAGTCCAGCTCACCGTCCTGGATGCTATGGGCAATCGCATGATCAGCCAACATAACCGCGTTACTGCAGGAGACAATCATGTGGTGGTCAATCTTGAATCCGTTTCAAGTGGCGTGTATCAGTTGGTCATCCGACATTCCAACACCCAGCAAGTGTTGCGATTCGTAAAGGGTACCTAAGAGAACATCAACTCCCCTTATGCTACTTCCTCGGACTGCTCATTCGAGCAGGCCCAAACACCATGTGGGAAAAGGGCATCTCAAGGGGGTAAATGTCCCCAGCATCTTCCATGCCGGACAGGGTCAGCCGCGGTCCAAATGATGATCACCGAGTGGAGATATCCCATCATGCTCATATGGAATACTTTCCTAATACCTACCTTCGTAAAGCATGTCAAACGATACGAAAAAAGCATACCAGCAGGCCTACCAGACCGCTTACCAAGGATTGAATACCGCTCAGAAGGAAGCTGTAGATGCCATCGAGGGTCCGGTCATGGTGGTAGCGGGACCTGGCACAGGTAAGACGCAGATCTTAGCGCTACGCATCGGCCGTATTTTGGAAACCACGGATACCCAGGCACAAAACATTCTCTGCCTTACCTATACGGATGCCGGGGCCATCAACATGCGCAAGCGGCTGCTGCGGTTCATTGGGCCAGATGCATATAAGATACATGTGCATACCTTTCATTCCTTTTGCAACGAAATCATTCAGGACCATCAGGAATATTTCCCTTCGAAACAGACGCTTCATCATGTATCGGATCTTGAAAAGGCACAACTTCTGCGTAAACTCATTGATGGCCTTCCTCTCAGCAACCCACTGAGGAGATTAAAGGGAGATATATACTTTGAAGCCACCCGCTTGGAAAAACTCTTTAGTTTGATGAAGCGTGAGTTTTGGAGTCCAGAATTCATGCATCATCATATTGAAGCTTCAATCAAATCACTTCAGGAAGACCCCAAGAGCATTTCCTCGCAGGGGAGGACTAAGGGACAACTCAAAGCCAATGTAAAAGGTAAAATCGAACGTCTGCACCTGCTAAGAGCGGCGGTAGACACCTTCCAACCCTTTCAAGAACTCATGTACGAGGCTGGTCGATATGATTTTGACGATATGATCCACTGGGTGGTGAAAGCTTTTGAACAAGAAGACGAACTGCTGGCCGAGTACCAAGAACGATTTCTGTACACCCTGGTGGACGAATATCAGGACACTAATGGGGCGCAAAATAAGATCATTCACCACCTCAGTGCCTTTTGGGAAGAGCCCAATCTATTTGTGGTGGGAGATCCTGATCAAGCCATCTTTCGCTTCCAGGGAGCCAACATGCAGAGTATTCTGGAACACCACCAGAAATTTAGCCCGAAGATCGTCGTACTGCAGGAAAACTATCGTTCGAGTCAGCTCTTGCTCAATTCCGCTCGAGAGCTGATCAGTCGCAGCAGCACCAGCATTACAGAGTTTCTTGATATCGATGCCACACAGGTGGCAAAAGGACCCTTTGCGCAACAGACTGCTGGATTGGAGATCCTGGAATACACCAATAGGCAGCAAGAAGAAGCCGGAACCGTCGATGCCATCCAAAATCTGCTCGAACAAGGCGTAGCGGCTTCCGAGATCGCCGTGATCTATCGCAAACATAGTCAGGCGGTGGACATGATCAAGGTGCTCGCGCAACGGAATGTCTCCGTCAACGTGAAACAACGGAGCGATATCTTGACCGAAGCACTTATTTCAAATCTCTATGCGGTGCTGCGCTATTTGCAAGCGCAAATGGACGAGCCCGGTTCTCAAGATGACTTGTTGTTTGAAATCATGCACCTGCGATTTTTTCAAATCGATCCACTCGACTTGGCTCGCCTCGCCAATGCGGTTTGGAAGCCGGGACAGTCCCGAAAATCTTTGCGCTTTTCGATTTCACAGGAGGATCTACTCCACAGCCTCAATCTTCTGCGCCCCGAGGCGTTTTTAAATTTTTCACAATTGATCGATCAATGGGTTTCCCGCATCCCACACGATTCCGTACAGGTGATACTGGAACGGGTATTGCGAGATGGCCAGGTTTTTCGTGAAGTCCTGTCCAGCGATCGCCGCACGTATGAAATGCAACTGTTGGCTACCTTTTTCAATCATCTGAAGGCCGATTGCATGCGGAGACCGGGCGTTACGCTGGCTGAGTTCCTGGACAGTATTCAGGAAATGAAATCCATTGGGCTTCAACTGCCCATGCAAAACATCATCAGATCCCGTGATGGCATTCAGTTCTTGACTGCTCATGGAGCGAAAGGGTTAGAATTTGAGCATGTTTTTCTCATCGGCTGCAGCAGCGTCAACTGGAAGAATCAGGCTGGCAGGCGATTCGAGTATCGCCTTCCTGATACGCTCAGTGATCCAAGTGTCGAAACCGACCTGGATGATGAACGGCGCTTATTCTATGTGGCGATGACACGAGCAAAGCATCATTTATGCATATCGTATGCTGCACAAAGTGATGTAGACATGCCCGTAGAGCCGAATCGATTCATCGCAGAAACAGGCGCCGAACACATCACCGAGACCGTTGTCCTGGAGCAGGAAATGATCGGCTACTATACCTCCTTGTTAAGCGCTCCAGAAAAGGTGCTTCCCCTCCTTGACCATGATCTCATTGATCGAGCATTGGAGAAATTTAAATTAAGCTCCACCGCACTCAACAGCTATTTGGCATGTCCTCGTACCTTTTACTTTCAGAACATCTTGCGGGTACCCCTGGCAAGCAGTCCGCATTTGGGATATGGAAATGCAGTCCACAATGCACTTCAAGGATTGCTCAACCAATACAGCGCGGGTGTGCCTTTTTCTGGCGAGGCGCTGGTAGCACTTTTTGAGGATGAAATGCAACGCGCTGCTGCCCACTTTAGCAAGTCTGAGTATAACACCTATATGGAAAATGGACGGCAGAATCTGCCCGTGTATTTGGAAGAAATGAGGGTCCATTGGGAAGAATGTGAAAAACTAGAGGCAGAAAAACCCATGTCCACAACCGAGCATCGAGGAGTTCCCATTAAGGGGAGGATCGATCTCATTGAGCATTTGCCCAATGGACGATACCGCATTGTCGATTTTAAAACGGGCAAATATGACCATAAGAAGGTCAAAGGGCCGGATAAGCTAAGCGACTTGGGAGGCAACTATTGGCGCCAGATGGTCTTCTACAAAATCCTTCTCGCCGAATCGGATCTTAAATTGCCAATGGACGAGGGCTGCATGAGTTTTGTAGAACCCAATTTGTCTGGCATCCGGAAGCAAGTGTCATATCTGATCGACTTTGGTCAAGAAGAAATCGTGTCTCAGCAGATTCAAGACACTTGGCAGAAAATCCAAAACCACGAATTCGACGTGGAGTGTGACCAACCTTACTGCACATGGTGCAATTTTGTCCGCAATGAGTACGTGCTGCCCGCGGCAGCAGGAGACGTGCTTGAGTCGGCGGCCATCGAGGATCGCACAGACCTCCATGAGGAAGTCGAAGAAGAAGCACCGGACACCTTGGGGCAGCTTACGTTTCATTTCTGAGTAAAGGAAAGCACAAGGGATTTGCTCTGCAAGGAGCCGTTATGGCTTCAGAACCACGATGCGTTTGGTCACTAACTTCTTTCCACGTTCGTCGATCAAGGTGTAGAGGTAGGTTCCCTTGGCAAAAGAAGAAAGATCGAGTCGTAGTGTTTGTGGGCGATCAAACTCCACTTGTTTGTCCAATAGGGGTTTTCCCAAAATATTGTAAAACCGAACCGTATACGTGCCTGGATCTAAATTGGTCAACTTCAATCGGACGGAGGCAATGGCCGGATTGGGGAAAGCATATATTTTTTGGCGAGGATTGGCCAGTCGATAGTACTCAATCTGACTGGGATGGACGCGAAAAGTGACGCTTCGAGCCCTATCTTCTTCATCTAGAAACACCGTTGCAATGGGTTGTGCAACATCGCGAGCATGGAAGGAATAATGAGTCTTTCTTTGAGAGCCAATGAGGCGTTCTGCCACCTGCCCCTCGACCGGTGTCCAGGCCGCACTCTCTTCTGTCCGTGCAAACACCTGCGCATCAATCTGGTCTTCTACATGCAAGCGCAATACATCGTATTGCCCCAAAGGAACCAGAAGCGTACCCCAGGCATCTGCCGCAATGCTGCGTGACATGTCTGCTTCGATCTTAACCGCCTGAATGATGCCATCAAAATGTTCCACGAGGTATTCTGGAATCTCGGTACGCGTAAGAACGCATTCGTAAGTTGTTTCAAAGTTACGCTGGTCGCCGAATTGGAGGTCAGACAGCATCTCTGGAATTCCTCCCTTGAAAAAACTAAAGTGATGGGCGTTGCCTTTAAAGAAATTATGTGTACCCCCGAGCAGGTCGATCTGAGCACCGTTCAAAGCAAAATACTGTTCATTCCCATCCTGGTCGATCATAACCAGATCTGAAGAAGGATAACGTTCGTAGAATACACCCGCAGATGCTTCCTCCACTTGCATCATCTGCAAGTAGGGCGCTTCCAATCCATTAAAATTCCAAAACTGTCGTGGCCCTTTACTGCCAAGTCTGAGGCGATCGGGCAACTCATCCGTCAGATAGTACAACGTATCTCCGGGATCTGGGATGTTCTGCATGCTCATGACGGGCTGAGCAAACAATGATCCCATTGCTAAAAGGCTAGAAAAGACCACGAGGATCAATGGGGACATGATGCCTTGACTCCATCGTGAGTTCAGAGGCAGATGCAACCATCTTGACAGCAATACTCTTTTCATCCTACACCGGGTCCTGGGCCATCAAAAAACGAAGCATGTCATGGTTACAGTCTATCAAAACGCCTGAAGTTCAACAAACTTTTTATACTCTCCATCGATGGACATGAGATCTCCATGCTGTCCTGTTTCAATGATGCGACCATCCTTGAGCACAAAAATAAGGTCCGCATGCTGAATCGTAGACAGTCGATGGGCAATGATGATTACCGTCCTTCCCTCAATCAGTGCTGCGATCGCATCCTGAACCTGCTTTTCTGATTCGCTATCTAGAGCGGAGGTGGCTTCGTCTAAAACCAGAATGGGGGAATCCTTTAGCACCGCTCGCGCGATCGTCAAACGCTGCCGTTGACCTCCACTCAGCTTTACCCCACGATCGCCGATCACGGTATCATATCCATGTTCACATTGACTAATGAAGGAGTGGGCATTGGCCGTCCGAGCGGCGGAGACCACTGCATCCTCCGTCACGTCCTGCATACCAAACAAAATGTTATTCTTGATGGAGTCATTAAAAGCAAACGGTTCTTGAGATACAATGGAGATCTTCTCGCGCAAATCGCTCAACATCACATCCCTAATGTCGACCCCACCAATACTAATGGATCCTGAAGTGACGTCATAAAATCGATTTAACAAATCGATGAGCGTGGTCTTGCCGGAGCCCGATGCGCCCACAATCGCCACTACCTTTCCAGCAGGAATATCAAGATCGATGTCTTGCAAGACTGTCTGCTCATGCTCCGAGTATCGAAAGGACACCTGCTTAAACGCAATGCCGAGAGAACCCTGAGGCAGTTGCTTAGGTTGACTGGGCTCCTGAACGATAAGATCTTCTTCCAGCACATTATCGATCCGCTCTGCGGCAGCCAATCCTTTCTGAATATCATAGTATGCCTTTGAGAATGATTTGGATGGCTCAATGACATTGAAGAAGGCAAAAATAAAGGCAAAGAATGTCCCAGGTTGAAGCTGGTTTTCAAAAACCAGATTAGACCCATACCACAGCAGTACAGAGACGACAATAATGCCTAAAAATTCAGAGACAGGGCTCGAGAGATCGCGCCTCCAGAGGATGCGATTGATCAGACTTCGAAATTCGTCGTTCTGTCGATCAAATTGTGACTGGAAGAAAGGTTGGGCGTTGAAACTCTTTACCATCTTGAGGCCGGTCACCGTTTCGTCTATGGTAGAGATGATCTCTGCAAGCTTGGACTGCGCTTGAGAGGACTTCTTCTTAAGGGTCCTGGATATGCTGCCAATCACCACGATGGTGAAAAAAAGCAGTACAAAGACAAACAGCGTAAGAGAGGGACTCACGATGTACATAAATGCGATGCATCCTATAATGATGAGGGGAGATTTAACCACGACTTCGATCACATTCAGGATGCTGTGCTCTACCTCCTGCACGTCCGTTGAAAATCGGGCGATGATGTCTCCCTTTCGTTCCCGGGAGTAATAGCCCATGGGCAAGTCCAGCACTTTGCGGTACAACTGCTTGCGAAGGTCTCTGACAATGCCGTTGCGGACAGGTACCAGCATGGCCAGGGAGAGATAGCGGAAGAAATTCTTAAGAAAGAAGACCAATACAATAAAGCCACAGATGTAGAGCAAGGCCGTCTGTTTATCATGCACGGCAATAAGGTTGCTGTACTGATAAGTGGCCCAGTCGGAGAGCTGGTCGGTAGACAGTCCAAAGGCCGGCTTTTCCACCACGGGAACGACTCGATCAAAGAGAATCTCAAAAAATGGGATGATCGCAGGAATACTGACAACGGTAAAGAGGGCCACCAGTATGTTGCCGATGATGTTGCCCGCCACCTGTGGGCGGTAATCCTTTAGATTTCTGAATAACTTCCAAAAGGTGCTCATCATCGTGCGTTATAGCCGGCAGGAGAATATACACCCTTTTGACGGAGGGTGCTATTTCAGCTCAAAGGTATCCATGAAGCCGGTGTCAAACTTTCCGCTCTTAAACGCCTCATCCTGCATTAATTGTTTGTGAAATGGCAAGGTTGTCTTGATTCCCTCCACAATAAATTCATCCAAAGCCCGGCTCATTTTGGTAATGCACTCTTCGCGGGTCTTAGCACGGCAGATCAATTTCGCGATCATGGAGTCGTAA
>JAHQVP010000224.1 GCA_019634275.1 Saprospiraceae bacterium
AGTATAGCCCTTTCTTTGTCGGTTACATCCCAAAAAGTCCCGATTGATTCCACATAATGTCCCTTGCTGTCTCGAATGGCATTAAGACTCACCCCAAAGTACCGCAGGCTTCCATTTTTGTGGACAAATCTTGCTTCGGTATAGTGTGAATCAATTTCACCCGTGATGACCTTCTGAGCCATGGCTCCGATCTTTGGAAGGTCCTCATGATAGACAAAAAGATCAAGTCCATTGCTCACCAGTTCCTCCTCCGAAAAACCTAAAATGTCAACGCACGCTTGATTGACCGTGGAGAGGTGCATTCTACTGATCGAAAAGATGCCCAGGTCGTTGTTTTCAACTAAGCTTTTGTATCGGTTGAGCTCATCGTAGTCTAAGAAGGAGGGTCGCGATTCAGCTTCGATCAAGGCATCGATATCCGATGCCAGTTCTTCCGTCTGATCAGTCGACACTCCCCAACGCTTTACTTTAGCCAGGATGTCTAGCAGTGCGCTCTTTCTATCTAGGTCTTGCATGACTTTATCTCCACAACCTTATTCTAAGACGGTTGAGATTTCATAATACACGTGTACCCGTGAAGGTAGTACAAAATGCTCAAGAAATGTGCCAGTCTTAAGTGGGTGTTGGAGGTCGGATCGAAAAGGAGTCCAAAGCAACTAAATCCCCGACTTGAAGCTTCCCGAGTAGCTGTTGCGGTACAGATATTTCGAGCAGACTGGAGTCCAATAAAATGGTCGCCGTAGGTTGATTATCGTGGGTAATGTGTATGACTTTTCCGCTGGCGCTGTTATGAAGATTTTGTCCGGCCGCGAATACTTCTCTGGGCGGGCCTTTTTTGATCACACGTCCTTCCTGGAGATGGATGACGTGTTCCCCCAGCAGGCAGGCATCTGCCATGTCATGAGTGACGATGATGAGATGGCATCCCTGTGTTCTACAATATTGCTTAATGTAAGGCACTAGACGATCGTGCATGCCTTGGTCAAGAGCGGCAAAAGGCTCATCAAGCAGCAGCAATTGAGGCCTCTGGATCAGTGCACGAGCTACGGCTACTCTCTGCTGCTGGCCACCGGAAAGTGACGTTGTGCGAGCCCCTAGTAACGCTGTCAGTTCAGTAATCTCGAGCAGATCCTGTAGAAGATTCGGGTCTTTGTCTGGAGCAGCGAATTTTAGATTTTCCTCAACGGTCATCGAGGGGAAGAGGGCATAGTCCTGAAAGACGAAGCCGATGTTTCGCTTGTTGAGTGGGTACGATATGTTTTGGGAAGTGTCTAACCATATCGATCCATTTATCATGACCTTGCCTTGATCAGGTGCCAGGAGACCAGCAAGCATGCGCAAAACGGATGTCTTTCCCGATCCTGAAGGTCCCCAGAGTATGGTGGTGATGCCGTCTGGAATCTGAGTCGTTATGTCAAGTTTTCCTTCTCCCGAAGCAAAATGCAATGACTTCCTTAGTGCGAAATCCATCATGACCGAATGTTTTTCAGCTTTCGATCGTAAGAAAAGAGAAAGAGCAGTGCCAGGAAGCTAAACAACAACAGTACGAGGGCATAGGAGTGCGCTGCTGCGTAATCGAGGGCTTCGACCCGATCGTAGAGCGCAATACTCGCCACTCGGGTCTCACCGGCAATGTTCCCTCCGATCATTAGGACGACGCCAAATTCTCCAATTACACTGGCAAATGTCAACACCAGAGCAGTCAGCACTGCTCCCTTCATGGATGGAAGCAATACTCGTATTAACGTGGTGAAGGAGCTCTTGCCCATAAGAAGGGAGGCCTCCCTCAACGAAGAAGGCAACTGTCTGAAACCGGATACCAAGGGCTGGACCATAAAAGGCAAACTGTAGATTAATGAGGCCACGACCAATCCAGAAAAGGAAAAAACCAAGGGGAACTCCATGTTACTTAGCACTCGCCCCAATCCTTGTGAAGGGGAAAACGCTACCAGGAGATAGAAGCCAAGTACAGTCGGTGGCAGTACCAATGGCAATGCAACGAGGGCTTGGACAACAGATCGAAAGCGGGAATCGGCAAAGGCTATCCAGTGTGCCAACGGCAGCGATATCCAGAAGAGCAAAAAGGTGGTAACTACCGCGAGGCGGAGCGAAAGGAGTAAGGGAGCTATTTCCATTTGGCCACGGTAGAAGGGGGCATTGGGTAAAGATCCATCATGTTCTTGTCGCCAACAAGGGCAATGCTTTGGCCACCAATGAAGTGATTGACACGCTTATTTCCTGAAGCCATATTTGCTCAAAATTCGCTTTCCATCCGTCGAATTTAAGAATTGTGCAAATTCGAGCGCTTGGTCATGATCAGTCAGCAGCGCTACGGTATGCTCGATGGGACTGTACGTTGAGTCCGGGACAACGTGCCAATGGCCTTTGTCTGCAAAGGGTCCCCCTCGCACTGCGGTCAGTGCGGTAAAACCGGCATCCACAGCTCCACTCGTGATAAACTGATTTACTTGGCCCACATTCTCACCATAGACCAGGCTTTCCAAAGTGGATTTATCCAGGTTTGAGTGCTTTAGAAACTGCAGGGCTGCCGTGCCATAGGGAGCCAACTCTGGATTAGCGATGGCGAGGCGTCGCAAATCTGTGAGAGCACTCGGCATGGAGTTTAATGGCGACATGCTCCATAATATAAGAGTGCCGTGTCCTACGCTCATCGATCGCTGAATCTTCTGAGATGCCTGTAAGGGCTCTAAGTACTTCGCATCAGCGGTGAGAAGCACATCGTATGGGGCTGCATTCAAGATTTGGGCGGTCAGTTTTCCCGATGAGCCAAAAACGGTCTCGGTCGGGATTCCCGTGCGCTGACTAAATTGATGGGCTACGTCATTGACCACGTACCTCATGGAAGAGGCGGCTGCGATCAGCAGCGGTTTCTTGCCATCAGACCTGGGATGGCATCCAAAAAGAATGACAATGCTCGTAAGTAGCATTGTCATTCTTCTATACCCAGTCCTCAGCGTCCAATCCGGGGCTGCTTTCCGGATGTATTTTCCGATGATGCGATCAGTATTTAGGAGCAATTGCAGAGTTTTCTATCATGGGTGCCCCCGTCTCCATAATGGCTTTTTCAAGCGCCGGAAGAGACTCGTCCAGTACTTTTCGGAGTGCATCTTTCGTACCCTCAAAATGACTTTCGGCAAGTTGTAGGCTTTTCTTGTGCAAGCTAGTGGGCCCGTAAGTGGTAGATACTCCACGATAGGCTACTCCCAGTCTGCTGGAGATGGTCGGAGCTGTCCGTTCACCGATTTCACGCTTAGCAGGACTGCCATACATGGCTTTCTCCAGTTTGGTGAGTTCCTTACTGACCGTGTGCACCCTCTCGTCCAAAGATCCTGGTTCAGCACCACTTCGCGCAAGCGCCGTCTTGAGTGCTGCCAGTTTGGACCGGCCATTCGAAAGGGCCAGGGTAGCTGCTGATAGTCTTTTTTGAAGCTTCGTCAGGCGTTCCCGATATGCAATGAATTCTTCGGGAGATGCACCTTCCAATGCCCCTTCGTACAAAGGAGTCACCTCAAATGATTGAGGAGGGGCCAGTTGACTGACTTTGCCATCTACCCACTTGGAGAGGGAGACCGAATACGTACCTGGTGTAGCGAGCATTCCCCCTCGACGTCTTCCCCTGGAGCTAGATTGACCAAGTCGCACGGTATTCATACTTGGATATCGGAAGTCCCATGCTACGCGATGGAATCCCTTGCCAGCAGGTCCATCTAGTTTTCTCACCACATTGCCATCGCTGTCCTTGATGGTAAGAATAACTTTCGGTCCTTCTTGCTGCAATTCAGCATCGAGCGCATCCCATCCTGGGAAAGGAATATCGCTTTCTGCTTTCGCCAGCTTTTTCTCCATTTTCTTGCGGTCGCTCTTCAAGGTGGAGTAACCTTCGCTGAGGTGGTACGTAAAGACCGCCCCAAACAGTGGGTTTTCGGCGGCATACTGTGCAGCACCAGGCGAACTTCCTGGGGATTTGGGCGTGTACCAATCCGCATCCTGAATGGGAAACAACGTTGCTTCGGCCATCATTTGATCTTCGGAGACGGAGCGAAGCACACTGATGTCGTCAAGGATGTAAAATCCTCTTCCGAAACTGGCGGCCACCAAATCATCTTCCCTTCGCTGAATGGTGAGGTCACGAAACGAAATCGTGGGTACACCGCCTGTGATCTTGGTCCATTCTCCGCCACCATTTTTCGTGAAGTAGATCCCAAACTCAGTGGCAGCAAACATCAGTTGAGGATCAATGTGATCTTGCACGGTGCGCCACATCAAGAGGGTTTCAGGCAAATTAGATGCAATCGATTTCCAGGTTCTTCCACGGTTGGTACTCTTAAGAATGTATGGACTGAAGTCCCCGTTTTTATGATCATCTAGGCAAACATACACGGTATTGACGTCATGGAGATCCGCACGAATGTCGTTTACAAAAGCCCTGTTGGGTACTCCGGGAAGAGTTCCAACCTCTACCTTCGTCCAAGAGTTACCCCCATTTTCACTGATCTGAATAATGCCATCGTCGGTTCCTGCGTATAGAAGACCTTCTTGCAAGGGAGATTCAGCCAGTGAAGTAATGGTGTTGTAATTTGACATGGCGCCAACATCCCATGGCGAATCCCAACTCTGTTGTTTTCCCATAATGGGCAGCGTGATGCGTTCTTCGTTGCGAGTGAGATCCCCTGACAGTGCGGTCCACTCATCTCCCCGATTGTCAGATCTCCATACCCGCTGAGAAGCAAAATAGAGGCGAGAAGGAGAATGTGGACTTACCAGAATAGGAGCATCCCAATTGTATCGTTCAAAATCATCGCCCTCTTCCGGAATTGGGCGGATGTATACCTGTTCTCCCGTAATGCGATCAATGCGATGAAGACCTCCTTGTTGCGTTTCTGCATAAATGATATTGGGATTGCCAGGCTCGGTCGCGGACTGGTGCCCATCTGCACCGAGTGTCTTATACCAGTCCCCATTTCGGATTCCATGTCGATTATCCGTTTGAGAAGGACCTCCATGAGAGCCATTGTCTTGTGTGCCACCAAATACATGATAGAAGGGTTCTGCATCGTCCACAGCAACCTTATAATATTGCGTAAGGGGTAAATTGTCAATAAATCTCCAGTTGCTTGCTAGATCAAAGCTCTCGTAAATGCCTGCATCCGTTCCGACAAGAAGATAGTCAGGATCATCGGCTCTAAAAGCAATGGCATGGTTGTCAGAATGCTTGTCTTCTTCAGCAAGCCTTCGGAATGTCTTTCCTCCATCATCCGATACCTGTATGCGCACATCCATCAAGTATAGACGGTCAAAAGCGTGTGGGCTAGCGTAGAGCTCCTGGTAGTAGTGAGGCCCGGTGGCTCCAGAAACGGCGTTCGACATTTTCTTCCACGAACCTCCTCGATTGGTGGAGCGATAGACCCCTCCTTTTGTGCGATCCAACTCAATGGCGGCGTACAGCACATCTGGATTTTGAGGAGAAATAGCCAATCCGATTTTCCCCATGTTTCCTGAAGGCAAACCACCCTTGAGTTCGCTCCAGGTCTTACCTCCGTCCATGCTTTTGTGAATGCCGGATTTGGGCCCACCGCCCATGTATGCTGCGACCGTTCGGTGACGCTGCCAGGTTGCTGCGTAGACGACATCGGGATTGCGGGGATCAACTAAGATGTCTGTGACTCCAGTCCATTCCTCATCACCCAACGTCTTTTCCCAACTTTCTCCTCCATCATGGGATAGGTAGAAGCCACGCTCACCACCGCTGTTCCAGAGAGGACCTTGTACAGCGACCATCAGCTTGTTCGAGTTGTCCGGATGCACAATGATCTTTGAAATATGCTGAGACTCCTTGAGTCCCATATTCTTCCATGATTTGCCATCATCGTCGCTCCGGTAGATGCCATCACCAAATCCCACATGGCGTCCACCCACGTTCTCTCCTGTGCCGACCCAGATGGTGCTCGGATTTGATGGATCTATGGTGATGCATCCCGTGGAGTATACGGACTGCTGATCGAATAAGGGTGTCCAAGTCACCGCGGCATTGGTCGTCTTCCAAACACCACCAGAACCTACCGCTACATACCAAACATTGTCGTCATCGGGATGAATGGCAATGTCAGCGATGCGGCCTGAGCAAAAAGCTGGGCCGATGTTGCGCATCTTTAGTCCAGAGAAGTTTTCGTCTGCAAAGACAGATTTGTCGGAATCTTGAGCATGAAGATTCAGGGACAGCATGAAGGACATGCCGAGAAGCAAGATTTTTTTCATCAATAAAGGTTTAGTGTTCCGTCTTCGGGTCAGAAGCAACAGCAAGTTAGCGAGAATGCCCGATATGCACAAAAGTAAGGCTCATCCTCGCAGAGACCTACTGCTTACATAAGGCATGTCTTGAAGGTGCTTCGGTAAGTGGTAGCTGTCAAGTCCTGATATCGCTACTGTATCGGCATGAACAAGGTCAAGGCTACCATTCGGCTTTAGGATCCCCTCAGGTAGTCGTACAATCTTGATTTCTCCCACGATCAGGATGCAACCATTGCTTTGGATGGGAATCTCCTCTACCAACGACATTCCGAGTTTTACTCGACTGCCAGAGACAAAAGGAGCTGCAAAGTCTGCAATGAATTCTTCCTCAAACCCACAGGCATCGAACTCGGATATTCCTTCCTCATATTTGCCAGAAGTCTGATGAGCTGCTTGAATCTGACCTGAGTGAATGTGATTGATCGTGTACACCTTTTGGGACCGAATGTTGTCGTAGGTGTGCCGAGGTACAACCGGAGGACGCATGATGAGACCTAACAGACCAGGGTTGGAACCAAGATGAATTACGGAGCTGAATATGGCCAGGTTACTGATGCCTCCGGCAGATTTTGTACCGATTAGATTGGCGCTCTTATATCCCGCAAGGCTATTGATCAGATTGAGCCGTGGAATCCGATCCATGCTTTCGAGGTCTTCTGTTTTCAGTGTTTTCATAAGCACTTTGATCTAACTTAATCTTTTGTAGAAACTTTTGCATGTCTTGCGCCGGAGTAAAACCAATCCATAGATTCCCATCCGTAAGGATGGTTTCCTCTCGTCCGACTTGAATGTATAATCGATCGTAGGGTATGGCCCAAACGTACGTTTCCAATATCGATTTAAATCCAATTTGAATGCCCGCCTTTCGCAGTTCGATATTGGCATATTTGGTACTGTTGTCACGTGTCAAAAGGGTCCAGATGGAGGCTGCTGCGCTTTTAATGGTGAACCGCGGAGACCCGATGCCTCGCTTTTGCAGACGTGCCTTCAAGCCATATGATGCACCCACCAGCTGCTGGAGTGCACGGTCGGTCTTGTGATCCTTGTATGTAATGTTAGCCAGCACAATGACAAGAACAGGAAATGACAGGTATGGTTGAAGAGGAAGGCTTACGCGATCATTCCAATTTCACCCTTATGCTTAGTCCGGTTTGGCTGAGGTGACGTATTTCCAGGAAAACAGCCAGTGGACAAATGTCCTTCATG
>JAHQVP010000225.1 GCA_019634275.1 Saprospiraceae bacterium
ACAGCAAAAATTGCCTGGACGCCTCTGCTAGGTGCAGGGTTTACACTAAGTCGGTCTCTGCTGAGGCAGAACGAAGTCAGATGGACCAGGCACAATTGGTTGCGAAGGATGATGCTGTTATCGATGACCGAACTCGACCTGGGATTGAAAATGTGGGAGGGGATAAAATACGGCAAGCAGATCGCAGAGACCACACCTTCGAGCGGGCCCTTTTTTATTGTAGGGTATTGGCGATCGGGTACAACCTATTTACACACCTTGCTTGCACAAGACAAGCGATTTGGTTGTCTCACTTTAGACCAGACCATCGCACCACGGCAGTTTTTGGTAGATAACCCCATTCGAAAGAGCTTATTGAACCGATTTGGCCCGCAAGCAAGGCCCATTGACGGCGTCCCCTTAGGTGCAGATCTACCCCAGGAAGATGAATTTGCCCTGTCCAATCTGACCGACCTGTCTTGTTATCACGGGTTGTATTTCCCATCTAACTTCGAACGATATTATCTCAACCACCTTGATATCGAATCTTTGCCGGTGCCTTTGCAGCAGGAGTGGATGGCGAAGGTGAGGTACTTATACGCTAAGCTGACCCTCAAATACAAAGACAGACCCTTGCTGCTAAAGAATCCACCTCACACCGCTCGCATTGGGCTGCTAAAGAGCATGTTTCCTCAAGCTAAGTTTATCTATCTCTTGCGACGCCCTGAGCAGGTGTATGCTTCGGCGGTTGAGTTTAAATCTGCCTTGCTGCGTCTTCTGTCCTTTCAGGAATTCAATGAGGAGGCACAGCTGGATTATAGTCGACAGGCTTATCCTCTGGTAATGAATAAGGTTGCACCTGCCTTGGCAGCCATGAATTCTTCAGACTACTTGGTGATCCGCTATGAAGACTTAGTAGAGAAGCCACTGAAGGTCTGTCGGGCAATTTATCAGCACTTTGAACTTGGTCTACAGCCAGAAGAGTGCTTTACTGCCTATATCAACCGCCAGTCAAGAGTAGACAACTCCAGCAGAAGAAATACACAACTCGCACCGAAATGGCTCGCAAAAGAATGGCAGCCGCTATACGATCAACACATTCAATGGGCTGCCCAAATTTGATTAGGCAGTGGGCTTTTCGACCTCCTCCCATCCGAATCCATTTTCAGGAATTCTTCCTTGCACTCCTCGAAAATAGTCTTCCACAAATTTTTGATCGGCTTGTGCATCATCCGATGGATAGAATGGTTTGGAGAAATGAATCTCCTTCTTTGCGTGATCGAAGCGAAAAAGAATGATGGGAATCTTGGCCTGGGTGGCAACGTAGTAGTATCCAGTTTTTAGCCGCTCCACTCTCTTTCTGGTTCCCTCGATGGCAAATAGTACGGTAAGCTTATCTCTCTGCTCAAATTCGCGCACTACACCGGATACAAAATTTGTCGACTTTTTCCGATCAACAGGAATCCCACCCAACGCACGCATGAGCCATCCAATCGGAGGTTTGAACAAGGATGCTTTCATCACAAATTGCACCCAATCTTCGATAAGCGGTCGCGCCAACAACCCAATGGGAAAATCCCAGTTGGAGGTGTGTGGAGCAACAGCTATGATCTTCTTTGGTATGGTATTGTCATAGTGGCCCGTCACTTTCCAGCCCATTAAACCAAGCACAAATCTTGAGAAAGCTTTGCTGATCGCTCCTCTCCAACCGCTATATGCTTGAGCATTCGTGCTAGCCATACTTTTCATTCATGTAAGTCCATGCCTCGGCAATGATTTCCTGCAGGACCTCCTGGTCGATATCTCCCAGTTTCTTTATGTACAGGCAGGATTTTCCTTTTGAATGTTTACCCAGTTTACTCAATAGGTCAGGCAAGCCATCAAAGCCAGGCATGACATACAGCGTGAGTGCTGCCTGGCGTGGAGAGAAGCCGATCTTCAACATTTCTCCTTCTCTACCACTCTTGTATTTGTAGTGATACTTGCCAAAACCAATGATGGAGCCGCCCCACATCTTAGGTCGCGAGCCCGTGATCTTTTTCATCATGGCCAGTATGGCCTTTGCGTCTTGCTTCTTGGCATCGGGTTTGACACCATCTAAAAACTTGGCCACGCTGGCATCATTCTCTGTCGTCTTGAGTTTCGCTTTAGCCATGTTCAAGGTATCTGGCCAGAAAGGTATCTAAAAGTTACCAGTCCTGCCTTTTGCTTATCTCTTGTGGGACTATTCGCGAATGAGCCGGACGAGGTATTGTTGCGAAATCCAATTGCCTACCATTTAATATGGGCACTTCGCGAGTTCCTTGTACATTTATCAAGTCATTACTTTTTCGGCGTCAAAGTCATGCAAACACGCATACCGGTATTGAGATCTCTGGTACTCTCTCCCTACCTCGATCTGTTCGGCGCAGGCCTGGTGCTGTTCATTTGCATCTGGAGAAATTTTCATGGGACTATTTATTTCGAAGGGCAGGTGGTTTTTGGAGTGTTGTTGCGAGACCTTCCCGGACTGGTTAAAGAAGGCGCATACCCTCTGGGTATTTTTTCAACAATAGGAGCAGTGCTTTCGTTGCTCTCGACCCGCTTGATCGGTAAGCAGAACAACCTGGGAAATGTCTTGGGAATATTTACAACCGTTAATTCTGGTGCTAATGATTTTCTTTTTGGAAATGGATCTGCAGCCATTACTTATCCTTTTACCTTTCTCATCATGAGTTATGTTGCCAGACGATGGCAACAAGGAGAAGTCATTCGGAAGATTGATGCACGGTACTACGTGATCGTATGTGTCGGACTGTTGCTTGGGACCACATTGGTTTTCCTTGGAGCGCATTGGTTTGGAGGTCGACAAGACATTGGGTTTCTAGCGGTAGTATCATTGACCTTCGGCCTTTCTCTGGGCGCCAACTTCTCTTCTGCATTTAAATATGAGGAAACATGGTTAAGTTGGACCATCTACAACATCGTGCAACTGGTAAAGAATGTAATGATTGCCAATCTCGCAAACGTGGCCAAGTATGTTTTTTATCTCTTCAATGCTGCAGTGACCCTCGGCGATTGGAAATTTAATGGAGATCGTGATCAATCAGGCATGACCGTCGCGACTTCTTCCTAACGATACAGCAGGAGAATAGCACGTGAGTTAATCCATAGGGGTCCAGGAGAACTAGCGAATTGGTCGTTTCGAGGTCCGGTCTCTGGGTATTTTGTCGAGACTCGGTCATCAATCACAGCATATCAAGGAAGGGTGTATCTTTCTCTGGTGAAATGGATGCTTGTTTTGATGGTGATTATGATGGGGCAGTCCTCACTTGCACAGCAGGAATGCGGTACACCCTATAGCAAGGATCCTTACCTTGATCGGGGACGATTGGAACAATATATTCGGCAAGGTAGAAGTGCGGGAGATGTGGTGCGCCTCCCTGTAATTGCTCGCATTGTAAGACATGATGATGGTACCGGAGGCATTGCACCTGGAAAGCTTCAACCCATTTTCGATACGCTCAATGCTCGCTTTGCCCAAGCCAACATTGAATTTTATCAATGTGGATCACCTGAATTTGTGGATGTAAATGTCTTCTATGATTTCAATCGAGATCTCTACGCCGATAGTCTGGTCACCTATAATTTACCAGAAGTGATCAATGTTTACTTCATTAACAAGGTGCTGTCTGATGATGACTTTATTTGTGGTTATGCCAGTTTTCCTTGGAGGGATACTGAATATGTGGTGGTGAAAAATTCTTGTGCGCAAAATGGCAGTACGCTTGCCCATGAACTGGGACATTACCTGGGACTCCTGCATACTCATGAGACTGCCAATGGATTTGAGTTGGCCGACGGCAGCAACTGCACTTTTACAGGAGATGAAATCTGCGACACTCCCGCGGACCCCAGATTACGGACTTCCACAGTCAGCACCGCATGCGCATATGTGGGCACTGAGCGGGATCTGAACCGTGATCGGTACAACCCTGATCCAAGCAATATCATGTCATACTCCCGCAAGCAGTGCCGGCACTTTTTTTCGATGGAGCAGATTGCTCGGATGCACTATTATTTAGATCGTGACAGAAGCCACCTGGGGTGCTCGATCACCCACGCTAGGGATAATGCTCCGTCTGAAGTAAAGGTCTATCCGGTGCCGGCCACGCATGAGCTCACGGTCGAATGGGGGACAGTAGCTCCTGTGCAAATCAGAGTGTTCGATCTGTTGGGCCATGAGATTTCAATCTCTCCGCGATACGATGCCCTTCAGGCGCAGATTGATTTTAGCGGTGTGATGCCTGGCCTTTACGTCGTGACCATATATCAAGATCGTGATCGGGTGAGCCGTTTGATTTCGATTGCTCGGAACTAACTTATGGGGAGACGATCAACTTACTAACTTGTTTTATGCCATGGCTTTCTATGGTCAGCCAATACATACCGGTAGAAAGGCCTTGAGTAGACATAATCTTCCATCCAGCGTTTAAAACGGGATGTGATTGAATGACTTTTCCGTCGACACCAGATACTTGGATTGCATCCACACCAGCGGGCACCATCAATCTAAAGTCGTCGCCCAGCTGCACGGGATTAGGGGCAATGGGGAGTTCATCCACAAACTTATCAGATATCTCGATGCGTTTGATTTCAGAAAACGCATTCGTACCATCGAGGTCCACTTGTCGCAACCGATAGTAGTAAATGCCAGGATCTGCAGTTACATCTACAAAGTGATATGAGGTGGATGTACTGGTAGTTCCATGTCCAGCCACAGTTCCAATCGGCTCAAATGAGCTCCCGTCGCGACTTCGCTCTACCTCAAAATGATCGTTGTCTACTTCCTCTGCAGTGACCCAGTTCAGATGGGGCAAGTTTGCCTCCAATGCTACCTCGAAAGAACTCAGTCGAATGGGAAGGAAACTGCCATTGTAATCCAAGACAAAGAGTCCTTCATCCATGTTGCTGACCAATATTTTGTTGATGCCAAAAAAGGGATAAACACTCCACGACCCAATGGTTCCTTTTCCTTCGCCCGCGTAGGTGTCAAAGTACCCCACACGAGTCAGCTCGGCGTTGGCAAGATCAGTCAGCTCAAAGATTTGCAAACCGGCCTGATAGTTTGCTTGGAAGACGCGATTCCCTACCACATAGAGATTGTGGTCAGTGACTGCTGTCTCCGCCTCAAAATGTCCAACGTAGGTAGGGGCGGCCAAATTTTGGATATCGAAAATGTGGGTTCGGGTATTGTGGCCATTGTTCGACTCGTCAAACTCATCGTTCACCAGGAAGTAGCGATGGTCTTCCGTGGCCCACCCCTGATGGATGTACCGACTGTCGGGGAATCCGGTACTAGATACCTGCACCATGGAAGATTTGTCGGTGACATCC
>JAHQVP010000226.1 GCA_019634275.1 Saprospiraceae bacterium
AATCATATGGCAACGGGAGCCGATCATCAATCCGAGAAGAAGAATCTAAATGCGTTCTGGCGCAGTGCCTACGAATTTTTAGAGAAGCTATTTTATCCACTGGAGTGGTTGGGGCACCACGTGGTACTAAAACCCTTTAGTCTCTTCCTGGAATGGATCGATCCCTTGAGTTACAAATTGGAGGGTACGCTGCTCCGAAGGATCCTACAAGTCGTTATCTATCCCTTGTTTTTGATATTGACTTTTTTTGTTGGTTTCTCCCTTGTTGAAAATGGTTTTACAGTAAGAAGTTTTCTGGGGACCATCGTCATGTTTATCATTTTAGGATTCATCTTTGCGCCTTTGGAGCGCTTGATGCCTTTTAGTCGCAAGTGGTTGGGAGACGAAGATACTCCTACCGATATTATGCTGTTTTTCGGCGGTAAGTTTTGGGGTGACTACATCAATCAACCTATCCGATTGGCTACCATTGCGGTCATCGTGCAAGAGCTGAACCCCATCATTGGTCAAGGCATCTTTCCGACCTCTATTCATCCTGTTCTGCAAGTCTTACTGCTTCTTTCGGTCAATGACTTCTTTCGATACTGGTACCACCGATGGATGCACGAAAATGAATTTATGTGGCGTTGGCATGCCATTCATCATTCCTCCGAGCGCCTCTATTGGTTTAATGGTACACGGTCGCACCCCATTGAGTATATGGTGCAAAGCCTCTTATGGGGAGTGCCGTTGGCTTTTGTACAAGCACCGGTAGAAATCGTGTTTGTCACTGGATTGCTTGGTCGCGTGATTGGAAGGTTTCAGCACACCAACATGGACTTGATCTTGGGGCCGCTGGACTACGTTTTCTCTTCTCCTAAAAACCACCGCTATCACCATTCCAAAAATATCGAAGAAGGCAATTCCAATTATGGAGGAGATGTCATTTTTTGGGATATACTTTTCGGCACTTTTTACTTACCGAAGGGCAAGACGCCCAGTGATGAGATAGGCATTGGGGGCATGCCCAACTATCCACAGACTTTTGTCGGACTCATGCTCGCCCCTTTCACCTATGACCATCTGAAGAAAGAAGCGGAAGCGCTTGCTGCTGCCGAGCAGGATGTCGTGCAAGAATCTCCTGATGAAGGCGGTGGCCATCTCTCGTACTATTCTAAGGCTTCGAAAGTCGAATGAGCCGTTTCGCGTGAATGGCAAAGGAAAACCGGAAGCGCTAGTGTCGCGACCGCTAAGTAAGTGTATTATCTGAGCTAGCAGTTTTGTGCCAGATTGAAAAAGCAAAACCGAGCATAGCATAGCTACGTGAGGCTTTTGATGATGATGAGCCTGGTGCAAAAATGCAGGTCAGAAAGTGTACTTATGTAGTGGTCGCGACACTAGCATTCGCAACAGCGGCCTTCCCGATCAGGGAATGGAGGATTGACCTATGGGTCCTCTAATCCTCAAGCTTCAGTACAGCGTATTTGCCCTTGTTCCATGCATGTACCAAAAGATAAAGTTGTTTGGTGCCATCAGCTTGATGAATGTGATGTGGCCAAACATGATGTATGTTGGTGATCACCGGAATTTCGAGATCGCCCGGTATGATGGTAGAGACCAGTTCGGTCCCGTTGTGTGCGTAGATGGGAGCTGACTTTTGATCGTCAATGGCCTTCAATGCATTGAAGAAAAAGTGTTCCTCTTTAAAGGATACGTTGCATATCAGGCTTTTTTCTGGAATGTCCGCAAACATGTCAACATACTCTCCTTGCGGGGTAAACCGTACGACCTGCCCGGCTGCGCGATTGGCTACGTAGATATGATCATCATGAGCATAGATGCCGTGTGCGGTCATAAATTGTCCGTCTTGGTTACCCTTACCTCCCCAAGCGAGCGGCCCCCAATCCCAAGATCCGTTTGTCTCATTGATGGTCAAGACAAAATCACCTGCAGAATATCCATGCGCTACATAGATGGTGCCGTCATGATAGGTAACATCCGTAACGCCAAAATTGCTCTTTTCTGAAGCAAAGAAGTAGTTAGCATGTGCAAAGTCAAATTCTACCCCCCTTGGTTTTAGTACATCACTGACGATGGTACCATCAAGATTGGTGATTAGTACGCGTTTCCCTTCTTGTGCCAATGCCAATAATTTCTTCCCTTTATGCACAAAGAATACCAGTCCGTGTATGTTGTCCTTTAGGCGTGGATCATCGCCTATGAGGGTCCATTCCGTCAAATCGGCACTGATCTTACATAGTCCATATCCCGGAATCCCAGTGTATATGATCCCCGTCTCAGGGTCTTCGTTAAATCCACCATGCATGGCCGCTTCAAAGGGTTTAGCATCCTCCGGAAATGCGTCGGTCAAAGATTCGTCCCATGAAAAGACATAGGCGCCTTGCCCCGTAACCAGCTTACTGTAGGTGGGAATGGATACATGCTCCTGTTCGTCTGTCTGTTCGACATGATGTGCTGTAAGTTGAGCCATTGCTCCAAGAGAGATAAAGCAAAATAGGAGCATGAAAAAGTACTTAGCGGTCATTGCGATTGTCTTTGTATGATGGAGGTGAAGTTAATCCAATAATTTCATTACGCACAGGGCAGATGCGAAGATGATAGGGCTTAATCCTCGACTTGGCTGAGCGCAAAATCACCACCGAACATACTTTACCCTAATGCTGTTTGCTGGCCATATTCCACTCGCTGGCAAACCTCTCTGCCTACCTATTCAAATCAAAGTAAAGACAGAAGCAGATAGCGACTCTGATGCATCTGCAAATGACAACCCAGTCAAGAGCGTGCATTCAGGTACCGATCAAACCACTTCATGATTCTGGGAGAGACCTCCATCAGCAGTTTTGGTTCGCGAGGGCCATGGGGCGTCCTAGGCAAGACCAACATTTCGGTAGGCACTCCTCTTCTTTTGAGTGCTACATAAAACTCCTGCCCTTGAGTGAAAGGGACACGCAGATCATTAGCACCATGGATGACTTGCGTCGGCGTCTTGACTTTCTTGATGCGATACATCGCAGAGTGTTTTTCGTATGTATCGTAATCATCCCAAAACTCACCACCCATGTGCCCAACTAGATAGTCAGGGATGTCGGTGGTCGTGGTCATGCTGATCAGATTCGGTAGTCCGGCGCCCATGCTGGCTGCCTTAAAACGATCTGTCCTTGTCACGAGGAAGCTGGTCATGTATCCTCCATAGCTCCATCCCATGACAACCATCCGGTCTTCATCGGCCACTCCCATCTCGATCACCTTATCGACGCCACTCATCAGATCTTCATAGTCGCCATATCCCCAATCTTTAAAATTGGCGTAACGAAAATCCTTTCCATACCCTGTGCTGCCCCTTGGATTGGGTCGAAGGACCGCTACACCCTGGTCCGCAAAGTATTGGGTCATATAGATGGATGGATTACCGGTGAAGGATTTGGTAAAGACCCCGGCAGGACCTCCGTGGATTTGTAAGACCAGCGGCACTTCGTCGCCTTCTTCATATCCAACAGGATAGGTAAGTAAGCCTTCTATGGTCATGCCATCCGATGAAGCCCAGGTGATCACTTCGGTTTTTCCCATTGTTGGCAACTCTATATGGTCGTTAACGTGGGTGACCTGAGTCGGTGCAGCGCCCTTAACCGACTGATAGAGTTCGGCGGGCCTATTGGGTGACTGGTACACATAAGAAAGTCGACCTTGTGACGGCAGATAGTCTGCAGCAGATGACGTTCCAGCCAGATCGGACAAGATTTTCACCTTGCCCTGATCTGCCACGGGAACCTGCATCACCGCACGAGATGTACGGTGCGCATCTGAGACAATGATGCCTTTGCCGTCCGCTTGCCAGGTAAGAATGGTCGAGGAGCGATTAGGTGTTTGGGGTAGTGCCGCGACTTTCTTGCTTTCCAGATCGTAGACATAGAGATCGGAAAGGCCGATCGGCTCGGGTTGTGAGCCGGTGGACTGAAAGGCAAGTTGTGATCCATCGGGCGAATACTTTGGATTGGTAGCGGTCCCTCCCATGTCGATTAGCAATTGTACAGTACCACTATCGCTGGGAATGACGGATATGTCGGATTCGAGTCGGCTGGTGTTAATCCGTGGGTCAGGTTTATGGGCAAAGGCGATATGCTGACCATCGGGCGACCAGTCAAAACCGGTCACATGATAGTCGCCGAGCGTGAGGCGTTGCACGATAGGATCTTCGCCAGACATATCCACCTTATACAGATGATTGTATTTAAAATTCTGATCAACTTCAATCACATCCCGTTTCTCCTTCTTGGCCGTTTCGTCTTCTTCCGACGGGGCATCTGACTTAGTGAAGGCGATCTCCGTGCCATCCGGCGACCAAGCAAAACTCGTGATGCTCTGCTTATCATCGGTCACTTGTCGGGCTTCACCGCCCAGGACACGCATGACAAAAAGTTGAGTCTTCTTTTCAGCGCGTTCTGATAGAAATGCGAGCCGCTTTCCATCGGGCGAAAACGAAGGACTATGAGATGAATTATCCCCTTGCGTGAATTGCCACTGGTCGCTGCCGTCCGTAAGCGCCATCCAGATGTGTTGCAGGTATTCAGATTGTTCTCCTTCCATGAGTGGGGTGCGTACGACGTAGGCCACACGACTGCCATCGGGCGAGATCGCTGTGCCACTTATTTGCTTGAACTGCATCGAAAGGCCAGGGGTCCACACCAAAGAGTCCGATTGTCCGGTCAAAGGGGCAGCAGCGCCGATAAAGGTGCACAGGAGGAGGAGAGCTTTCATGATTGTAGTATTGTGACCTGAAGTTGCGAAAAATATCAAGGTCCACTGGAAACAAAGCCTTTTTCAAATCATCTCATGGAGCCAGCTCCTGATCCCTGCTTCACAAAAAAAAGCTCCTGATCGGAGCTTTGCGAGGTTGATTCTCTAGTGATCGCGGGAGGATTATTGCATGATCCTCACCTAGTCCGAGGTCAAAATCAACCGAGCAAGCCATGCTGCGCATGCCATGATTTTGTTTACCATGGCTCATGGAGCCAGCTCCTGATCCCTGCTTCACAAAAAAAAGCTCCTGATCGGAGCTTTGCGAGGTTGATTCTCTAGTGACCGCGGGAGGATTCGAACCCCCAACCCTCAGAGCCGAAATCTGATATTCTATCCAGTTGAACTACGCGGCCAAGCTCTGCAAAGGTAAGATTACTAGGGATGAAAAAAAGACAAAAGAGCCGAAACCTGTCTACCTGTGGTATAGTGGCAGGTCCCATATTCTATGCAACTGTACGCTCCTTGAGGGCAAAGTTGGAAGAGGCGAGGGTTTAGGTTATTTTGTTTGATGATGAAGAGTCGGTGTTTTGAGAAAGTATACGTGGCATTATTAGGTGTATTGATTGCCTCTTGTGATTTTGGTGGCCCATATGATGAGGCACTAACCCCAGCGGAGAGCATGGCTACTTTCGACTTGATAGAGGGCTTTGAGCTCGACGCCTATGCAGTAGAACCTCATGTGATGGATCCTGTCGAACTTAAGTTCGATGCAGCAGGAAAGGCCTTTGTCGTGGAAATGCCCGATTACCCATTTAAGCCTGATCCGGGAAAGGGACGTGGTAAGATTAAACAACTGCATGACGATGATGGGGATGGCGTGATCGACCGGTCGACTGTTTTTGCCCAGGGCATTAGCGAAGCCACGAGCATTTTACCATGGAAGGAGGGACTGATCGTCACGGCGGCTCCTAACATCCTTTTTCTCCAAGACCTTGATCAGGATGGAACATGCGACTCAACGGAGATCTTATTCACTGGATTTTTCGAAAACAACTCCGAGGCTCAAATTACCAACCTCACCTATGGCCTTGACAATTGGATCTATGCATCCAACCATGGACAAAGTGGGACTGTAACCTATCAACGAGATACAAGTCAGCCGGCTCTACAGATGCAGGGCGGGGACTTTAGATTTCGCCTGGACCGCAACAAATTTGAATTGGAGGCAGGTCCCGCTCAATTTGGACAGACATTCAATGATCGCTGTCATCGATTCATTACGCAGAATAGCCTTCATATCAGGCATGCTGTCATTCCGTGGCGATACACGCACCGCCATCCCTATCTGTTCTCCACGCAGGTTGCCCACAATATCTCTGACCATGAGGCCGAGATGTTTCAGGAGACACCAGCCCCGCATTGGCGTGCCGAACGGACAGCCCGCAGACAAGTCAAATACGAGGAACAAGGACTGGATCGCCGGGAGTACGCTGAAGACTATTTTACCGGATGTTCGGGTGGTACGTTTTATGGCGGTCATGCTTTTCCACCAGAATTCTATGGAAATGTTTTTACTGGAGATGTGGCCGGAAATTTAATCCATCGGGATCTGCTGGTGGCAGAAGGACAGTCTCCGACGTATGTGGCTTCTCGAGCGCCATCCGAAAGACATCGGGAGTTTCTTTTTGCGAAAGACTCTTGGTTTCGCCCTGCTCATTTTACTGTGGGACCAGACGGATTTCTGTATGTCGTAGACTATTATCGACAACATATTGAGACACCATTGTCGATCCCCGCGGACCTCAAGGAGCAAATGGATTTTCTGAATGGACATGACATGGGTCGATTGTATCGCATTCGACCGACAGGATCGGGGAGTGAGGCTGACCGATCTATACTAGTGGATGCCTCCACATTGGATCTGGTCGCCACGCTTAAACACCCCAATCGCTGGCAGCGTCTGACTGCGCAGAGACTCCTCCTGGAGCGTCAGGACACTTCTTGCATACCTGCACTCTTGACGCTGTTTGCCAATGATGATCTCCGCCTGCCTCGACTTCATGCCCTCTATGCCCTGGAAGGCATGAATGCATTATCGGAAGAGATCATCAGGGGCGCCCTGAATGCAAGCTATGCCCCTCTTCGTGAGCATGGTTTGATGCTTGCGGAGCGCCTGCCGAATGGACATCGTCTTATGGTCCCATTCCTTACCGATCCAGACGCTAGGGTTGCTTTGCAGGCAGTGCTCAGCCTTGGTGAGTTTGATCAAGAGCCAGTCGCTCAGCAGCTTTCCGAATGCTGGTCAAGATTTCATCAGGACAAGTGGTTCCGCATGGCCGTGTTGAGCAGTCGTGCAGCCCTCAAAGAGTCTTTTATTCGATCTGTTTGGGCCAGCAAGAAAAGAACGGACCACGGAGCAAAAGAACTGGCATATGTCACGTTGCTGGCCAGTAGCAAGCATCAAACTCCAGCGCTAGGAGACGAGCTGGTGACCATGATCGTGTATGCGCTGTCAAATGACGAAAGAGAAAAGCGTTTGAGCGACGTCCGTAAAGTCCTCACCCTAGATGACAATAAGGAATTGCGTAAGTACTTGAATGAATGGTTGGATGCTGGTGCACTATAGAGGGTGTCGACGATGGATTGGAGTCTTCGATTCAGGACGGGAACTTCTTTCCCTTTAGCCTTCAACCTGAGGAGCCCAGTAGGTGCAGTATCCTTCTGCTGCTACGGGGCCGGCGAATAGGGTGCAGCCTCCGCACGGCAAATCATTTTGGGAAGGCAACCATAGATTGCAATTTTGACATGAAGATTCCTCCAAGGGCGAGACCTCCACATAAGCGAGACTTTTTCTGAGCTGCAGATCTGCTTCGGATACTTTTTTAAAATCTTCGCACGAAGCAAAGCCAATTCCTTTTTTTTGGGTCTGCCCACAACCTGAGCATAAGGAAAAAATCGATGACAATATCGAGACGGAAATTCCAATACCAAATGTTCGTCGGGATATACGGGTGGACCTATTTTCCTGCAGCGCGATAATTCTCTATTTTACTTGTAGCCTAAAGATATTGATACAGACCCAATTAAGGATGATGTTACAAAGGATGTTGATTACTGTATGGTGGATGGTCGGGTGTGCCAGTCTTCCGGCGCAAGCGTTGCAAGTCAGTACGTTTAACACCAAGGTGTCGCCAGACCTGGGGGTAGTAGTCGCATATGCTCCCACACGTCAGATTCTCGACCATCTCACTGCCCGTGGCATTGTTATCCACTCAGACCAAGACCCGATCGTGCTGTGTGCCGTAGATTATTTAGGTATTGCCAACGAGGGATTGGACTTGTGGAAAAAGGAATTGGCGACGGCCGCACAGACAACACCCGATCGAGTATGGGTGAGTGCTCTGCATCAGCACGATGGACTTCGTTGCGATTTGACCACGGAGCGTGTGATGGAGGAGTATGGTCTCGGGGGTACACGGTACGATGTCCCGACTATATTGGAGTCCATTAAACGTACAGCCAAAGCAGTGAAAAAAGCAGTGCGGAAGCCTAAACCCATCACGCATCTTGGATTTGGCAAGGCCAAAGTCGAAAAAGTAGCCTCCAATCGGAGACTTCTTGATGCAGAGGCTGATACCCTGGTCCTCATGCGCTGGAGTAAGAGTCAGGATTCAATCGCCATTGCAGCACCAGAAGGGCTGATCGATCCCTGGCTGAAGTCGGTCAGCTTCTGGCATAAAGACCAGGCAAGAGCCGTTCTGAGTTATTATGCAACACATCCTCAAAGCTACTATGGATTTGGTGATGTGACCTCCGAATTCGTCGGATTGGCCCGGAAGGTGCGAGAACGCAAAACCAGGACCAGGCATGTTCATTTCAACGGGGCGTCTGGCAATATTGCAGCAGGAAAATATAACGACGGTTCGAAAGAAATGAGACCCATCCTTGCGCATCGAATGGAAGAAGGGATGCGTAAGTCGTGGGAATCCACGGAGAAGAAGCCAGTCGACGCTACTGCCCTGGAATGGAAAACCACTTCGGTGCAGCTGCCATTAGGCGATCATTTGATCGAATCAGAATTACGGGCGATGCTGTCTCATGATGCGCTGCTGAACATGAAAAAATTTGTGGCCGCAAAACATCTTGCATGGTTACTTCGACACCAGGAGGGAGTAAAAACGGAGCTTGCCCTCTTAAAAATGGGGTCTGTTTGGGTATTGCATCTGCCTGGCGAATTATTCATTGAGTACCAACTGGCCGCACAGGAGATGGTGCCTCATGTGGAGCTCTGTGTGGTAGCCTATGGTGAGTATGGGCCAGGTTATATTGGCACCAAACGAGCTTATGCACAAGGAGGCTATGAGACAAGTGAGCGTG
>JAHQVP010000227.1 GCA_019634275.1 Saprospiraceae bacterium
ACACTTAACGACAGTACATTGGCACCTTTTGTTCTTCTTGGGCGAGCAACAGTGGCGGATTCGGGCGCTTTTCCAAGCACCACATGCACGTTTGCTCCGCCAAAGCCAAAACTGTTGATCGCGGCATACTCCACTGCTTTGATCCTGGTTGGCTTGACCGGCACTCGCAACTTCAGTTTATTGAAATTAATGCGGGTACTTGGTATTTCGTAGTGAAGATTGGACGGCACCATTTCGTGATGCATACAGAGACTTGCCTTAAGCAGTCCGGCGATCCCAGAGCCTGCCTCAAGGTGTCCAATGTTGGTCTTGACCGATCCTATCAATAATTTTCCTTTTCTCCCTTCTGCATTGCCAATCACCGTACCAAGGCTGGTCGCTTCTGCATAGTCTCCAACGATGGTGCCTGTACCATGTGCTTCCACGTATCCCACTTTTGCAGGATCGATCTTGTGCTTCTTATACACATCTCGGTAGAGTTGCATTTGAGAATGCTCATTGGGCAATGCAATGCCGTTGGTCCGGCCATCCTGATTGGCACCGGTAGCATGAATGACCGAGTAGATGCGGTTGCCGTCTCGCATGGCATCTTCGAGTGGCTTGAGCATCACTACTCCACTGCCCTCACTCCTGACAAAACCCAATGCTTCCTCACTGAATGCCTTGCATCTGCCGAGTGGCGACAGCAAGCCCATCTTACTAAAGGCAATGAGGTTATTGGGTTCGAGCATAGCATTGACTCCACCTACCAAAGCCATCTTGGATTCTCCTCGCCAAATACTCTGCGCCGCAAGGTGAGTAGCCAATAGGGAGGAGGAGCAAGCAGTATCAACTACAAAGCTGGGGCCGAGAAGATTGTACACATAAGACAATCGATTGGCGGCGATACTTAAAGAAGTGCCCGTAGCAGCGTACGTATCCAGGTCATCAAGAGCAGTGCTGTGTACATTCTTAAAAGCATAGTCGAAGGTGGATATGCCCACGAAAACTCCTACACTTTTCCCATCCAGATCCTTGGGGCAATAGCCTGCATCCAAGATGCAGTTGTAACTTGACTCCAACAGGAGACGCTGCTGAGGATCTATTTGATGTGCCTCTCTTGGGGTGATGCCAAAAATCTCAGGCTCGAAAAGATCAATGTCCTTTACAAATCCACCCCACTTCGAATAGGACATCCTTACGGATCGACCATCCTCAAAGTAGTGAGATTGTGCATCCCATCTTTCCTTAGGTATCTCAGAAATGGCATCGACACGATTGATCAAATTCCGCCACAATTGCTGTGGTGTATCTGCGTCACCCGGAAGGCGACATCCCATCCCAATGATTGCAATTGGTCCTCTCTTCATTACAGTTGCTTTAGGGCAGCAGGGGTTAAGAACGCGAAGATCTCAAAATTTCGAATTGAATGCTTAAAATGAGTCACAAAACAATCCAAATACTGCTTGTCTGTAAAACTTCCCGAAAAACCTTGCTGACCAGTGTTAATAGAACAATCGCCATGCCAAAAAACAGCAGCGGATCAACGCAGGGAATTACAAGGTAAATCGCAGCATGCATTACCCAACTACGAATGTCCGATTTCTACAATGCTGGCACACTCACCTGAGCTATGTTTGTCCTAAATAACAAGCATTATGAAAGAGACCGGCATTAAGAAAGTATCCGCATTACGCAACATTGGTCAAACGATTGAACGGAGGTTGCAGAACATCGGCATCCATACGATGGCCGATCTGGCCAACATCAGACCGGTTCAGGCTTACCTAAAATTGCAAGCGAAGTCAGACAGTCCTCTGCCCATTTGCTACTATCTCTATTCCCTACAAGGCGCCTTAATGGATACGCACTGGGATCAAATACCTGGCGAAATCAAGAAAAGCCTCAGGGTAGAGCTAGCCGAAAGCATGGCCAATGACCGCGCGATATCTTAATATTTCCAGTATCTTGAGGACACTACCTTGACGCAGTTTGTTACACTGGGTTCACTAGCCTATTAGCCGCAAGTTATGCTAAGAAACTACATCAAGATAGCCTTCCGCAATTTCAGGAACAACAAGATCTGGTCCTTCATCAATGTCTTCAGTCTGGCCTTTGGTCTAGGAGCGTGTATTCTGATTTACCTCTTTATTCAGGACGAACGTAGCTTTGATGGGATTCACACAAAGAAGGATCAGATCTACCGACTTGACGAGGTTCAGAGTTTTCCAGGCACCAACACCCAGAATGTAGCCCTTTCCATGCCGGGCATGGCTCCTGCTCTAAAGCGTGACTATCCAGAAGTACTGGACTACAGTCGTTATTTTGGCAACGGCCGGCAGGTGCTTCGCAAGGACGATACCCAGACACTCATTGAAGAAATGGTGTTGGTTGACAGTTCGTTCTTGGCGATGTTTGATTTTCCTCTACTTAAAGGGGATCGGGCCACCGCTCTATTGGCTCCAAATTCGATCCTTTTAACAGAAACAGTAGCAACTAGGCTGTTGGGACAACAAGATGCATTAGGTACCACGATCCACATTGGTGAGGATCAGTACGAGGTGACGGGCATACTTGCAGACGTTTCGGAGTCAAGCCATCTGCAGTTTGATGCTCTTGTGTCCATGTCTACTTTGATCTCGGAGAGACCAACCTTTAACACACAATTTGGGGGTAATTTTTTGGTAACGTACCTGCTGATCAAAGATGGCACCGACATCGCGGCACTCGAAAAAAAGATGCCTGAATTTTTGATGCGTTGCATGCCACCAGACGAGGGATCGACAAATGTAATTACGGACTTCTACAAATTGTATTTCCAGCAACTAGAAGATGTCCACCTGGCAAGCATGGACATCGAACATGATTATCACAATTACCGAAAATTCAATGGTTCGTACCTGGGGCTTTTCTCACTGGTAGGCATGTTCATTTTACTCATTGCGGCCGTCAACTTCATGAACCTTATGACAGCACGCGCATCACATCGCTGGAAGGAGGTGGGAGTACGCAAGACCATTGGTGCACAACGCAGTCAGATGTTTGCGCAATTTGTTGTGGAGTCAGGCCTCATGGGCGTCTTCTCATTTTTCCTGGGATGTCTGCTGGCGTTACTTGCTCTACCTCTGCTCAATCGATTGTTGGATCGGGAGCTCACGCTCCTGCATTTTCTGGAGCACCCACAGTTGTTATTGGGTGGCCTGGCAGGAACCCTCGGCTTAAGCATGCTGGCAGGGGTCTATCCTTCGTACTATCTGTCGTCTTTCAAGACAACAGACATCTTACAAGGTGGCCAGACAGATTCCGGTAAGTCTCTATTTAGAAGTGGATTGGTCGTGGTCCAGTTTGGATTGGCCATCGGCATGATCATTTCGACCCTTATCGTCCTGCAGCAGCTCAATTACATCAATAACAAAGACATTGGCTTTGATAAAAACCACATCCTCCTGGTCGACATGAATCAGTCCAGTCAGGATGTCTATCGACCTCTAAAAGAGGAGCTGTTACGAGGGAGCTCCATCTTGGGTGTCACAGCATCGGGTCAACGGCTAGGCAACAATTTCCATCAATGGGGATTTAAGGTACGGGGTGATTCCGTCAGATCGTTGACCCCCAGCAACGTCCATGTCGACTATGACTATCTGGAGGTATATGACATGGAACTTGTATCCGGCCGTGGATTCTCTCAGGAGCGTCCTCGAGATGATGGTTACGCCTTTGTCATCAATGAAGCCTTCGCCAAGGAGATGGGATTCGAAGACCCTATTGGAGTAGAGGCCGGCCATGCATGGTATCCAGATGACTCCCTCGGCACCATCATCGGGGTAGTGCGTGACTTCAATTTCAACTCCCTGCACTATGCCATTAACACGTTGAGCATGGTCGTGCACACCGACTGGAACTATGACGAACTATCCATCAAAGTAGATGGCAATGACATTCCAGGGGCGATTGCCCATGCGGAGAAGACATGGAACAGCATGGTACCGGATTGGCCATTTCAATACTCGTTTCTTGATGAGCACTTTGAGGAACTCTACAGTTCTGAGAGGCAAATGCGTGCGGTAGTGACGAGTATGGCACTGTTGGCCATCTTGATTGCTTGCATGGGCTTGTTTGGCTTGGCTGCGATCAATACGGAAAAACGCATGAAAGAGGTGGGCATCCGAAAAGTCCTTGGAGCATCCGTGCAAAATATTATGTACCACCTGTCCAAGAGTTTTGCCCTCTTAGTCATCGTGGCTTTTATCATCGTAGCTCCCTTGACCTATTGGTTTATGCAAGGGTGGTTGGACAATTTTGCGGACCGCATTGCGCTCGGGCCTATGGTCTTCTTAGTAGGCTTCCTACTTGCCTTTCTTATTGCGATCTGCACGTTGAGCTATCACACCTCGCGAGCGGCACTGGGCAACCCAATAGAGGCACTGAAAGACGATTGAGCTGGTTGGAGAGATCATGTGTTGAATAAGCCAGCAACGCATCATCTCGATTCGGTCAACTTCTTGGCGCTGTTGACTCGATTGGCCTGTTACATTTTGCTTATACTAGCAGTAAGGAGATCATCAATCTGCTAAGTAAGGACATGCAAGAAGGCGAAGCGTCAGAAATTTGGTTTTTGATTGGGAGTCAAGAGCTCTATGGCCAGGAAACGCTGGCGATGGTTGCCCAACAGGGACGGGAAGTGGTCCAAGCGCTGAATGAAGCAGCGTCCATTTCGGTTGACGTGAAGTTTCAGGCAGTTTTAAAGAGTTCGGAAGACGTTTTGCAATGCATGCATGCCGCCAATAGTGCTCCCGAATGCATTGGCGTAATGGTCTGGATGCATACTTTTTCGCCGGCGAAAATGTGGATTGTGGGCCTTCAGGTCCTGCAAAAACCGATCGCACATTTTCACACCCAATACCACCAGGCGATTCCATGGGACACGATTGACATGGACTTCATGAATCTAAACCAGTCTGCCCATGGTGATCGAGAATTTGGTCATTTAACGGCACGGATGTCCAAGTATCCCAAAGTCATTGTAGGACATTGGCAGGATGAGCAGGTATGCGCCGAGATCGGAAGATGGTGTCGCCTGACCGTCGGTTGGGCAGCCTCTAAAAACATGAAGGTAGCCCGTATTGGTGACAACATGCGTGACGTGGCAGTCACCGAGGGGAACAAAGTATCTGCTCAGATTCGGTTTGGTTATCAGGTCAATGGATTTGGAGTTGGTGATCTAGTGGAGCATGTGAAAGCGGCATCTGACGCTGCTGTCAAAGAGACCATAGATGTGTACGAAGCCTCCTACCATGTCGATAAGAATCTTAACAAAGAGGGACTGAAACATCGATCACTCAAAGAAGCCGCTCGCATCGAAGTGGGTTTGCGTTCTTTTCTAGAGGAGGGCCGCTTTTCAGCATTTACAACCACTTTTGAAAACCTACATGGACTGCATCAATTGCCTGGCATCGCTGTTCAGAGGCTCATGGGAGATGGCTATGGATTTGGTGCAGAGGGCGACTGGAAGACAGCTGCGTTGGTTCGGACCATGAAAGCGATCTCAAAGGGTTTGTCCGGGGGCAACACCTTCATGGAAGATTATACCTATCACTTTTCTGCAGCGGGTGATCTAGTACTGGGATCGCACATGTTGGAAATCTGTCCCAGTGTGGCGCATGGGAACATCACCTGCGAGGTCCATCCCTTGAGCATAGGAGGCAAAAACGACCCTGTGCGCCTGGTCTTTCGGGGTAAATCAGGACCAGCCATTAACGTCTCTCTAATCGATCTGGGCCACCGGTTTAGGATGGTAGTCAATGCTGTGGAGGCACATGATATCCCGCAGGACATGCCCAATTTGCCGGTTGCCCGCCTACTTTGGAAGCCGCTACCTAGTCTTCGTGATTCAGCGAAGTGCTGGATCACCGCTGGCGGTGCTCACCATACCTGCTTCAGTCAGAGTCTTACTTGCGCTGATATGGAAGACTTTGCTGATCTGGCTGGGATCGAATGTATTGTCATTGACAAAAACACGACCTATCGGCAACTTCGGCAAGAGCTGCGCACAAATGCGGTGTTTTTCGATTAAAGCATGATTCGTCAGACTGACGCAGCGGTAACGACGCTACAACAAACGCATGGCATACACTGTACTCGTGGAAATAGATGATGGTTTTTTGTACCGAAGGTGGGAATCGAACCCACACGTTCTTGCGAACACTGGATTTTGAATCCAGCGCGTCTACCAATTCCGCCACTTCGGCATCCGTGAGTCTTCACTCACCCTAACAGTGTTGTTCCCAACACCAATTTTAAAAGCTCCTGCACTAAGGCATGCAGGTGGACAGCAAAAGTATGGATTGCTTTCAATATAACCATGGAGAAAATGAATTCCTCCTCAGGGACCAGGATCTGCACGCATGAGTATGCATCCAAATGTGGAAGCACATTGTGGCGGCGGGACTGTACCTTTGGAGGGTACAAACAAATCGATCGTGGATCTACTGGCCTTTAAAGCGTTGCACATTATTGGGTTTGTCGCATGGTTTGCCGGCCTGTTCTACCTGCCTCGTCTCTTCGTGTATCACATCGAAGAATTGCAGCGTGCGGCCGAAGCAGGCAAAAAAGAAACTTCTGCTCTGGCCCAGCAATACAGCCGCATGGAATGGAGACTCTTTAAAATCATCATGAGACCTGCCATGATTCTTGTTTTTGCCGGTGGGATTGGCATGTTGGTTATCAACACGGAGTATCTTTCACTGGGCTGGATGCACATCAAATTGGCATTGGTTCTCGCCCTGGCAGGATACAATGATTACCTGCCACGCATAATGCGCAAGTTGGAAAAAGGGGAAATCCCCATGAGCAGCGAGCGCATGCGCCTATTTAATGAGATTCCGACCTTGATATTGGTCACCATCGTGCTCCTGGCCGTGTTTAAAGGCAGTTTGGCCTGGTGGAAACTCATCTTGATTCTCGCAGGGCTGATTTTGTTTATTGTAGTGGCAAGTGCCTTGTATCGAAGACTCAGGAAAAAATCCGCTTAGAAACCACAAACTAGGCGCTTTCAAGCAATGGCTCGCCTTCTCCCTACGTTTAGAAGCCAGTCACCAAAAACAATGTAGAGGCTAGGTCAAAAAAGACCTTACTTTTGCCGGTCATGCAATTTGTATATCCGCTATTTCTGGGCGCCCTGGCACTTTTAGCCATTCCGATCCTGATCCATTTATTCTATTTCAGGCGGTATAAGAAAGTCCTCTTCTCAAACGTCAGGTTCATCCGCGAGTTGAAAGAGGAGTCCAGTGTGCGCAGCAGGTTAAAAAACCTACTGATTCTTTTGTGCAGATTGCTTGCCATTGCGCTCCTAGTCCTGGCGTTTGCACAGCCGTTTCTAAAACAAGATGGAGAAGTGATTCAAGGGCGCAAATCCATTAGTCTCTTTATTGATAATTCCTATTCGATGGCATCCCTCAGCCAGGATGCGCCTCTATTGGAAGAAGCAAAAATTAGAGCGGCCGACATCATTAAAGCATACGAAGCGGATGATGAGTTTCAGATCATTACACATGATCTCCATGCGGGACAG
>JAHQVP010000228.1 GCA_019634275.1 Saprospiraceae bacterium
GGTCCATACCCCTTAAGATAAGAATCCCAATTGCATCCGGCTAGAATCTCATTTGATCTGGAATTATGCTGTGGCGAGGGAGGCTGGGCGCAGATCTTGGCTTCGAATTTCTGATTAGAGCAACCGATTCGAAAGTCGCGTGCTCACTTGTCAACGTAATTTACCGACTCGTGATACGAGTTGCCGACATTCGTGAAAACAAATGTAGTTTTAGATTATGCAGTTTGTCACCTTCCTGGCCTTTACCTTATTCGTAGCCCTCTACAGCAGTTGGCGGCTGCGGAAAGATGCTCTAAACACAGCAGATGGTTATTTCTTAGGTGGACGGAGCCTGACGGGCATCGTCATAGCTGGGTCAATGCTATTGACCAACATTTCGACAGAACATTTGATTGGCATGAATGGATCGGCCTATCGGAATGGAGCAATCATCATCGCTTGGGAGGTAACATCCGCCATCGCATTGGTTATCGGTGCCATCTATTTTGTGCCCAAGTACCTGCGCATGGGGTTGACGACTATACCCCAGCTCTTGGAGGGTAGGTTCGATGCCATGACCAGGACATTGGTCGCCCTCATGGTCATTCTCTCGTTGGTTGCCACCTTGCTGCCCATTGTTCTCTACACAGGGGCCCTTAACATTGAGAGTATTTTTGGATTGTCCGAAATCCTGGGTGTTAGCAAAGACCAGGGTATTTGGATTACTGTCCTGACGGTTGGAAGTATCGGAGCCATCTACGCGATTTTCGGAGGACTGAAGATGGTGGCCTACACAGACGCTATAAACGGGATCGGGCTGTTGATTGCCGGTCTATTGGTTCCTTTTCTTGCTCTGCTGGCGATCGGCGAAGGCAACGCTTGGACCGGATTAGAAAAAGTATTTGCTCATGCACCGGAGAAATTTAATGTAGTGAGCAATGAGCCTTCGATTGGTAAGGGCTCGAGGGAGGCGATTCTGCCTTTTAGTGTACTTTTTACTGGGCTGATCGTCAATCAGATTTATTTCTGGACCATGCATCAATCGATCATTCAGCGGGCTCTTGGGGCAGTAAGTCTAAAGGAAGCCCAGAAGGGACTGCTCTATACCGGAATACTAAAGCTGTTGATTCCACTGGTAATTGTCCTACCGGGAATTATCGGATTCTATTATTTCGGAGATCGATTTTATGACGATCCTGACCTTATCTACCCCGAGCTAGTGAAGAAGGTTTTGCCATTGTGGTTAACAGGATTCTTCGTTGCCGTGATCATGGGAGCCATTCTTAGTACCTTTAATAGTGCATTGAATAGTGCTGCGACTTTGTTTAGCCTAGACCTATACCAGCGCTACCTCAGACCCGACTCGACAGAAAAAAGATTGGTGCATGTGGGACGATGGGTATCGGCTGTCCTGGCGGTGTTTGCTATTGCGATCGCCCCGTTCGTGGCGGATGCTCCTTCTGGATTGTATCAGCTACTGCAACAACTCAACGGAATCTTTATGATTCCGATGGCCACGGTGATTATCGCCGCTTTCTTTATGCCGCGTGTTTCTGCTCGTGGTGCCAAGGCTGGTTTGCTCTTTGGACTTGCATTTTATGTGATCACCAATTTTATTCTAAAGCTGGAGATTCATTTCGTCCATCTGTGGGGCATTGAGTTTTTGCTCAATATATTGGTGATGCACGTATGCTCAATGGGAGCGGATCGATATGTAGAAGAGCGATCATTTGAGGAAAAGGTACCTCTGCTTCCATGGAAGTGGAGCCGCCCCTTGGGAGCTGCCTTGATCATCATTACCATTGCAATCTATCTGTGGCTAAACATTCAGTAAAGCCAGCAGTTGGGCAAAAAAAATAAGACCGATGGTCCCTTAGCGCATTCGAGCCTTCTTTCGTTGACGGAAGAACTCTTGCTTCCTGCGCTGCTTCTCTTTGTTCCACTCCTTCTTCTCGGCTGCCGTCATAGGACGATCTGTCTGCGGGAACGGATGGTCTTCTACCACCTCCACTTTGCGCTTTAACAGTTTTTCGATATCACGCATGTAGGCATTTTCTTCAGGCTCACAGATGGAAATGGAAGTGCCCTCTTCTCCTGCTCTACCACATCGCCCGATGCGATGGATGTACGTCTCTGGTTCATTGGGGATGTCATAGTTGATGACATGCTCAAGATGGCTGATGTCAATTCCTCTAGCTGCGATGTCCGTGGCCACTAAAACATGAATTTGTTTTTCCTTGAACTGCCGCAGCACTTTTTGGCGATGATTCTGCATTTTGTCGCCATGGATAGCCGCTGCTTTGATTTTCTTTTTCTTCAGATCGCGGGCGATGCGGTCGGCTCCATGCTTCGTGCGTGAGAAAACCAACGCCTGGAAAATACCATTCTGATCGAGGAGGTGAAGGAGTAGTTTCTTCTTCAGATCCCGATTGGTGTAATAGACAAATTGCTGTACGGTCTCGGCTGCTGATGAAACCGGATCGACGGCAATTTTCTCGGGATTGCGCAAAATTTGCCGGGACAGGGCCACTATATTGTCGGGCATCGTGGCGGAGAAGAATAGGGATTGACGCTTAGTGGGAATCAGTTTGATCAAGCGTTTAATGTCATGAATGAAGCCCATGTCCAGCATGCGGTCTGCCTCGTCCAAAACGAACATTTTGATGGTACTGAGATCGATATAACCCTGACCGATGAGATCCAAAAGTCTGCCAGGTGTAGCCACCAGGATGTGCACTCCACGCCTGAGACTTTCTACCTGTCGGCCTTGTTTAACACCACCGAAGATGACTGCTTGTTTCACGTCGGTGTATTTGCTATATGCAGCAATGTTTTCCTCAATCTGTATGGCAAGCTCCCTCGTGGGAGTCACAATTAGGGCGCGAAGGGTAGGCTTCTTTCCTTTTCTCACCTCGATCTGGTGAATCAGTTGAATGATGGGTAGGGCGAAGGCTGCTGTCTTGCCGGTACCGGTCTGAGCAGTGGCCATAAGATCTTTGCGGTCGAGCACAAGCGGAATGGCTGCCTCTTGAATGGGCGTAGGTTGTTCGTACCCAAGCTGGTCGAGTGCTTTTTGAATCGGAGAAATGAGGTTGAGATCTGAGAATTTCATTGCTGCTGTTTTCTACTTGTACCTCTGGAGGCAGGATACACCTCAGATGGCCCTGTGTTGATAAGGGCGCAAATGTAGGACTAAATAAGTTGGAATGTCCTATTTCCTAACAATGTCTTCAATATCAATCATGTACATTTGACGCTTTCCACCCATATGGGTAGAGTCAAAGAATACCTTTGTACCTGTTTGATTGCATCTGGGATGCAAGTCACATCTCCATTCTCCGGTGAATGCAGCAGGTTGATGAAAATGCCCAAGCACGACTTTATCACCACTTGGTACATGATAGAGATACAACTCTTGTAATCGCTCGGGCCCTTGCGGATAGGTATCATTTAGGATCCACTGATGATCTGTATGGGGGACATAGGTGTTGTGTCCATTTCTTGTCATGACAGCTGATCCTACTGGGACGTATTCTTTGGAACGGTCTCGGAAATCAAAAAAGCCAGCTGTGTTCTGATCCTCTGGCACCGCCCAGGCACAGATCCGGTCGTTGCCGTTCCAGATAAAGTGTGAAAACATACCGCTGTCATTGAGCGTATAGAGTTCTGTTCCATCCAGATTTGCAGTCATGGCTCTGGTTACATAATTGCTACTGAAACCGGTTCCCTGCAGTTCAGGATGCGCTTTGACGTATGCTCGCATTTCAGTGAGGGATGCTTTAGGACGGCTGCGATTTAGGAAGATAAATCGGTCACCACTTGGATTAATCAACAAATGGTTTAACCAATGAAAATTGTCCGCAACGCTTCCGGCCGCCCGCGAAACCTGTGCAACTTCCTGAAACGACAAAATCAATGTTGATTCTCCCGATTGAAGATCCATTTTGAAGACGCCTGTGTCCTTAGGTGCGCGCTCCCAAGTCAGCGATGGATTTAATTGGGGATAGCCGTAGCCGGGTCTAAAGAACTGCAGACGACCAGGATCAACGAAGAGGGCTGTTTTCCCATCGGGAGACAGCGTGTAAATCGGATGGGGCAGGATCCTGGTTTTTCTAGTCTGTAAATTATAGACTTTACTCACAAATCTCCCCGCCGCATGATCGTTCCAAATAATTTGACCTTGAGATCCTGGAACCCATTGTAGCATGCAACCTTGCTGCCAACTCCAGGAGGTGGATGTCCCGATCTCCATCCATCGATTACCATCTTCGAGATCAATGAGGCCTACTCTTAAAACATCCCTTGCGGTCGGCGATCGATAAAACAGCTCGACCTGTCCACCTAGGAGATATCTACCGGAGGGATCGCTCTGCCATTTGTCGTAGTAGCCAAACCAATGCTGCTTAGGTCCTGAGGTCAGGGCTACAGGCAAACTTGTGGACTGTTGACTCCTGAATAACGGAAGGGGAGATGGAAGGATAAGAGCGGGCAGAAGACTGAGACAGGTCCGTCGCGAAATTTGGATCGGTTCTCGGTGGAGCATTGGGTCTTCCATGATACCCTAAGATACGCATTGGTGCTTTTCTGCTGATTTTTAGTAAAACATCGAATAGGAAGGCAACGCAGAGCAGAACATTGCGATCTTTCCTCTGTAAAATTGACTTGATCGCATGACCTCTCCCTGGCGTTCCTTCTTCTTCATATGTATTCTATTGATCAAGACGTTCGGTGCCGGGGCGCAGTCTTTGCCTCTGCGTATGTATGTTTTTGGGCATAGCCTCATCGACCATCGTCCGCCCCTCATTGCGACCCCCAGTGATGAAACGACCGTGCCACATTGGTTACATAAAATGAGTGAGAGCGCCGGACGTTCCGTGGCCATTGGAGGGCAGTATGGTTTTCTTACCAATCATGACGATCTAAACTTGACCTCGCAGTGGGGGTACGATCAGGTCGCCGGAGTATGGGATCCTGACGAGGGCCCTTTCGCTGAGGCAGATGTCAATACCGTATTAATCACGGCAGCCAATTTTATTCAATATGTTGCTCCCGATGGCCCTCACCCGTTGGATGCTGGCACCTCTGTTATAGGAGCGACCAGCACGGTGTTTGACTATGTCAATCAGCAGGAAGCCAATGTGCGCTACTACATATATGGCAACTGGCCAGAGATGGACCTGGCGCAAGAATATCCTCCCACAGAACCTTCTCCCTTAGAGATTGCGGCCTATCACGAGCAAACCGTCGGAGACTTTGCAACATGGTGGACCACCTACCAGGATTTGATGCTCGAGGCACGCCCTGCGTACAACGTCCGACTGATACCAGTTGGCAGTATTGTGAGTAAACTACTGACGGGGAGACTTGCAGGTCGCGTGCCCTTTGCAGATCTATATGAAGACAGTGCCCCACATGGCAGACCAACGCTCTACTTCTTGGCGTCGGCAGTCACCTATATGGCCATTCATCAGGAACGATTGCCGACATCGTTCATGCCAGATAGTTCTGTGCATGTGGCTGTTCGGAATGATCTCCCTGGTATCGTGGACTTCATCTGGGCAGAATTACAAGACTTCAATCTCCCTTCCGGCGAAAGCCGCGTCTTCTTTGATCAGGGACTGCCCATCACACTACGGCATCTTTCGGCATCGGAAACTGCTCGATGTGAAGTAGAATTTCATTGGCTGATTGACGAACCTTCGGATTTTGCCGCTTTCGAAATCGAGGGTCGGTCCGATCGTTCCCAGTATCGGATGATCAAACAAGTTCCTTTTGAGCACGAGCGACTCCGAGAGTATCGCACTCGCCTGCTGCTGAAGGAAGATTTTGATTCGTTTCGACTTAAGCTCCTTGATCTGGATGGCTCCTTTACATATTCCAAGCAGCTCCCTTTATCCATGCAGTGCCGAGAGCACGGTGAAGTATTTCCTAATCCAGTGCCACAGGGAGAACAGCAGGTTACGCTGACTCCGATCTCTCAACAAGAAGTTGTTGAGATCATTGATCAATTTGGAAGGCGGCTACACCGTCAACGGTTGGGTGATGAAGGCCTCATAACGCTTACTGACTTACCTACCGGAGTATACCTCTTGCGCTCAAATCAGCAGCCATCTGTCAGACTAATAAGGCTCTAGAGGAAGGAGTGGTTGTATCTTTACCTCCTTATCATGGCAAAGCAGCAGCACAAACTGGCTATTCAATCCTATGGCGCTTATGCGTTGGAAGCCTCGGTTTACGTACGTGGCCGCATCCTCCGTGCTGAGAGGACTGCTGAGTCCTACCGTTTCTGGGCAACGTTTCGATCAAATATGCGCCGATTTGTAAGCAGGGAAGTGAGCGGAGTACCGATCATGTTGACTTTGGGGAATCGCAAATGGGAGACACATAGTGATCGAGAGGGATACTATCATTTTGAAGTGGAGTCATCGAGAAATGGAACTGCATCTCCGCAGGCTTTTGTGCTGGATCTGTTAGAGCACGTTGCAGATTCGCATCAGGCTTACATCATGGACCTCAATCCAAGAGCGCAGGTTGGGGTCATTTCGGAC
>JAHQVP010000229.1 GCA_019634275.1 Saprospiraceae bacterium
CCATATCGCGCCATGTTGCGCAAGCCAAAAGGCCGACCCAAAACGCACATATTGGTGTGGACTCCAATGAGCATGACATGATCGATGCCGTGCATTTCCATCAGGTTCCATATTTCCGCCCCATCGTCCGATATCGCATCGTCATCGTCGATCTCGATTGCCTCTGCTTGTCTCGTCCAGGCGGTATAGGATGGACAGTCTTCGCACTCGCATCCGCCGTCCGACTGATCAATGGGATAGGCTTTCTTTTCTGCGTCGTCCAGCCAGTCGCACCAGGAGCGAATTTCCGGTGGAAGCTGCTGGGATTTGGGTGCTGCCTTCGCACGATTACGCGCTGGATGCGCGTCATAGAAATCGGTAACATCGCTTGGCGCATGGATGATCAATACTCCCTCTGCACGTGCCAGCTTGATCACCTCGTTCATGTAGGGAGCGATCTCTCCTACGCGTTCGGTAGCTTGAGGACACCAGTGTTTGTTCCACATGTCACACACGATCAAGGCAGTACGATCCGGAGCCCAGGATTCACTCCGGTATTGCACTTCAGCGACTACAGAATCCGACTGTTGTACACGAAGTCGCTTTTCTACTTGCAGTGGTTGTGCCATGGTCATCAATGGTGTCAAGCAATAGACCAACAGAGAACATAAAAGTACCTCCGGTCTAAGCGCGTTTTTCAATGATCCCTGTTTGATAGTAGCGAATATAATGCAATCTGATCCAGCTTGTTCCATAAGCCCATAGGGTCAGACCAGGAGTAAGGCACTTGCGCGCGCCTTGGAGGAGCATACCGGCCCATGATGGACCACATGCGATGGTTGGTCGAACCGATCAATAGACGTTTAGAAAAAGGTCTCGTTCCGCTGGCAACCTTGATTGAAATGCGCTATCATTGTGATATCAAAATGATACTACTATGACAAATGAAAAATCAATTACAGTGTTCAGCGGATACATCATGCTGGTGGTCCTGGCAGCATTGATAGCGACGATGATTGGAGGACTGGCCTACACGTCGAATCCCTTATTCCTGATTCTGGCGGTGGCAATACTGCTGGTGATACGCGGGTTTTTTATTGTCAATCCCAACGGCTCTAAGGTTCTGGTGCTTTTTGGTGCGTATGTGGGTACGGTACGAGAAAATGGCTTCTTCTGGGCAAATCCGTTTTATAGCAGGCAACGCATTTCCTTAAGGGCACGAAATTTTGACAGCGAGAGGGTCAAGGTCAATGATAAGATTGGCAATCCGATTTTGATTAATGTGATTTTGGTCTGGCAAGTAGATGACACGTACAAGGCGGCTTTCGACGTGGACCATTATGAAGAATTTGTCCGGGTGCAAACGGATGCAGCGGTGAGGAAGTTGGCCGGTTCCTACCCGTATGACAATTTTGATGATGATCAGGCAGAGCTGACCTTGAGGTCCGGTATGGACGAAGTTAATGAGGCGTTAGAAAATGAAATTACGGAGCGCCTTGATATTGCCGGAATTCGAGTGATGGAGGCCAGAATTGGATATTTGGCTTATGCACCAGAGATCGCAAGTGCGATGCTCAAGAGGCAACAGGCAGTGGCGATTGTTGCTGCTCGAAAGAAGATTGTCGAAGGTGCAGTAGGCATGGTAGAGGATGCGTTGAACCAACTGTCCGCTGATGGAATCATAGATTTTGATGATGACAAGAAGGCATCCATGGTGAGTAACTTGATGGTGGTCCTTTGTGGAGATAAAGAAGCCATACCTGTAGTCAATGCCGGAACTTTAAACGCCTAACTAGTGAGTAAGCGCAAGTCTTTTGTGTTGAGAATCGATCCCGAGCTATTCAAGTCTGTGGAAAAGTGGGCAGACGATGAATTCAGAAGCGTCAATGGCCAATTGGAGTGGATCATTCATAAGAGCCTCAAGGACTCCAAAAGACTGCCCAAACAGAAGACGCGGCCGGAAGAGAAAGACTGAAGCGAAGTCGACGCTAGATTCAAGTAGCTGGTAGACACTTGCACGCTGCTGGTGGCCGGTGCCCATTCCCTGGGATCGCATGCATCGATATACTTAATTATCTTGAGCACCGGTGGATGGGACGTTCAGATCAACCGACCACAAACGTTACAGGACATGCATATTCGCAGCAGCAGTGAATGCCTTATGAAAAGCAGAAAAATGCAAAAAGACCCGCTAAGGAAGTGTCAATGCATAAGACTCGCCGGCACACTTATGTGCTCGGTATTGTTGCTGATGGGATGTAAGCCTGGAGGAGAGCAGGAGACGACTCGGGCCGAATTAAGAGACATTTCAGAATATGTGTATGCTTCCGTCGAAATTGTTTCGGAAAGGACGCAGCAGTGCAAGACCCCGATCAGTGGCATCATTCAAAACATTCTGGTCGAAAGAGGTCAAAAAGTATCCAGTGGAGAACTCTTATTTACCATTACGCCTACAGCAGATCTTCGCAATCGCTTGTCTAGTGCGGAGCTGGCGCTAAAGGACGCCAAGGACAAGTACCTGGGAGACAATAATAATCTAAGAAGCATTGAAATCGAAATCCAGCGCACCCGGGAAAACAACGTGCTCGACTCGATCAACTACGAACGCAAGGCCAGGCTATGGCGCGAAGGCATAGGCAGTGAGAACGAATTGGATCAGTTGCGTTTAAAATATCAGAACTCAGGCAATTTGCTTCGGGCACAACAACTTCAATACAAGCAGCGACAGGCCGAACTGGCCAATGCCTACGCATTGGCACAGAATCGCTTGCAGACCGAGCGTAAATTACTCAGGGACTATCAGGTGAGATCGGAAATTGACGGCGTCGTTTTTACTGTATTTAAAGAGAAAGGCGAATTGATCTTGCCACAGGAAGTATTTGCGGAGATTGGGAGCGACGACAGCTATGTGATTGAGATGAACATTGACGAGGTGGACATCGCTAAGATTGAAGTGGGCGATACGGCGGCCATTCAGTTGGAAGCCTATGGCGATGTGATTTTTCAGTCGGTCCTCCGCTTTATTTCAGCTACCAAGGATGCATCTACACAAACGTTTGAGGTAGAGGGGGCCTTTGTGGAGGCTCCTTCCAAACTATACAATGGCCTTTCGGGAGAGGCAAACATTCTGGTGGCAAAGCGAAAAGACGCATGGGTCATTCCATCCGAATATGTGCGAAACAAAAACAGTGTCCTGACCACGGAAGGCACAATCGACGTCAAAATTGGCGTCAAAACCCTGGAGTTTGTGGAAGTACTGGAAGGGATTGATTCGAGTATGGTACTTCTTAAGCCGGAAGAGTGATGAGCGACCTTAAGCTCATTATGGACATCGCCTTCACGCAGTTGACTTCTAAGATGAAGCAAAGTGGTGTTGCGGCATTGGGCGTCATGTTTGGGATCGGCATGTACATCATCATGCTCAGTTTTATGACAGGTTTGAATCTACTCTTGGATGGCTTGGTGTTAAATCGTACTCCCCACATTCAGATTTACAACAAGACGGAGCCGACGGAGATTCAGCCGGCGGAGCATCAATTGGATTTGGCCGTTGACATGCCGATTATCCATTCCGTCAAACCCAAGAGCCGCATCGGTAGAATCTACAACGCCTTGCCCATCATGGCAGATTTAAGGAAGGATCCGCGCGTGGAAGGCGTCACCCCGCAGGCGACTTGCCAGGTTTTCTATCTGGCTGGCACAAACAACCTTAACGGCATCATCAATGGAGTGGAAGTCGACGAAGAAATTCGCCTGTTCAACTTTAATGATTATATCGTCGAAGGAGATGGATCCAGCCTGGAGCGACAAAAAAACACCATTCTGTTAGGAGCCGGCATTGCAAAAAAGCTCTCGCTGTCAGTAGGGGAATATGTACAGGTAATCGGCACCAATGGAGTTCCCTTTTCCCTAAAAATTGGAGGCATTTTTCAAAGCGGCCTTGCTGAGGTTGATGATGTACAGAGTTATGTCAATTTAAAAATGGCACAGCAAATTTTGGGGAAGGGGAGCAATCACATCACGCGAATCCACACAAAATTATATGATATGGAGCTTGCAGTACCCATGTCACGAACCCTTGAAAATCTTTATGATATAAGAGCACTGGACATCAAGAAGGCCAATGCCCAATTCGAAACCGGGTCTGACATCCGCACCTTGATCTCCTATGCCGTTTCTTTTACACTTCTGGTCGTAGCGGGCTTTGGCATCTATAATATTCTGAATATGCTCATCTACGAAAAGATGGACGACATTGCCATATTAAAGGCGACCGGATTTTCTGGTATGGACATCAGGGCAATTTTTATCATTCAGGCCTTGCTCATCGGATGCATCGGAGGGGTCCTGGGGATCGTTCTGGGTTATGGAGTGTCGGTCATTATCGATGGCATACCCTTTGTCACGGAGGCACTCCCAACCGTCAAGACCTATCCGGTCAACTTCGATCCAAAGTTCTATATCGGAGGATTCTCCTTCGCCCTACTCTGTACTTTTTTAGCAGGATACCTGCCTGCCCGCAAAGCATCGAAGATTGATCCGGTAGAAATAATAAGGGGCAAGTAGACATGGATACGATATTGCGCACAGAGGGGGTCAACAAGTACTTTTGGGAGCCGGTTAAATTTCATGTTTTGAAAGACATCTCACTGTCGTTGCACGCTGGTGAATTTGCCTCGATCATGGGAAAATCCGGGTGTGGAAAATCAACATTGCTCTACATCTTATCGACCATGGATACGGATTATGAGGGAGCACTCTACATCGACAACGAAAACATGTCTGATCTTGATCGATCAGCCCTTGCACGCATCCGCAATGAAAAGATTGGATTCATTTTCCAGTTTCATTATTTGTTGCCAGAATTCACCGTGCTTAAAAATGTCATGTTGCCTGCTTTGAAGTTGGGCTTGAAGAAAGAAGAAGATATCCGGACCGAAGCCATGGAAAAATTGGAGATGTTAGGCGTGGGATCGCAAGCAAATAAAAAGGCATCTCGCATATCAGGTGGCCAAAAGCAACGCGTGTCGATTGCACGGGCATTGATCAATGACCCGAAGATCATCATGGGAGATGAGCCGACCGGTAATCTGGACAGCAAGAACTCGGAGAATGTCTTCAATATTTTGAAAGCGCTCAGCGAGACGCAAAAAATGTCCTTGTTAATCGTCACGCATGATCTTGATTTTGCAAAAAAGACTGACCGAATAATCGAAATGGGGGATGGTACCATCATCTCCTGAGCATTGGTGTGGGACGGTGCTATCATCGCCTGACAATCTCTGGCGAGTACGTATTCTTTGCAGCGCGTCCAAGCAAAATATGAGGGTAGGCTGGAAAATTTCTAAAACCAGCAGGCCTTGCTAAATTCGAAGTACGGATGAAGAAGAATATCGTATTTATTGCCAGGAGCCTGGATGGCTTCATTGCTGGAAAAGATGGAGAACTGGATTGGCTACACTCCATCCCTAATCCGAATAATGACGACATGGGTTATGGGGAGTTAATGAAGGAGATCGATGCCATCGTCATGGGGCGCACTACCTTTGAAACCGTCCGTGCTTTCGACGTGCCTTGGCCCTATACAAAACACGTCTTTGTCCTCAGTACGCTAATGCAATCGGTGCCGGATGACCTCAAGGGACAGGTGACCCTTATCCAGGGAAGCCCTCAAA
>JAHQVP010000230.1 GCA_019634275.1 Saprospiraceae bacterium
ATCTGTTCGTGGGTAAGGGCACACTCTTCAATGAGTCGATGATAACTGATGGCCACCTCAATGGCATTGAGGTCGTGTCTTTGGATGTTCTCCACCAGGGCCATCTCCAGCATCTGCTGGTCGTCTGCAGTCCTTACGAAGGCAGGGACCTCACTCAGACCTGCCATCTTACTGGCCCTTAGTCTGCGCTCTCCGGCGATCAATTGGTAACTGTTAGCGGACAATCGCCGCACGGTGAGTGGCTGTATTATGCCCATGGCCTTGATCGACGCTGCCAGATCGGCTAAGGCCTCCTCATCAAATTCGGTACGTGGCTGAAAAGGATTTGCTTCAATTTGATCAATAGCAATTGAGGCTATGCCTGCTGCAGTACGAGGGGGTGCCTTGTCTGAATTTCCCAGTAGAGCCCGTATGCCCATACCCAATTCATCTTTACTCACTTTAGCCATTATCGTCGCTGTTTACGGGGACCTGATTACGTTCTAAAAATTCCTCTGCAAGGCGTAAAAAGTTTCGAGATCCCTTGCTGTATGCATCATAGAGGATGACGGGTTTATGCATACTAGGAGACTCTCCAATTTTGGAGTTCCGGTGTACAATGGTTTCATAAACCTCTTCGGGAGCATGCGACCTGATTTCATTTACGATTACCTTACCCAGCCGGAGTCGTCGATCAAACATGGACAAAACGATTCCTTCTATTTGCAAGTCTGGGTTAAGATGTTCCTTCACGAGACCAATGGTGCTGCGTAGCTTACTAAGTCCTTCCAATGCGAATACCTCGCACTGCACTGGAATAAGAACGGTATCTGCTGTCGTCAAGGCGTTTACCGTGATGATGCCCAGCGAGGGCAAACAGTCGATAAAGATAAAATCATACTGATCTCGAATTTGCTTCACACAATCGTCAAGGCAGTATTCCCGTCGAAATCGACTTACGAGCTCAAGTTCCGCCCCCACCAAATCAATAGAGCTCGGAACGGCCGAAAGATTGGGGGTCTCCGTCTCCACGATAGCACTCATGATGAGAGAGGGGTCCACAATACACTGATAGGTCGTCACCTGATCTTCCTGCAACACAATTCCAAGCCCGGAAGTAGCATTTGCCTGTGGATCGGCATCGATGATAAGTACTCGCTTACCCAACACGGCTAGGCTCGCTCCAAGATTTATGGTCGTTGTCGTTTTTCCAACACCGCCTTTCTGGTTGGCTACTGCAATGACCTTACTCATTTCCAAAAGTTAGCGTTTCGCCGATGGAAGGAAGAAGCAGTTCAATGCCCTCATCTGCAAAGGACATGATGGCCTCCTGGTGGTTGATTTCTATAGGAGCGAATGTATCGTAATGACAGCCAATGACTACGTTGGTGTCGATCAGTTTGGCAGCTTCAATGGCTTCCTTAACGTCCATTGTAAAAGTGCCTCCAATGGGGAGGATCGCAAAACTCTGCGGCCCACAGAGTTTGGGAATCAGTGCCATATCACCAAACAGTGATGTATCTCCAGCGAAGTAAAAGTTGATGCCGGACAGCATGAAAACAAAGCCACCCGGACAGCCCCCATAACTGCCATCTGGAAAACTACTGGAATGGTGTGCCACGACATACTTTGCTGCACCATAAGAGGCAGCGTAGGTGCCACCAAAATTCATCCCAAAGCCATTTAATCCTTTTTGACCATAGTAGGTTGCAATCTCGTAGTTGGAAACGATGGTGGCTCCCGTCCTTAGGGCCAGGTCTTCTGCATCCGCAATGTGATCCTGATGTGCGTGGGACAAAAAGATATCCTCAGCAGACCATGCATCGAGATCGATACCGCGCGCCTTTGGGTTTGGAGACACAAAGGGGTCGATAAAAAATCCCCGGCTTTCCACGGAACCATGAAAAGCACTGTGACCAAGAAAGGTTAAGTTCAAAGACATGCCACAAAAGTAACATATTCGCTCATGCAAGATGATGGGATGCAAGACGAAACATCTCATGGCAAAGAATTCGTTGCAGCAGCATATTGGCGCTCGCCATCGCGTATTTAGCGGATATATACTGCTGTCCAGTCATTAGATGATGGTGATAGTATGAGCCCAGAACATTGCCCGCAAACTTGTGTTTCCCTCCCAATGATTATGACGGCTTGCTTACCTTGTTGAGCTATGGCAGATGTTTCGCGTCCTCGTGCTGGTTTAGAGCTCCCCAAAGTTGAGGTACACTCGTTGGGACAGGTGTCGTATGCACAAGCCTTAGAGGTCCAAACGGAGCTTCGCGATGCTTTGATTGCCGCGAAGAGAAGCCAGGATAGTGAACAAGTGTCGGAAACCATACATCATTTGGTCTTTTGCCAGCATCAGCATGTGTACACCCTCGGGAAGAGCGGGAAGGAAGCAAATTTGCTGCTTGATCAAAAAGGATTGGAGGAAGCAGAAATCGAGTTCTACAAGGCAGGAAGGGGAGGAGACATCACGTATCATGGTCCTGGACAGCTTGTTTGCTATCCCATTTTTGACCTGGACCATTTTTTTACGGATGTCCACCGCTATGTACGGACTTTGGAGGAGGCAGTAATTGCCACGTGCTCAGACTATGGTATAGAGACTGAGCGTCTTGATGGCTTTACGGGAGTCTGGCTCTCGGATGCCGAGCAGATGGAAAAGAAAAGAAAGATATGCGCCATTGGTGTGCATCTCAGTCGGTGGGTGACCATGCACGGATTGGCTTTGAATGTCAATACCGATTTGTCTTTTTTTGATCACGTCATTCCTTGCGGGATTGCCGATCCGAAAAAGACCGTTACCTCACTTAAGCAGGAACTGGATCGGGCCCTCCCTCTGGTAGAGGTGGAAGCTCGACTACTCCACCATCTGGCACGACTTTTTAACTTCGAACCATGGAAGACAACGTGACTAAGATCACAAAGAGAAGCAGTGACTCGAAAACCACGATGACCCAGTTGGTCATGCCTAATGACACCAATTATTTGGGCAATTTGATGGGGGGCAATTTGATGAAGTGGATGGACATCGTCGGTGCTATGTGTGCCATGCGTCATACAGAAACGAGTGTGGTGACGGCCTCGGTCGACAACATTTCCTTCTCCAGTCCGATCCATCTTGGGGAGATCACAACGTTGACGGCTTGCATCACGCGTGTATTTAATACCTCATTGGAAGTTTATGTAGAGGTGTATGCTGAAGATGTGCAGGCTGGAACAAAACGGCGCTGTAATGATGCTTACCTCACTTTTGTAAGCCTGGATGCTGCCAATAAGAAGCCGTCTCCAACCACACCGATCGTTCCGGAGACAGAAATGGAACAGGAGCGATACGATGCCGCATTGCGCCGACGTCAATTGCGTTTGATCCTGGGGGGGCGCATGAAGCCCGAAGAAGCGGACGATCTTGCGGCCCTTTTCAACCGCTCATCCTAATAGACGGTAGCGTTTTACACATTAAATCGGAAATGCATAACATCTCCATCCTCGACTACGTACTCCTTCCCCTCTACGTGCATTTTGCCCGCCTCCTTGATCGCTTGCTCCGACCCCATCGAATCATAGTCTGCAAATTTGATGACTTCGGCTCGTATGAAGCCTTTCTCGAAGTCTGTGTGAATAACCCCAGCGGCCTTAGGGGCTTTTGATCCCTTTCGTACAGTCCAGGCTCTTACCTCCTTCTCGCCAGCAGTAAAGAAAGTAATAAGATCGAGGAGGCGATAGGCCGACCGAATGAGGGCATTTAATCCCGGCTCCTCCAAGCCCAGATCATCAAGAAAGATTTGACGATCATCCGGATCGTCCAGTTCTGTGATGTCAGCTTCGATCCCCGCACACACGATGAGCACTTCGGATTGGTCAGGCAATTGTGCCTCAAAATCACGAGTAAAATCATTGCCTGAAGTTGCACTGGATTCGTCTACGTTACATACGTACAGCACCGGCTTGGCTGTAAGCAACATCATCTCGGGGACCAGCCCATGGACGTCTTCAAATGTTCGGGCTGGCTTTTCGTCTGACAAATGTTGTAAGATTGACTTTGCTTCTTCAAAAGCAAGTTTGGATTCTTTTGTACCGTCCTTTGCTTGTTTCTGCAATTTCTCAATCCTTTTTTCGACCGTTTCTATGTCCTTCAGGATCAACTCAGTCTCTACGATCTGCCGGTCTCTGGTGGGGTCTATGTTTCCATCAACGTGCACAATCTGGCCGTCTTCAAAACACCTAACCACGTGGATGATAGCGTCCACCTCTCGTATATTTCCCAAAAACTGGTTACCAAGGCCTTCTCCCTGACTGGCTCCCTTTATCAGTCCGGCGATGTCAACTACTTCAAGTGTAGTTGGAACGGTGCTCTTGGGTTTTACCAATTCGACCAACCGGTCCAGCCTAGGGTCGGGTACCGGAACGATGCCAATGTTGGGTTCTTTTGTTGCAAATGGATAATTTGCTGCCAATGCCTTTGCTGAGGTCAGCGCATTGAAGAGGGTAGATTTGCCTACATTTGGCAGACCGACGATTCCAGCTTTTACTCCCATAATTAAGTCGTTCCGTTCTATTAAAAGGTCGCAAATATACATTTAGACAAGTATGAATTATCTCGCACACGCCTTTTTGTCAATGGGAGATTCTCATCTGCTTGCAGGCAATTATCTTGCTGATCTTTTGACGAAACGACAAACCGAGGACTTACATCCTCATTTACAGCAAGGGGTGGCGCTCCACAGATTTATTGACGGATATACAGATGGTCATAAAGAAGTCAAATCATGTACCAAGCTCTTTCATGCTGCTGTAGGTAAATATGCTCCAGTCGTCGTAGATATCTGTTTCGACTATCTGCTAAATGAGCATTGGAGTCAGTTTTCAACAGACACCACCTTTGACTTCAGGAAAAGCACCTACAGACTTTTGCAAGAAGAATCGTTAATTCCAGAATCATCCCGCGCCCGCTTGGAGAAAATGATCCAAAATGATTGGCTGGCCCATAATGCTACCTATTATGGCCTGAACAAAACACTCGCTCATGTGGCGAAGCGCGCCAGGTTTAGTACCGATTTCTCTGATGCAATTCAGGTTCTGAAGCAAAATGAAGAACAGATGAGCGCGCATTTTTTACGCTTCTTTGCCGAGCTTCATCGATCTTGTCAAGAGTGGATTGAAGACAACTTTTCGATCACCCAGTTGTAGTATTAATTTGATCAAGCAATGTCGATGAAAGAACATCAGGAAGTGACTCCCTATGGGGGAGATCAATCCAAGAAGCAACAAGTAGGGCAGATGTTTGATCGTATTGCTCCGCGTTACGATCTATTGAACAGGGTACTGTCTTTGGGGATTGATCAGTTTTGGAGGGCTAGGCTTATTCGTGCCCTGCGATCTCATGATCCTGAAATGATTCTGGACATGGCAACCGGCACGGGGGATGTCGCTTTAGCGGCTGCAGCAAAGCTTGGCCCTAAGCGCGTATTGGGTGTGGACATCGCCAGCGAAATGTTGAGCATAGGAGCGCAAAAAGCGAAGAGGAAGAACCTTGACCATATAATAGAATTTCGGCAAGGGGATGCTGAAAACATAAAGGACGCTGACAATACATATGATGCTGTGACCGTTGCCTTTGGAGTGAGAAATTTTGAGAATACTCATCAAGGCTTAAAAGAGTGCTATCGGGTACTGAAGAATGGTGGACGCATAGGCATTTTGGAATTCACGCATCCCACAATGTTCCCTATTAAGCAACTCTACCATTTGTACTTTAAATATGTATTGCCCGTTATCGGTAGGATCACATCCAAGGATGAAAAGGCGTACACCTATCTATTTGAATCGGTACAAACATTCGCCCAAGGAGAGGATTTTCTCAATTTGCTGCGTAAGGCAGGTTTCTCAAACTGTTCGCATCATAAATTGACATTGGGTATATGCGCATTGTATCTCGCGGAAAAGTAACGTTGCTTCTATTTTTTATGGTGGGTTTCCTCTGCAGTGAGGTCCTCGCTCAGAAAGGAGGGAGGGGCAATATCAATTTCCGAAACAAGGAAAACAAACCGTACTACTTTGGATTATCTCTTGCCTACCATTCCAGCAATTATCAGGTATTTAGAAGTAAGAACTTCAATGACCAGGATCAGATCCTGAGTGTCCAATCTGTTGATGGGCCTGGCTATAATGTTAATGTCATCACAAACCTCAAAGTGGGTCGTTATTTCGATTTTCGATTGTTGCCTGGTTTTTCATTTGCTACCCACAATCTAGACTATAAAGATCTACGCACCCAAGAGGGCCAGCGTAGCATTATGATTGAATCCGTTTTTGTCGAGGTTCCCTTTCATGTGCGGTATAAGAGTGAGCCCTATAATGACATGCGCGTCTATGTCCTGGGAGGATTAAAATATGGCTTCGATCTGCAGAGCGAATCCCGTACTAGAAACCAAGATTTACTCTTAAAAGTTGCTCCAACAGACTTCAGCCTGGAAGTAGGGTTTGGGGCTCAATTTTTCTTTCCTTACTTCATTCTCAGTCCGGAAATTAAGTTTAGTCAAGGCTTAAACAATGTGTTGATTCTCAACAGCTCTCAGATCCAAAGCAATGTGCTGGAGAATGTGCGTTCTCGCGCGTTTACGATCTCTTTCCATTTTGAGGGCTAGTGAAGGGCGAGCTGATCTCTCCAAAGCCTCTTGGCACTGCAATTTTAACTGAACATAAAGACTCTAAATCGCTGAATGTCAGGTCTTTGTGAATTGGAGTCCTGCATACTATTGCCCAGGTTAGATTCGCAATCAGGGATTTGAGCCCAATGACGACCTTGTGCCGAGTAGAGGGGATCTAAGCATTGGGCCAGAGGTGGGTTTAGTGCGGAGAAGGGGAGCTGCGAACAATTGCCTAAATATCGAGGTAAAACGGACAGTTTTTGTTACTTTTGCGCATCATTTTATTTCACATTAATCGAATTTTTTAATGGCTGATAATCAACGGATTATACCCATAAATATCGAAGAGGAGATGAAGTCCGCTTACATCGATTATTCGATGTCAGTGATTGTCTCTCGGGCACTACCAGACGTACGGGACGGGCTTAAGCCGGTGCACCGACGGATTCTATTTGCCATGAACGAATTGGGCCTCACGAATTCAAAGCCACATCGTAAATCAGCACGGGTTGTGGGAGAGGTATTGGGTAAGTACCATCCACACGGTGATTCCTCTGTATACGATGCGATGGTACGTATGGCTCAGGACTGGTCTCTGCGCTATCCGCTCATCGATGGTCAGGGTAATTTTGGGCATGTTGACGGAGACTCTCCGGCCGCAATGCGTTATACGGAAGCCAGGCTTGCTAAAATTGCCGATGATATCCTGAGTGACATCAAAAAGGATACAGTTGATTTTCAGCTCAATTTTGATGACAGCATTCAGGAACCTACGGTGCTTCCGTCGCGCATCCCAAACCTACTGGTAAATGGTTCTTCAGGCATTGCCGTGGGGATGGCAACAAACATGTTGCCGCATAATCTTACGGAAGTAGTCGATGGAATCATCGCGACGGTTGACAATCCAGACATCACCTTTGAGGAGCTGTTTACGCATGTGAAAGCCCCTGACATGCCGACTGGGGGGATCATCTACGGAGTGGAAGGAGTCCATCAAGCATATCGCACGGGACGAGGAAGAGTGGTGGTGCGTGGACGTGCCGAGATTGTAGAAGAGAAAGGTCGTGAAAAAATAATCATATCCGAGATACCCTATCAGGTCAATAAATCGAACCTGGTGGTAAAGATGGCAGAGTTGGTCAATGATGGACGGATTCCAGGCATCTCCGATATTCGAGACGAGTCCGACCGTCGTTCAGGCATGCGCATTGTGGTGGACCTTAAGCGCGATGCGGTCGGGAAAGTAGTGTTGAGTAAACTGTACAAGTATACTCCTCTGCAGAGCTCTTATGGCGTCAATAACATCGCCTTGGTGAATGGCCGTCCGCAGACTCTCAATCTTAAAGAGCTGATTGAAGAGTTTATCAAATTCCGTCTTGAGGTCATCATACGACGTACCAAATTTGAACTGAAGAAAGCAGAGGAGCGTGCACACATCCTTGAGGGCCTGTTGATCGCACTCGACAATCTTGATGAAGTCATTGCCTTGATCCGTGGATCGAAGACGGTAGAGGAAGCCAAAGATGGACTGATGAGTCAGTTCAAATTATCAGAAATTCAGGCCAAGGCCATTCTTGACATGCGTCTCCAGAAGTTGGTTGGCTTGGAGCGAGCCAAGATCAAGGAAGAGTACGAAGAGATTCAACGCACCATCGCGCATCTAAATGCCATTCTTTCTGATGAGGGCCTTCGAAAGGAGATTGTCAAAGAAGAGCTATTGGAGGTTCGTGAAAAGTACGGTGACGAACGTCGCACTGAAATCACATTTGCGGAGGGTGAAATCAGCATTGAGGACATGATTCCCAATGAAGAGGTGGTCATTACGATATCTCACTTGGGATACATCAAGCGTACAAAGGTCGATGAGTACCGCATTCAAGGACGAGGAGGACGAGGATCGCGGGGCAGTAAGACGCGGGATACCGACTTTATCGAGCATATGTTTGTGGCATCGACACATAATTATCTTTTGCTGTTTACCGAGCAAGGACGGTGTCATTGGCTACGGGTCTATGAGGTGCCGGAAGCCAGTAAGTCTTCTGCTGGTAGGGTGATTCAAAACATCATTCAGCTTCCCAAAGAAGATAAGGTCAAAGCGTACATCATTGTGGAAGATCTTAAGGATGAAGACTTCCTAAATAATCATTACATCGTTTTTGCGACTCGGGAGGGACTGATCAAGAAGACGATTCTAGAGGCGTTCTCCAGACCTCGCGTCAATGGTATCAATGCCATTACGATCAATGAAGGAGATCAGCTTTTGGAAGCAAAGCTCACCAATGGTGAGAATGAGATCCTACTGGCCAATCGCAATGGACGTGCGATTCGCTTTGCTGAAACCACAGTAAGAGCCATGGGGAGATCAGCCGCGGGAGTAAGGGGCATCAGACTCGATGACGGTGATGATGCCGTGGTCGGTATGATTTGCGTAGATCCGATCGATCCACCCAGCATACTGGTAATTTCAGAATTGGGCTATGGTAAGCGCTCGGATCTGGAAGAGTACCGTGTGACCAATAGGGGAGGCAAGGGCGTAAGAACACTCAATGTGACGGATAAGACCGGAGCATTAATCGCCATAAAACAAGTTATAGAAGATGATCAGTTAATGATTACAAACCGATCGGGCATTGTGATCAGAATGACATTGGACAATGTAAGGGTGATGGGCAGAGCCACACAGGGCGTGCGGCTAATCAATCTTGCAGACGATGATGAGATTGCTGACGTTGCAGTAGTGAGGGACACCAAGGACGACGAGGAAGAGGAATGAGCTACTTAACATTTTTCTAAATTTGTGTAACGTTTTATTAAGAAATATGGAAAGCATTCAGGGGTCTTGAGTATGTAGATCACCTATTTGTTATAGTCTCTTTTTCAAAATTCAATTTAATACAATGAGAAAAATTTCTTTATTCCTCTTACTGTTACTCGGGGTCTTTGCTGCGGAAGCACAAGTTGATCTTGAAGGATTAAACGGGAAGAAAGCGTTGAAGAAAGCAACGCGACTGCTCAGCGCATACAACCTGGACCAAGCCAATAGTGGCGATAAACTTAACGATGCAAAAACCTTGATCGATTTTGCTACCAAGCAAGACGACATTAAGTCTGATCCTAAATTATGGACAGCTATGGGAGAAGTGTACAATGCATTGGTAGGATTTGATCAAAGCCAGGCATTGCTTGATCCCAATTATACCCCCAAAAATGCCAATGCAGGCATGGTGGCTTTCCAGGCCTACAAGAAAGTTCTGGAATTGGCGCCAGGAGATAAAAGCACTTTAAAGTCATTAGTGACCACGATTGGATCCATCACCAATGCCGGTCTTGCGTCCTACGAGAAGCAAGACTATGCAGCGGCCTTTGGAGCCTTCCGATCGGTCTTGGACATCCATGACCTACTCAAGGAAAACGATGCCGTCAGTCCTTTTGATGTAGATGCGGAACTGGACAATCAGTACTACATCACGGGATTAGCTGCAATGAACTCCGGACAACGTGAAACAGCACGCAGTTACTTCTCTAAATTGTATGAGAAAGAATATGATAAGCCTGCTGTATATGATGCGATGTACATGCTCACTGTGGATGACGACGTTGACGAAGCTGAAAAGATTCTGAATTCGGCCCGTGAGCGCTACCCGGACGATACAGGATTGCTCTTTGCCGAGATCAACCATTATCTCCGTCAGGAACGCATTGATGAGTTAGAAGATAAATTGGTGAAAGCGATCGAAGTGGAGCCCAGTAACCCATCTCTGTACTCCACCATGGGCAACATTTACGACCGTAAGTACCAGACTGCTTTCAAGGAGAAGGACATGGCTGCCGCAGATGAGAATTTCGCTAAAGCCATCGACTACTACGAGCAAGCGACGGAAGTTAAGCCAGACTATTCCGACGCCATTTACAGTATTGGTGCATTGTATTACAACAAGGCTGCCTTCTACACCGAAGAAATGAATGCTTTGGCAGAAGACTACTCTAAAGCAGGGACGGAAAAGTACAACAAGAAGAAAGAGCAGGTAGAGAGTATGTTTGCTCAAGCACTGCCTTATCTCAAGCGAGTAGAATCCATCGATCCTGGAGATCGCAATACCCTCATCGCCTTGAAGGAGATCTACGCTCGTCAAAATGATTTTGACTTGTCAGGCATCTTCAAGGAGCGATTGGAAAAAGTAGAAGCGGGGGAGACCATAGAAGAGAGTTATTTCAAGGAATAGATCCAGAGATGGATTAACCTACTAAGAAGCACGTTCAGATTGAGCGTGCTTTTTTTTATTCCCAACTGTCTCACCTCTACTTATGGAACACCACCCATCCGCTTAGCACGGATGCGACTGAGGCTTTCCGGAGTTACTCCAAGGAAAGAAGCGATGTACTTAAGAGGTATGTGGCGCATGTATTGCGGATGCTGAGCTAGCATGGAGAAGTAGCGTTCTTCAGCCGTTTTCGTCAGCAGGTTGAGTTCTCGTTGACGCTTTTCTATCAGGAGTATTTCGACCAGCTTGCGCCCCATTACGTTGAGCTCCAGAAAATTTTCGAACAGCCACGTCATCTCGGCATAGCTGATAACCAAAAACTCACACGGAGTCAGCGTTTTCATGGTGTATTGCGAAGGCTGGCGAGTAATGAAGGAGCTGTAACTGCTGGAGAAATCATTTTTAAAACAAAAATCAATGCAGAATTCTTTCTTGCCATGGACGATGTATTCCCGGACAATGCCACTGCCCACATAGTACACTTTATCTTCCACTGCACCATGATGAGTCAAAACGGCATCCTTAGGCAGGGATAAATAGTTAAGTCTGTTTGAAAAGGCTTGCCAGGAGACGTCGCTTAATTTGCAGAGCTTATCGATTTGCTCGCGGAACTGAGGTATAAGGTGCTCTTTCATCTGAAAGTGTTCGCAAAACGCGTTGATCCAAAGTAGTAAAGTTCGTGTACAACCAATTGATCTATATCAAGAAATCTATGATAGAGATGAGCTGTGATTGATCTATGTTAAGAAATCTGTTTTCCGTTTTTTATCACCAGCAGCATGCAGTATGTTGCTAGGGATAACGATACAGAATGCGAAAGATGCAATCTGAAACATGGCAAGCCCGCCTACATCCCGAGGATGTGCACTAAATATTTCAAATTTATACCGAGGCACATTGCATCTGGTATATTGAATCAATGCCATCTCCAGTGCAACCCAGGTTGCATTGGAGATGGTTGATGTTCTTCAAATCTATTTGTTCAGCTTCCGCAATTTCTTGAGTCCATGACGTAGCGCTGACCGTACGGCTGCAGGAGAGTCATCACTGAGCTGAATGTCCATAAGAATCTCCTTGAGTTCGCTGGCCAGACCTTCTACTTCTTCAGCAATTTTAATCAGAAGTTGAATGGAAAGCGAACGGATGGCTGCGGGTTCTTTAGTGCTTACGGCAAACTGCAGACATAGATCGAAAACGACACCTTGAATATCGACTGGGACACCACTAAAGGTTAGACTTCTCAATGTATTTCGCCGGACTGCTGGGTGCAGGGGATTTTCAAGAAAAGGCAGTATTTCTTGGATATGATTGTTTAGCAAATGCGGATGTTTCTCCACGCAATAGCTCATGGGCCAGGAGGCCCTTTGCGCCAAAATAACATCGTCAGATTTCACTACATCAAGAAGGTCTGCGAAAGCTTCCTCCGAGTCAGAGACCATGTCTACTGCCTCCAAGCATTGGAGCTTGGAGTGACGCTGATAAAAGAGCTCCACTAGAAGCTCTCTTCGTGTACGTTCAATTTTTTTCAGAAAATCTATTCTTCTTCGACAATGATGGCATCATCTATGATTTCGTCGCCGTCACCATCCATGTCCTCAAATCCGGGGACAGGGTCGGAGCTTTCGGGGGCTTTTTCCTCCCCTTCGATCCGCGTGATTTTTGGCTTG
>JAHQVP010000231.1 GCA_019634275.1 Saprospiraceae bacterium
CGTCCCCCTGGCGTATATTCTGACACCCTCCTGGAGCGGCATTTCAGACAAGAAGCCCTCTATATTCATGTGTTAGCCAATTGGATTGATATTTCTACGTAATAGTAGTGTAACTGTGCTTGATTGACAAGTGGCATAGTATTTAGAAATATCCTCAGGGCAAGCTCTTATTGACGGGGCTTTTGTGAACCAGGATTTTGAGTCCGCTCCACGAGCGAATTTTTGGTTGCCATTTGGTTATTAAGCTTGTCATAATACTGGTATTGCTTGGTCCAGTATTGCTCGACAAAATCCAGGTCAAAGGCTTGATTCGCAGGGGGAGCATTTTCCATACGTGGATCAAACACATTTCTCTTGAGCTTCTCGACTATCTCAAAATTTTCCCAATCCCTGCGCTGAATGAGCACGTCACCCCACGATATGATGGCTCCATGATTGTTCTCGTTTAGGGCATATACTTCTTGGTAGGCCTCGTGCGCTTTCTCCCATTCCCCCAAAGCCTTATACATGTTGGCAAGATGGTACCAGCAAGTGCAGCAATGTGGGTCTTTTTCAACACTCTCGATCCCTAGGCGGATGGCTTGCTGTCGATTTCCCGAGCTCCAGGTACCATGCGATTGCAAGTACAGAATGGGGTGGAACTGTTGATATTCATATGCATAGGGAGTGTGAAGTGCTTCTAGTTGATCGAGTGCTTCAGTGAAGTTTCCCGATATTTTTGCCTCGTGATACCTTTCAAAAGTGTCCTTGCTCTGAGTGGCAAATACACTCCATCGCAAACAGGCGGCAAGCGCTATGAGGGTGAATATGTAATAGGAAGCTCCAAGATTCAGGGATTTTTTTCGATGGGCTAAACCCAATCCAATGAGCATAAAGACAAAGACCTGTGGATTTGGCCACAATGTGTTTTGCCGGTAGGTGATGCAAAAGAAATTGGATAAGATCAGAATGACGATGATGAAGTCACTTAGTATTGGGATCCTACAGTGTTGACGCAGTGAAATCAAGTAAGGAACTAAAAAGAGGAGGAATAGCAGCAGCATGCCGATGACACCCAAATCTGTGCCGGTGTCCAAAGCGAGGTTGTGCGCATGTAAATACCCTGTGCTCTTATCTTTCGATCGATCGTACTGGCTCAATCCGTACTTCCGCGCGGCCACGGCCCAGTTGCCACTGCCGTGCCCCAGAATGGGTTTTTCTGCAATGGCACGCACTGAGTTTTTCCAGATCACGGGACGATCATCCATGCTAGCTTCCTGTAAACTGTAAAGAGGATTGTAGGTTCTGATGAAATTAATGGGGTCATCTACTGAAACCAATCCGATGATCAAAACCAGGGGCACTACTACGACCAGGGGCTTTAAAGTGTTGAGCGTTATTTGACGGGACTTCAAGCCAAGCCAAAAAAGCATGACCAACAGAAGTCCGACGCTCACGGCCCGGCAGCTAAAGATGAAGATGGGAAAGAGTAAGAGGCCACTGAAGATGGATGCTGCGACGATCGGCACTGGACGGATGGAATTTATCAGTAGGAATGCGATAAAGAGGACCAATAGCCAAGCGCAGATAAAATTGGCGTTGACCCCAAACCACTCAAAGGATGCTGGAAGAGAAGATGCGGCCAATGTATTTCCTGGCGATATTTTGACTGCATAAAGGATAAAGGCATATACGGCGACCATGTTAAAGATCGAGATGGCAAAAAAAGCGCTTCGCCAAAATTTTGGATGAAAGTGTTCCAACTCGACATTTCTCAAAGTGGTCACCAAGCAGGCAATAAAGAGCCAATAGGCTGATTTGGTCCAGATCAGCGAAATTTCCTGGGCCCATAGACCAGATGCCAAATTAAGGATAGCAAACCCCCAGATTAGGGCATCGTAAGCATCTACACGTAAGCGCTTTCGCAGTATGATTCGATTTAATGCGAACAGCAGCATCAGAAAGATGTCAATAGAGAAAAGATGATCGCGAATCCCAGGAAAGGGAATAAGCAGCATGACGGACATGACAAGTAGGAAGGCAAGTCCTTCTTCCAGCCGGTCTTGTTCGTACATCGTCGCGTCTAGATATTTACCATTTCATTACCTCCACAGGTTCACTTCTGCCCTTTACTTCGACCTCTACAAATTCGGCTTCTGGGCGCGAGGCTTCGGGGATATGTGAATGCACTTCCTTGCTGATGACCAAGGAACTGCCAAACTCCTTGTTGAGCTGCTCCAGACGCGAGGCAATGATCACTGGATTGCCGGTTATGGAGTACTGTTTTCGTTGTTCCGTACCCACATTTCCGGCTACGACATTACCTGCATGCAAACCAATTCCGACTTTTGTTTCAGGGATCAGCCCCTGTCGGCTCTTTTCACGCACTGCGGCAATGATCTTTCGAGCAGCATCGTAGGCATTCAAGCAGTCATTGCCGCTTGACACCGGGGCGCCAAAAGTGGACATGAAGCCATCTCCAAGAATCTGATTGACGATGCCGCCATGTTGATTGATGATTTCGATCATAAATCCAAAAACATTGTTCTGGTACTCGATGATTTCTTCGGGATTGTGGTTTTCTGCAAAAGGAGTAAAATCACGGATGTCAAGAAACATGATGCACACAAATTTGCGTTCTACCTTGTTGTCGGCTTTTGCTGCAAGCAGTTCGTCAGCAACTGCTCCGGAAACATGCTGTTTGAGAAGGTCTCTGACCCGCTGCTGACTGGTGCGCAGTTCTTTTTGAGTGCTTTCTAGGTCATCATATGCCGTAGTAAGGCGGGTATGGTCTCGTCGTTTATTTCGATAGAGGATGAGCAGTGAGGCAGCGAGAGCACCGACTAGGCCAAGGCCACCAGCCATACTGCGCTTGGCACTTAATTGTCGCTGAAGCTTTTCTTCTGAGACCTGGGCTTGTAGCTCATTGGTCTCTCGGAGCAACTTGATCTGCGCCATCGTAGAGTCTTGGATGCGCTGCTCCTCCATGAGCTGTTGTTCGAGGGCCAGGTATTGCTTATAATAGTTAAGCGATCCTTCCAGGTCTCTTGATTGCTCTGCCCTCCGTGCGTTCTCTTGGATGGATTTTGACTTGTTGTTGGCCTCTTCTAAAACAATGGCTCTTACTGCAGCATCCTCGACCATTTCATTGGCTTCGGCCGTTTCTGACTCCGTCGTAGTGAAGGCAGTTATGGTTGCAATCTGAGCGTCGATGGCCGCAATTTCCAAGCTGTCGTCTATGCTGTACAGGTCCAACGATTCTTCGGGAGGGGGAGGAGGAACGGGTGTTTCTGGAGCCGCTGGAGGCGGATTTAGTATGGCTTCAAAAGTTGCAATCTTCTCCTCAACCTCAGCAAGTGCTTCGTCTTCTCCCTTATCGCGGAGCCGACTGGCGGCCTTTTCTAAGTGTTTGATGGCCGCAGCATAGTTGTTTTTCTTCTCATTGTAGGTGGCGGCTTTAAGAGCTGTCATCAATCGGATGTCCTGAATGCCAGACTCGCTTTTCGAGAACACACCTCCAACGAAATTGCCCACCTTGCCTCGTTTGGAACTTTTAATTGTACTGAGGCGCGATAGGTTCTCTGTGGCCAAGTTTTGGGTTTCTTGATCTCCGATTTGTGCCGCAAGCCCAATGGTTTCGCTGTAAATATTCTGAGCATCTGCTAAATAATTGCGTGCCTCAAAGACCCTGGCAAGTACGAGATTAGACTGGACCTTGGTCGAGATAAGATCTTTGTCAATAGTCCCGGCAGGGATCAGATCTTCCATCATTCGCTCAGCTCGACGTGCATCACGCAGCGCCATGCTGGGGTCGTCATCAAGATTTATATCTGCGAGGCTGACATACGATTGCATCTTTTCTAAGCCACTCTGTTCTCGTACGATTTCGCGTAAGGAGTCTAGTGCCGTATCGTCTTGGGACAGCCCGGGAAGGGTTACCATTGCCATCAGCAAGACGAATCCCAGCCTATACACCAATAGGTTGTGGAGAACGATCCTAAAATCTATTTGCATCACGGATAATATATGCAATAATGTGCGCACTAGTCAAGTCCAGGAGCTTTCCATCTCACGGTGTCTACAGGCAGGCTTTTGACCTGTCGAATGGCGGTCGACGATCGTCGCTTGTTGTAAATCATGGAGAAGGTCATGATGATGCTGGTTCCGATGATGATAAACAGCAAAATGCCTTGATTAAAACCCTCAACGTGAGCGGTTTCAGGGATTGCGTAGAACAGCAGAATGGTAATCAAGCCCCGAGGGGCGATAAAGAGCTGCGGGATGATATCGGTGCCTATGGATACTCTCAGGAGCAGGAAGCGGACTACATAGATGATCAACAAAAGAAGAATGCTGATGCCAATCACCATAGGATTCGATAGATCTCCAAAAGAAATGGTCATTCCGAACACAACGAAGAAGAAGGTTCGGACAACGAATGCGGTCTCCATGGTGATCACATGCAAGCCCTCGTAGATATGATGCGCTTTTTCCGGTTTGAGCAATTTCGCCAGTTTTCCCTGGAAAAAGAGGGGCATGTTGGATATGACAAGGCCAAAGATTAAGATGATTATGAGAGAGGACAGATGCATCTTTTTGCCCACTGCGTACAAGAGCAGCAAAACCGAAATGAGGAGAAACAGCTTAACGTTGCTTCTGATATTCTGGAAGACGATTACGATCAAGTAGCTAAAAATGATAGAAAGCACAATGGTCAACAGCACGGTCAACCCGTAGCTGCTGAGACTGGCCCCACCTCCATGATCTTCCCCGCCCAATTGACTTGTCAGAAAGTAGAAGAGCATAATCCCCAGAATGTCGGAGAAGGTGCTCTCGTAGATATGAAATTCCTTCTTGACCTTTTTGAGATCGATCACACTCGGTATGATGATCGCACTTGAAAGAATAGAAAGAGGGGTGGCATAGATCCATGCCTGCAGGTTGCTCATATCTGCTATGAAATATTTTAGGACGATGGCGGTCAGCCAGGTGGATAGCAGAAGTCCCACCAATGCTATGGCCAATGCAATAGAGATGGGAGCGATGTTTTCTTTGGTGAGTTTTAGTTCCAAAGCAGCCTCTAAGACGATCATGATCAGTCCGACAATCCCAAGAATTTCGAGTAAGGGAAGAAAATTAAGCTCCTCTACATCAAAATAGTCCAATATCAATTTGGCTACGATGCCCAGTGCGATCAGCAATATGACAGAAGGAATGCTGGTCTTTTTAGAAACCTCCCCAAAGAAGAAGGAGACAATCAAAATGACGGAAGTTTCGATCAGTAAGTTGTAAGGCGAAATGACATCCATGATTTCAAGATTCAATTTAGGACTTCTACTTGTAGTCCAGCATTAGATAAAATTTCTGAGAGGCTGTCGACATACTTGCTGTTGGTCAAGGCAAGGGATACGTCAATGTGCTCTTCGGCAACTTCAAGCACCGGCTTGCTGCCATCGATCACGTAGGGGAAGGCAAATAGTTTGTTTTCGATCAAACGGCGTGCCTGCACCAATTCGTCATCTTGCCAAGTACAGCGGAGCGTTCTGACCTCTGGCATGTCTTGCTTGTAGACCCTGACCCCCTCTCTTGCTAGGAGACGGTATGGTAAGAAGGCAGACTTACTGCCTTGCGCTATGGCTAGCCCCGTCCATTTTGCCTCCTGAATGACTCCTCTATCCTCACCGGCTTCTACTTCATGTCCTTCTCTGAGATCCAGCTCCAAGATCAGGATGGTTCCCTGGATAAAATTAAATATGGCATCATGGAAGATGATGGCGAGAAAGAGCACAAGTACTAAATGGGTTGGGTAGTTGATGAAAATAAAGGCAACTACCACAATGAGCGTAAGCGCTCCTGCCAGAAATCTGCTTAAAGCGCTGAGATTAAATTGCGTGGACCCTCCTGTAAAATGATGTTGACTTAGTCGCGGATGTATAATTCTAAAGTAGATCATACCGAGAAAAAAGACCACCAATATCAATAGGAAAAACCCGGACCACCCCATCGAAGAATATGACTGACTAAACATTTGCATGTAGCGTTCGGTAGTTTTTAGTCATCATCTGATGTTCGAGGATGTCCACAATTTCTTCATTCACATGGAGCATGTTATGGTGGTCTCGAATAAGGACATTACAACCCAGTAGAAACTGTAAGCGTTGCTTCTCAGATTGCAATTGTGAGGCTCCTAACATGCGTCCCAGTTCCTGCTCATTTGTTTTTCGGTACTTCATCAAATGATGGAGGATTGTCCAATACTCGCTCACCAGCTTTTTAAGTGTAGAAGGGGAATTGGCTCTCGCGCCATTGCCGCCGGTGGTTTGTTGACGCGCCCAAGCATGAAGGGAAGCGCCAATGTTTTGACGATTTGACAGGGCACATCGCCTGGCTCTTCGCATCAGCGTTTTCTGTTCTTTTTCCCAGCCCTCGTCCCTCAACTCAGCACGAATGGCGTTCTCTCGGACCATGATGGCACTTGCAATGCGACTCACTGTCATCGAATTGGTGCAGAAATTTTCTACAAACTGTTCTGAAAAGTCAAAATGCAGGTCAAGTTGATTGCGCATCCAGTGGTTGGTATTGACCACGAAGAAGATCCTTTTGCTGTATCGATTTATGTCTTGTAGTAAGGCATGGACGTTTTCGTGAAAATCGCAATCGGCATCCCTCCACAGCTCGAGATCGTCAATGAGGACAATCGTTCGCTGGTTGATGTTATGTTTATTGATAAAAGTAAGCGCTTCGTCCAGGTCAGCGCTACATGTGAGCTTGCGACCGCGGAGCTCGATGGTTGAATGCGGTCTAAGAAAAATAGTGGGGTGGGGAAAGCGTTCTCCCAGGAGGGATTCGATCAGCGAAGTCCGGCCGGAAAGACGATGACCATAGATCAGTAGCGAACCACGAAAGCCTCTCTGCCAGGCATCCAACGTCTTGGTCAACCTATCCATAAAGTCAAGTCGATCAATATGAAACGACTGGCCGATGAAGCCCTTTTTTAGGAAGAGCCCATGTCCATGCACCGTAATCTCTTGTAGAGAACGCGACTCCACCAGGTCGATCACAGAGGGTAGGCCATAGGAGGGCGTAAGCGATGGTTGGATCCGCTGACGCC
>JAHQVP010000232.1 GCA_019634275.1 Saprospiraceae bacterium
AGCACTCCTTTTGGTCGGATCTTCGGTTACAATGTGATGACCTCGGTGTACGCAGCTTACTCATGATGGTGGACGACGAAGGCGATCTCGGAGATCCTGATCTGCAAAAGCGTACAACAGCAGTTGACAACCATAAGAAGTGGGTGCATGCCATTAAGACGCTTGGAGGGCATTCCATCAGAGTCAATGCCTTTAGCGGGGCAGCAAAGACCGAAGCTCGGGCTGCCCTTGTAGATGGATTGGGTCGACTCTGTACGTTTGCTGCATCTGAAGACATCCATGTCCTTATCGAAAATCATGGCTTATATAGTTCAGATGCGGACTTTATTTTGGGCGTTATCGCGGAGGTAGAAAGTCCCTTCCTGGGCACCCTCCCCGATTTTGGAAATTGGTGCATGAGTGAGAAGTGGGGGAGTACCGCCAAGGAGGATTGTGAGAATGTCTATGATATCTATGAGGGAGTACGGAAGTACCTCCCGTATGCTAAGGGCGTCAGTGCGAAGTCTTACAATTTTAACGCCCAGGGAGAGCAGGACTTGATTGACTATACCAGGATGCTCCAGGTAGTCAAGGACTTTGGGTATCAAGGATACATTGGTATTGAGTACGAGGGGACCAATCTGAGCGAGGATGATGGCATCCGGGCGACCAAGGATCTGATTGAACGGGCTTGGTAAATGGAGTTGCTAACAATTGCAGAAACAAGCAATAGATTTAACCAAATTCCAAGCATTTCATTGATTACCTTTCCTTAATGAAATTGCTCCCGCTTCTGTTTGCCTGTTTGGTGATCATGAGTTGTGGTTCGAAAGAGCGAGCCAAACCATCGACACCAAATGTCCTCCTTCTCTTTACCGATGACCAGACTTTTCGATCGCTGCATGCCCTTAACAACGACGAGATCAGTACGCCCAACCTTGATCGGCTTATTCGCTCTGGAACAACCTTTACCCATGCATACAATCAAGGTGGATGGCATGGGGCAGTTTGTGTAGCCTCCCGGTCCATGATGATTTCTGGCCAATCCCTATGGGATTCGCGTGGGTATGAGGCACGGTGGCGTGATAAGGATCCTAGTGCCATGGCTTCGACCTGGGGCCAGCGCATGAAACGTGCCGGATACAAAACCTATATGACGGGCAAATGGCATGTGGCTGCACCGGCAGACGAGGTGTTTGATGTGGCTCGGCATATCCGACCCGGTATGCCTCCCGATCGACGCGGGGAACTTGGACAGAAGATGAAGGAAATGAAAGAGGCCCTTGCTGCGGGAAAATCCATTGACGACCTGATGCCCGTGGGGTATAATCGACCACTTTCAAGAGAGGACTCCTCCTGGCTTCCCTACGATACTGCACATGGTGGCTTTTGGGAAGGCGGTAAGCACTGGAGTGAAGTGGTGCGAGATGATGCCATTGACTACCTGGAGGATGCCGCTGAGACGGATGCTCCATTTTTTATGTACGTCGCCTTTAATGCCCCCCATGACCCCCGTCAGGCACCGCGTGAGTACGTCGAGATGTATGATGTAGATGAGATCCAGGTGCCGAAAAATTTTCTACCGGAGCATCCCTTCAAGGACGAAATAGCAAGTGATCGATTTCTGCGTGACGAGGCTTTGGCTCCCTTTCCACGAACCCCTTTTGCCGTACAGAAGCACATTCAGGAATACTATGCGATCATCACCCATCTTGATGCGCAAGTGGGCATGATTTTAGATCGCTTGGAAGCTTTGGGCATGGATGAGGATACCTACATCATGTTCACGGCAGACCACGGTCTTTCGGTTGGGCAACATGGCCTGATTGGAAAGCAAAGTTTGTACGATCATAGTGTTCGAGTTCCACTGATTCTCCAGGGGCCAGATGTTCCTGAAGGGCAGCAGATTGAAGAAGCTGTGTATTTACAGGATGTAATGGCGACGGCACTGGAGGTTGCTTCTTTGCAAGACAATGATGACGTATACTTCCATAGCCTTTTGAGTTTGGCCCAGGGAAGCCAATCGGAGTCGCACTATCCCTATGTCTATGGAGCTTATCGAGAGCATCAGCGGATGGTTCGAAGCAAGACGCACAAGTTGTTGCTTTTTCCCAAAGCAGGAGAATCTCGACTTTTTGATCTCGAAGCGGATCCTTTGGAGATGAACGATCTTTCGGATCAGCCCAGGTATCAGGAGATGTCGAAAGATCTCTTTGCCGAATTATTGCAACTTCAGCAGGAAATGAACGACACCGTAGATCTTGCGCGTGTCTATCCCGAACTCCTGTAAATCAGTCCAGATCTGGGATGCCCCCATGATGGGGAATGGCTCCTGGTTGGGTTGCGACAAAAGCCCCGAGCTTGCAACCCAAATCCAGCGCCTCTGCAATCGCCTGGCCTTTTAAAAGCGTTGACAGAAAGCCGGCCAGAAAAGCATCACCACTGCCGACAGTATCTGCTACTTTGACCCGATAGCCGGGATGTCGATAAACCTGATTTCCATCAAATGCTTCTGCACCCTTTTCTCCAAGGGTTTGCACAATGAGTTGCAGACCAAACCGTCGGGAAAGCTCTTGATAGAACCGATCCTGGCGTAGGCCAAACAAGTCGTTTAAGACCAATAACTCGTGGTCATTGATTTTCAAGATGTCCACCTGGTGCAATAGAGATTCGATCAGGTGTGGGGTGTAGTATTGCTCACGCAGATTTAGGTCCAGGATGCACAATGGGGCTTCATCCAGCAATCGGAAGAGAGACTTACGGGAGATGGAAGCTCGGCAAGCAAGTGTACCAAACACGAGTGCTTCTGCATGACGCGTGTACTCAAGGATGGGATTTCCGACCTCAATGTGGTCCCATGCTGCTGGTGCGCAAATGTCATATACGGGCTTGGCCTCTGCGTCGAGAGAGACCTTTACTATCCCGGTATCGAGATTGAGATCGATTTGTAGAAAATCTCGTCCCACTCCCGCCTGATCGATGGCTGTGATCAATTCTTTGCCGAGGTCGTCAGAACCTATGCGGCTAACAATTTGAGTGTCAAACCCCAACTGCTGCAGGTGACCGAGCACATTAAAGGGAGCCCCTCCAAGTGTCCTGTGACTGTCATAAACATCCCAGAGAACTTCTCCGAAACCGACAATTGCACCGCTCGAAATGATTCTGTCTTTATCCATTGACTATCCCTAACCGCAAAGTTCTTATTTTCTCATTCGATTCCTATCATACGATCAATTGAAATCATGCAAGATAGAAGAGACTTTATCAAACTTTCTGCCGCAGTAGCTGCCTTTCTGGGCTTGCCAGTGAGCAAGACACATGCCCGAGAAACAGTTGAAGAAAGACTGCACACCTTAACCAATCAACCATATCGACGTGGTCCGAGTGTAATGGGCTTGAAAAAGGCTCCCATTGACCAGGTAAGAGTAGCTTTCATCGGACTGGGAAACAGGGGGCCAGGGCACATGCGACATGTCGCTGCACTGGGCGACAAGGCTAAGATTACGGCCATTTGCGACATTCGAGAAGAGCGTACCACCAAGGCCATGGACTTTCTGAGTTCGAAGGGCATCAAGCCGGCTGTCTATGCAGGGAAAGCAGATGCCTACAAGGAAATGCTGCAACGCGACGACATTGATTTGGTCATCATTGCTACCCCTTGGGATGACCATGTGCCCATGGCGGTAGAGACCATGAGGCATGGTAAGCATGTAGCCATCGAAGTGCCCGTGGCCGTAACCTTGGAAGGCCATTGGGAACTGGTCAATACGGCAGAGGAGACGCAGCTCAACTGCATGATGATGGAAAATGTATGCTACGGCGATGAAGAATTGTGGATCATGAACATGGTACATTCAGGCGTCTTTGGCACCCTTACCTACGGGGAAGCCGCCTATATTCATGATCTCAAAGGCTCCATGTTTAGTAAGACCGGCTACTATGACATGTTTCGCATCCGACATCATGTGCGGCAAGATGGAAACCTATATCCTACGCATGGTTTGGGACCTGTAGCCCAGTACATGGACATAGGCCGCGGGGATCGATTTGATCACATGGTATCCATGAGCTCCCTGGAAGCGGGCTTAAGTGAGCACAGCAAGACTGTCGAGCAGGATAATGAATTCTATAATCGGTCCGACTTCATGCATGGCGATATGAACTCTTCTCTAATTAAAACAGCTCAGGGAAGGACAATCTTAGTGCAGCATGATGTGGTGACCCCTCGACCCTATAGCCGCATCAATGCGCTGGCCGGAACCAAGGCGTATCACGAAGGATATCCCAGTAGGCTTTCGCTGGCCAGCAAACATGGAGGCCATCAGTGGCTTAATGAAGAAGAATATGCGGACATGAGACGTCGGTACACCCACCCCATTTGGGAGGACCTCAAGGAAGAGATTGCCGCCAATGGAGGGCATGGTGGAATGGACTTTGTTCAGATATACCGACTCATCGATTGTTTAAATCGTGGACTTCCACTTGATATGGATGTATACGATGGGGCAGACTGGTCAGTCGTGACGCCCTTGTCAAAGATCTCTACGGAGCTGGGCAGTGTCCCCGTGAAGTTTCCGGACTTTACCAGAGACAGTTGGAAGGAAAAGCGATCATATGGAATCATGGCGAACCTATAACCTCTATACAATTGTCATCTTATCGTGCTGGTTGGGGGTTCCCTGTAGTGGCCAATCGGATCTTCTTGGACTGCCGATTGAAGGCGAGATAGAAGAACCTCACACCGACTGGTTGCTTCATTCTCAAGGTTTTGAAGCGCAGGTCCTCCGGACAACAGACAGTAACCTGGTGCTTACCAACGGGCTCATTCGAAGGGAGTTTGGCTTGGATCCGAATGGGGCGACCGTTGCCTTTGACAACCTCAGCAGCGGTGCAGCACTCCTTCGTGCTGTTCGGCCAGAGGCGCTGCTGTCCATTGATGGAGTCGATCGAGCAGTTGGGGGACTGAGTGGGCAACCTAACCAGGCATTCTTACTGCCCCAATGGCGGCGAGAGATGAAGGCAGATCAGCAAGCTTTTCAGTTTATTGGATTTCGAGTGCGAGCACCTCAACCTTCCATGCACTGGAAGAGAACCCGACACCACGACCGTTCACTCCCGTGGCCAG
>JAHQVP010000233.1 GCA_019634275.1 Saprospiraceae bacterium
GGAGAGGATCTCTCCCTGGTCTGAACAGATGACCAGGGCATCCTCTTCCAGTTTGTTTGGCCCGAGGAAGGTCTGATCGGCGAGAATTTTTCTCATGTATCCAATAGTTGATGAATTGCACCTGCCGGCATTCTTGGCGTAAAATAGGTCGACTTTGGGGGCATCATCCGTCCATGTTCACAGTACTCCATAAATTGACTGGGATGAACGGGTGTGAGGTAAAAGCCTATGGCATGCGGATCTGATCGTACCGCCGCCACCATGGCATTGTGCTCGTTGTGGGGGAAATAACGAATACGATCGGAAGTGGCAACGTCCTTGATCTGCAAAATGTCAGTCAATACTACGTTCGTAAAAACGGAGGCCAGCAATGCATGCTCATCATCGGCCTTCTGATCCAGCACCTCTTGATTCCAGTCGAATCCAAGCCAGGCACCGTCCGTTTGAATTACGATGTCATGGGCCTGATTATCGAGCAGGTCCTGCGATATTTCGGTTACTTCACCATAGGTTCTCATTTCTAATAGGAGTGCCTTCTGGTCAGATGGAGACAGCCGTACCATGCGATGATAGGGATGGATCAGTAGGTTCTTAAAGCTGTATAAGGCCGTCATGAGGTAAGGCTGTTTTAACCAGCCCTGCTGATGCAAATGCTGCATTGCCCCGAGACGATGGTGTCCATCAGCGACATAGGTCCTGTCGACGTCACCAAAATGCAAGATGAGCTTTTCTAAGACCGTTGGGTCGTTGATGATCCAGTAGTCCTGCAGGGGATTTTCCCCCATACTCACATCCGGTGGGTGGGATTCTATCCATTGGTCACACAGAGAGGCAATCACATCATGACGAGGGTATCCCAGTAGTACCGGTTCGCTTAGTTTCTTTTGTTGTCTTATGCTGCCTGAAATGCTGTGAAAACGTTCCTTCAAGATGTGCTCATGAGGCAGCATGGAGCCATCTTCCAGGCCTTCCACGGAGCTCAATGCAATAATGCCACCGAATATACCATTGGGTCCTGTGAGTCTCTGTAGTACGATGGCCGGATCTTTGACCACCACCTTTGAATGACGCTTTGCATCATCTTCGAATATGGGAAGGAATGGAAAAATCTTCATTGCCGAGCGATTCCAAAGAGGACGATGTTAGGAAATCATCGGCACTTATCCATGCATCACCGTACCATCGACATGAATGACTTTACAAACCAATTGGGATTGGCCTTCAGCAAAGAGTCGAGGGTCGAATCTGCTTTGGTGGCGAAAAACCGAATATCGGACATAACCTGACAGAATTCTTTTGAGCCAGAGCAACTTTCTTCGACACATGCATAATCATCCATCATGTGGAGTAGAGGCTCTAACTCTTTTCGTTTACGATGGATGATGATTTGTCTAAACACATGATACATATCCTTCTCTGCGTGATAGTGTTCCTTGCGGCATCCTTCGGGACACTCCCGGTAGACCAATTCCCATTCCATGAGTGACTTTAAGGACATGCAGGCACTACCTCTTGAGATCTGCAGGATCTCCATGACCTCATCGGTACTAAGGCTTTTCGGACTGATCAGCAATAGGGCGTGTACTTGTGCCTTACTTTTGCTTATGCCCCATTTGGGACCCAATTCTCCCCAGCGATGGATAAACGTATTGCGCGCTTCAGCAAAGTCCATGTCGATAAAAATTATACTTCAATGAAAGGAAATGAGACAATTTCTGCGCTTAACTCCTTTCTACCAGTCGAAATCACCACTTCATTGCCGACTTTGGCCTGTGCTTTGTCGATGTACCCCATTCCAATTGGAGCATCAAGGGAAGGAGAGTGAGTGCCGGAGGTAATGTGTCCGCATTCTTGGCCATCTGCGTCCAAAATTTTATAGCCTGGCCTAGGTACACGCTTGTCTCTTACTTTCAAACCCATTAGTCGTCTAACAGTACCATCCTCTTTTTGTTGTAACAAGGCCTCACGACCAATGAAAGGGCCCTTTTTCAATTTGGTAATCCAACCCAGTCCTGCTTCCAATGGTGTGGTGCTTTCGGATAGATCATTGCCATACAGACAATACCCCATCTCTAATCGCAGGGTATCGCGGGCAGCCAGGCCGATTGGGGTCATGTCACCAACATCCATTAGGGCATCCCAAATGTGCGCAATGTCCTCATTCAGGCCGTACAATTCGAATCCTCCGGATCCTGTATATCCTGTGGCACTGATGAGAATGTTGTCACGCCCGGCAAAGGAGCCTTTTTTGAAACGGTAATAGGCAATGTCACTTAAATTCGTTTCTGTATGAGGTTGCAATTGAGCAACCGAGATCGGACCTTGAATTGCCAGCAGTCCCGTCTGCTCTGAAATATTGATTAAGCGTGTATCAAAGGTGTTGTGCTCCTTAATCCAGGAAAAGTCCTTGTCAATGTTCGAGGCATTAACGACCAGCATAAAAGCTTGCTCTCCTTCGGAACATTGATCCTCGTCCAGCCTATAGACCAGGAGGTCATCGATGATGCCTCCATCATGCTTTGTGAGACAGCTGTATTGAGCTTGACCAATCTTTAGTTTTGAGGCGTCATTAGTGGTCACATGTTGTACGAGGTCTAAGGCCTCTTTACCTCGCACAATAAATTCTCCCATGTGAGATACGTCAAAAATGCCGCATCGCTCGCGCACAGCCAAATGCTCTTGCGTTATGCCGGCATATGAGAGGGGCATGCAATAACCGGCAAAGTCGACTAAGCGCGCCCCTAGAAGACGGTGTCTTCCTGTGATTGGTGTTTCTTTCATAAGTGTGTAAGCGTTAGCGAATCCATCGTGCTTCCTTGCTCGATGTCATGTATGACGGACATGCCGTCTATCACTTTCCCAAATAGCGTGTACTTGCCATCCAGATGAGGAGTGGCGCTGTGCGTGACAAACCATTGGGCACTCTCTGTATGTATGCCTAGTGAGGCCATGCCCACGTATCCGCCCTCATCATAGTACGATTGGTTTAACTCAGAGCGGATGTTGTAGTCTAGTCTTCCATGCTCTGTCTCTCCTGGGCCTCCTCCCTGAACCACAAAATTAGGTACTACTCGATGGAAGGCTTTGCCCTGGTAGTACTTGAGTTGAACCAGCTCCAAAAAATTAGCCACCGTCGCGGGAGCCAATTCTGGCATCAATCGGATCGTGAAGGAGCCCTTGTCGGTATCAATTCGAACGACACTAGAATCCGAGAGGGAAGCCAGATTTTCCCATGCAATGGGGTGGGTAAATCGATTAGGGTCGGTAGCTGATGTGGAGGATTGACCATATCGTTTCTGAATATCCTCCAAGGCTCGCCAAGCACCAATGTCTCTTGGCAGCTGCAGACGGTCAAAAGCAGTGGTGACCACGGACAGAGGATCTACCTTGTAGGCGGAGAAGTTGATGTCCGTCGATTCGAATAGTCTCGCGGCTATGGCCACTTGATCATTTTCTCCGCTTTGGATGGCTTCAATCAGATGACGGATGATCTCCGTGCGCGCAGTTAGAGAAAGGTTGTTGAAATTTTCCTTTTGAGTGATGGACAACAAGGCACCGGTGGCGGCAGATTTCATGGTCGACTCCTCGGCATCGCGGTAGACATTAATGGCATTGCGATACCGAGCTGGATTTTCACAGAGGGCGCGCAGTGAAGCAGCCCGCGCGTAAATGTTTCTTGAGCTGGAGATGCGTTGTCGAAGCAAATCTTCATTGATCTTCTGAAACATTTGATTACCAGGTGGGATAAACTTATTGGTGGCATGCAATAACCCAATCTTGGCTTGCCAGGGATAGTTGCCAAGGGAGAGGTTAAGGTATTCTTTCCAGTAGCGCCTCTTTCCATAGTCGATAATGGCTTGAACAGCTGCAGTCACCACCTGAATGTTAGGGTCGTAAAGCTGTCGGTGTATCGTCCGTTTTGCACCATCATAAAAGTGCTGTGCCAAAGCGCGAATGATGTTGCATTTTACCCTATAATCGTTTTCATTTCCTAAATCAGCCACCAGTCTTGTCATGGCTTCCGGTCTTTTGGTTTGGCCAAGAGCAAGTGCCAAAAACATGCGCACATCGGCATCTTCAATATGCTGCCAAGCCAGTTCAATTTCTGGATAGTGCTCTGCCAAGTCAACATTTGCCCTGGCCAAATAATTCGCCGCGTAAAGTTGTGCCCGTTGATCATAGTCAGGGCTGCTAAGAAGCGCAATCATTCTACTGGTGCCTGCATCACTGGTGATGCCTCGCAGCATAAATCGGTAGATGGCCAAGGCCTGACCCATGATCAAATCTTGATCAGACGGACGGTAGGTTGTAACAGTGGCGATCTGATTAAGATGAACGGTGTTGCCACATTTGCCGACGGCCTCGAGGAGCGCTGTACTGGTTGGATTGTTGGCCCCGACACTGTCCTGGAATTGAAATGCATCGATCAGATGAGGGACAGAAGATTCGGCGCCCAGTTGTCCCAAACTGAAGGCTGCAGTTTGTTGGATTTCGGCCATTGGATCTCTCAATAATTTTGCCAGAGGAGCTGCAAATGCAGCATCCTGTATCGAGGCATAAGCCCGAGCAGCCAGATAACGATCCGTCGGGTTTTTAGAACCCAAGTAAGGTGCAAGGGCAGCTCCATCAAGTTGGTCCTGGGCCAGCAAAAGTCTTTGTTGACTGGAGTCCATTAACTGCACGTCGATCTCTAGAGGGGCCATTGTTACGGGCGGCTCGGTGTCCGAGCAACCGAGCAGGACCATCAGGAGAAACAAAGAACAGTACTTCATGCGGATGGGCTACAAAGCAGTAGGTGAGGCATTGTGAAACCTAAGCAGAACGCTGCTTTCGAACATCAATAAAGCTCTTGATATAGGTGATCAGAGCCACGATCGCCATGATCAACATGATCGCCACCCTAATGGTCCCGGCAGTATCGCCACGACTTATAGTTCCTTTCAGTGGCATGATGAGCGAGATCGCCAGGAGTAAAGTCAGTACGACGATCACATGTGCGACAACCTTATTCTCACGCTTGAAGGGAGAGTGCAGTAGAATAAATACAAGTCCAAAAATTCCTGGAATCAATGCAGTCATCGAAGGGGTGTCCGAGGCGAAGTATCCCCATGCACTCATGGCAATAAGGACAAGGGCAAGTATCTGATTGGCTACATGTGGTTTCATGCCATCTCTCTTTAGTGTTTACAAATATAAGAGGGTAGGGGTGAATAGGGTCATCTGCTTACGGAAAATCAAAATGTTATTGTTTGCTAAAGTGCACTTCGCCATGGTGGAAATTACAGCAAACGGATCTCTTCAGCGACTAGAAAAAATCGACCTCTTCCTTTTTCTCAATTTTTTCGGGCTCATTAAGGGGGTTCAATTGATTGTACTCATCGCAATCGATGGTAATCGATAGTTCTCCAGGTGGCCGATAAAATCGATCATTTGGACTGTAGTCAACATTATCATCTTCTTCCAGTCTTCGGATCAAGTCTGTGAAGATGGGTCTGGCCATGTAAGATCCTTGACCGAAACTAAGGTCCCGAAACCGTATCCAGCGATCTTCCCCTCCAACCCAGGTGCCCACCACCAAGGATGGTGTGATGCCCATAAACCAGCCATCAGAGTGATTTTGGGTGGTTCCAGTCTTACCCCCAATTTCGGATTTTAACCCATGAGTGCCTGGTCGACCTGAAAGCGCATATTTGAGCATGTCAACCATCACATAGTTTGCGTCTTCCTGCAAGACCCGCTCTTCATTGCTGACAGAACGATAGATCAATCTTCCATTTTTGTCCTCGATCTGTTTGATGAAAGTGGGCTTAATGTGGATCCCATTGTTCGCAAAGGCAGCATATGCCCCTGTCATTTCAAATAGCGAGACGTCCGCCGACCCCAAACACAAGGAAGGTACTGCCGGAATCTTCTCTTTATTTATACCGAGACGTCCTGCCAGGTTTCGTACCGGTACCGCGTCGCCAATTTGCTTCATCAAATAGACGGACACGGTATTTTTGGATTCGCGCAGTGCTTGATATAGCGTGATGAGCTCTTCGCTATATTCCCCGTCCGAATTTTTTGGGGCCCAATCCTGAGGCAAATTAAAATTAGACTCTCCACGACTGATGGTATAGGGTACGTCCAGTACCTGTGAACACGGCGAAATCCCCTGGAAAGCGATGGCGGTGGAGTACACCAGTGGTTTGAAGGTAGACCCGACCTGACGATTGGTGTGGATGTGATCTTGTTGGAAGTATCGCATGCCGATGCCACCGACCCAGGCTTTGATGTGTCCTGATCGAGGGTCTACGGCGAGTATGCCCGTTTGCAAGTGTTTGCGGTGATACATGATGGAGTCCAATGGAGTCATGGTAGTGTCGCGTTCGAAGCGATCATTCTCCCAAGTGAAGACCTTCATTTTGACTTCGGTATCAAAAGCTTCCTTGACCTTTTTCTGAAAATCCGCATAGATCGCTTTTGCTTTTGGCCATGCATCACTCTTCATGTAGGATTCCAGACTGCGCTTTTGCTTTCTGGTCAGGTAGTTCTGCGCCATGATCTTGGACAGGTAGCCCGGAGATTTTTCCTCTTCCAGCATTCTGCGGATGCCACGTTCACTTATGGTGACCCCTTCAATTCCTTCTATCTCATCCAGAGCCGGAACCAATAGGTTTTTGGCCATGCGCTGATAGCGATCGGATCTCCTGATCTGGGCATCAAGGTTGGACAACTTAAGCGCTACATCAGAGTCGTCTTCTTTATATGTCCAAGGGTTTGGACGTATGATGTTCCAGTGCCGGAAGAAATCGTCCTGCAACTTGCGCATGTGTTTTACCATGGAGGCTTCGGCATGACGTTGAATCTTAGAATCTATGGTGGTGTATATTTTCAAACCATCCAGGTCTACATTGTAAGGCCTGCCGTCTGGGTGATGGTTCTCTTCTTGCGCCAAGATCCGCTTGATCTCTTTCTTCATCTCCACGCGGAAATAAGGGGCAAGACCTTCCTGATGATTAGAGCGCTTGAAATTCGACATGTCCAGAGGAAGCACTTTTAGCGAATCATACTGTGATTGGGTGAGGTACCCTTTGTTTTTCATTTGAGACAACACAATCATTCTTCGCTCCTTTACCAACTCTGGACGCTTGGTCGGATTGAAGAGATAAGGGTTTTGGAGCATACCAATCAGTGTTGCAGCCTCTTCAATGAGGAGATCTTGTTGTTGTTTGCCAAAGTAGGTCTCGGCGGCCGATTTGATGCCATGAGAATCATAGAGAAAATCAAAATGATTGAGGTACATCGCAATGATTTCTTCTTTGGTATACCTACGCTCCAATTTGACCGCTGTAATCCATTCCTTGAACTTCGTGTTTGCCAGGACCAGGGCTCTTTTGATCGTACCCATACCACGCCGACTCGGTCGATCGTAGAGCAGTTTGGCCAGCTGTTGAGAAATGGTACTTCCACCACCCGCCTCTTGCTGCAGAATTACCGACTTCACGACCACTCTGGTCAGCGCACGAAAGTCGATCCCCGAATGTCTGAGGTAGCGTTCATCTTCTGTGGCAATGAGTGCCTTTACCAGATCTTTTGAAAGTTCTTCGTATGGAATCGGGACTCTGTTTTCAACGAAGTATCGACCCAAAACCGTCATGTCACTCGAATACGCTTCCGAAGCTAGATTTTGCTGCGGATTCTCCAATTCCTGAAAAGTGGGCAGATCCTGGTAAGACAGCACAACAAAGATCAATATCGTACTGAGTACACCGAGGCCAGCTAGTGCCCACATGATACGAACCACCTTCTTTTCTCTAGGTTGGTCGCTCTTTAAATTGAGCTTGGATGCGAAGGCACTTATTTTCTCGGTCAGCTTGGACATGATAATCTTTTATAATAAGACAGGGAGTTTGAAATCAGTTCCACATCTGCTACATGATTAACATCCCCAGCACCAATGTCTGTCAATAGGGTGAAATTAATCTGATTGTTGGTATTCTTCTTATCGTGTTGCATGCGCGCGATCAACGTGTTTGTATCTATACCTTCTAGGTTTACCTTTCCGTATGTCTGGAGGATGTAGTCTTGGATTTCATTGAGATCTGCATCATCCACCAAACCTTTTTGCATGGCGAGATGCGATTCACAAATCATCCCGAGTGCGACTGCTTCGCCGTGCCGGATTGCATGCTGAGTTGGCAATAGAACGCTCTCAACAGCATGTCCTATTGTGTGCCCAAAGTTCAGCAGTTTACGAAGTCCCTTCTCGAAGGGATCAGATCGCACGATGTTGTGCTTGATGCCAACGGAGTGTGCGATTATGTTTGGCCAGTCAAGGTCATGGAATGACGCCGTTGACATCAACTCTTTCCATTGTGCAGCGTCCGCGATCAAAGCATGTTTAATAACTTCTGCATAACCGCTTCGCATTTCTTCCTCTGGCAGCGTCCGGAGGAAGAGCGGATCGATAATGACGGCCAGAGGATTGCGAAATAATCCGATGGAGTTCTTTAGATCATTAAAGTCAATGCCCAGTTTACCTCCGACCGATGCATCCACTTGTGACAACAGGGTCGTCGGAATTTGGATGAAGTCAATGCCGCGCATGTAACAACTCGCAGCAAATCCTCCCATGTCGCCAATTACGCCCCCTCCCAGATTGATCAGCAGGGATGATCGATCCGATTTTCCATCAAACAGTGACTTCCAGATGTCTTGACAAGTGTTGATGGTTTTTGCGGCCTCTCCTGCTGGAATCTTGATGGGCTGATAGGCGAAATCCAATTCTGCTAAATGGGGCAGGCAATGCTTTTCCGTGTTTTCATCCACCAGGACAAAGACTCGGTCATACCTCTTCAGATAAGGGCCTAAGGATGGTATACCATCAAAGTGGATGGTGTGGTCTTCCAGCTCAAGGTTCGCGATGGACTTGCTCGTCATATACTTTTTGTTCTGACCATCAACAGGATGGTGTGTCTTGATGTCATGGGGTTTGGCTCTGGTTTTCTAAGAGGTTAGGGACGGTGCACAAGATCCGACAAAATCGACGTAAATCGAGCAATATTCGATGCCTTTCGACCACTTTAGTGTTCAATAATGACATCTTTGCACTTCACTTTTTTAAAGATTTTGGGAAACTCACTAAGCGAAATAGTATTGACATTGGATGGCATTGATCCAGTAGACCTTTTTGGGCGAAACAATGTCCGTCTCAATCTATTAAAGGAAGCCTATCCTGAGGTAAACTTCGCCTCCAGAGGCAATACCCTCAAGCTCGCTGGGAATAAGCGGGATACCCAGCGCGCGAAGTCCAAGTTTGAGTTAATGGTGCGCATGCTGAAGAAGGATAAGGAGCTTTCTACAGATACTGTGATCAATCTCCTCAATGGAGATCCGTCTCAGTTTGATGCCATATTTGATAATAAGACGGTCATCGTGCATGGCCGGACAGGCAAGCCCATTCGAGCGCGTACACTCAATCAGAAGCGACTTGTCGAGGCCGTAGGAAAGAACGACATCGTATTTGCAGTGGGACCGGCAGGAACGGGAAAGACCTATACTGCGGTGGCGTTGGCCGTCCGAGCACTGAAGAACAAGCAAGTGAAAAAGATCATTTTGACCCGACCGGCGGTCGAAGCAGGGGAGAGCTTGGGATTCTTGCCCGGTGACCTTAAGGAAAAGGTAGATCCTTACTTGCGTCCCCTTTATGACGCATTGGATGACATGATCCCATTTGACAAGCTCACGCATTTTATGACCAACCGAACGATTGAAGTGGCTCCTCTGGCTTTTATGCGCGGTCGGACGTTGGACCATGCGTTCATCATTTTGGACGAAGCACAGAATGCTACCTCCACTCAGTTAAAAATGTTTCTTACCCGTCTGGGACCTTCAGCGAAATGCATCGTGAATGGCGATCTCTCTCAGATTGACCTGCCAAGAAGTGTGCGTTCCGGACTACGCACCTCCATTGATATTTTGTCGGGACTAAAAGGAATTGCGACCATAAGACTAACAGCAGATGATGTGGTTCGGCATCGTCTGGTGAAAGAGATCATCCATGCCTACGACAAGAGAGGTAAGGCAAGCAGAGAGGAAGAATGAACTTTAAAGTAAAGAAACCGAAAGGCGGCTCCGTTAAAGGCGCCATCAGATTGGACGGCTCTAAAAGCATCAGTAATCGGGCTTTGATCATCCGGTCATTGTCTGGACACGACTTCAACTTAGAAGGACTGTCTACGGCCAAGGATACCGAGACCTTGGACCGATTGTTGACGACTTCGTCCAATGTGCTTGACGTGGGCCCGGCCGGCACCACTTTTCGATTTCTTACGGCTTATTTAGCATTGCAGGAAGGCACCCAGGAGTTGACCGGTTCCGCCAGGATGCAGGAGCGTCCCATCGGTGCTCTTGTTGATGCACTTAATGGATTGGGAGCTTCCATCCGCTACAAACACAAGGAAGGTTATCCTCCCTTGATGATTGGATCACCAGGGGAGATAGCAGTCGGAGCCACTGTGCGCATGCCTGCGACCATCTCCAGTCAGTTTATTTCAGCCATGCTCATGATTGGACCGACCCTGCCAGGTGGACTGCAAATCGAATTAGAAGGAGACCTGGTCTCCCCGTCGTATCTCAACATGACGATAGAGATCATGAAGCATTTTGGCGCTTCAGTGGAGTTTGAAGGGTCGCAGATCAAAATTGCACCTACTGGCTATTCGCCTGCAGATTTTGTAGTGGAAGCGGATTGGTCAGCAGCGTCCTACCACTATGCGCTTGCAGCTTTGGCTGAGGATGTCGATCTGCGACTTAGCGGTCTTTTTGCAGACAGCTGGCAGGGAGATTCCGTGTGCATGTCCCTTTTCGAGCAATTGGGGGTCGTAAGCAGTTGGGACGGGAAGGTCTTGCGATTGCAACAGAATCAGCAGCGTAAGCGCACCTTTAAACACCACTATTTGGATTGTCCAGATATTGCCCAAACCATGGCGGTGGTGTCCGCAGGATTGGGCATACCTGCGGTTTTCACAGGATTAGAAACATTGCGCATTAAGGAAACGGATCGGATACTTGCCCTCAAACAAGAGTTGGCCAAGACGAACGTCTTTTTCTATCCGTTGCCTCCCAAATTGTCAGGAAGTGATCAGGAGACTTTTGTAACCGAAGGAAAGTCCAGTTGGGAGAAGACGCCTTCGTTTGCTACCTATCACGATCATCGGATGGCCATGGCGTTCGCTCCCTTGGCCCTGCTGGATGACGTGATCGTTGAGGACGTACGGGTTGTTGATAAGTCGTACCCTGATTTTTGGAAAGATCTTTTATCGCTAGGCTTTAGCGTGGAGATGGTTTAGATCAGGACGTACTTAAAATCTTTATTTCTACCCTTTGATTTTTGAGCCTCCCTTCGAGTGTATCGTCAGAAGCAATCAGGAAGCGCTTTCCATAGCCTTTTGCCGTTAGGCGTTCTGCAGAAATGCCTTTTTCTTCCAGATAGCGTGCCACTGAACTTGCGCGTAGCTTCGATAGTCTGTCGCAATAATCGGCTCTAGGTATGCCATTGGTATGGCCCCCAATCTCAACAGAAACGGTTGGATGTTCCAGTAAGAATTGATGCAATTCGTCCAGGACAGACTGTGATTCGCGCTCGATCCGTGTAGAATCGGCTTTAAATGACAAGCCCTTGACTTTGAATATCTGTCCCGGCTTCGGCTCCACCCGATTGAGTTCGGGCATGAGGGTATAAACTTTGGGAGGAGGCGCCTCGACAATCGATTGTTCTGTGGCCGGCGGCTCTTCGGTCGGCTCGGGCTCAGGTGGTGTGGTCACCACTGCTGGTTTTGCCAATTCTGGGATATAGACAGAAGTTTCGTCATAGGCTTCTCCGGCACTGTTCTTGGCCTTCAGATAGATCGTGTTTCGCCCCGGTTTTAAGAAAACGGCGGTGGTGAAGGAACTCGTGGCTGCATCGAAGTTAAATACCCGTATGTCGGTTTCATTGACTTCAAAAGTGATTTGCTCTTCCGATTTTATGTTGCGTACGGTGGCATTTATTCGCACCTGGTGATTGCGTCGATCGATTTTTTCGATGGGCTGCAATAATTGCACAGCTGGAGCAATCACCAATTCTTCCTGACCATCGCAAGCGGTCAACTGGATGGTCGATGCATGATCCAACAAGAGGTTCCCATTGTATGGAAACAGTGTAGGGGTATTATAAAAGGCCTCAAACACCAGGTGCGAAATGTCGCGTTCTGGTTCGAAGCGGAAGCTGTACTTTTCCCAGTAGGTATTTTCGACGGGTTCACTGGAGGCAAGCAGTTCTTTTTTCGTACAGTAGCCATCCCCTCCCCAGATTCGAAGAATGATCGGTCGATTAAAGTTCTTTTCCTGTAGGGCGGCCCTTTCTTCATCGGTGAGTTGTACGTCTTTCACAGAATCGGGAATCACCGCACTCCAGTACTCACTGGACATGCACATGTACATGCTGAATTCATAGCATTGTCCTTTGAGTAGCGGAGAAACAAGTCGCTGCCCTACTGATTCCCATGTATCGTTTTCTCTGGTGACAATGCCGAGATACGTATTGCCGTGATAAGCCGGCCGATACACTTCCCACGCTCCCGAGGGCTGCACGTCGGGAGGGGTCTCCCCTGGAAACCCACAGTCTATCCACCCACGTGGTGGCAGGCTATGACGAGGTATATCTTCAAAAGAAGGGTTGTACAAGGCAATCTCTGCTACCTGAGCATCAAGTGCAGCGGCGAGACCGCAAAAGACAATTGCAACTATCCAACGCATCGTGATCGTAATGATACAGCGAGAATTTAAAAAATTTAGTGTCGCAGGGCGAAGGTTTTAGATGAATGTTAACTTTTTCTGGCTTTTTAGAGCATGGAATGTGGATTACGGATCATGGCTGTACTCCATACTCACTTCTCATTTAAACGCATTTAGCCCCGTTACATCCATGCCTGTAATCAACAAGTGAATATCATGCGTTCCTTCGTAGGTCAAGACGGTTTCGAGATTCATCATGTGGCGCATAATGGGGTACTCATTCGTAATGCCCATGCCTCCATGGATCTGTCGAGCTTCTCTAGCGACTTCAAGGGCCATGAGCACATTGTTTCGTTTCGCCATAGAAATCTGAGCAGGTGAGGCTTTGCCATCATTGGCCAAGGTGCCCAGGCGCCAGGCCAAAAGCTGGGCCTTGGTGATTTCGGTGATCATCTCAGCCAGTTTCTTCTGTGTCAATTGAAAACCTCCAATGGGACGACCGAATTGTTCTCGCTCCAAGCTGTAGCGCAAGGCGCTGTCATAACAATCCATGGCAGCACCAATGGCTCCCCATGCGATTCCATATCGTGCTTTTGAAAGACAGGACAATGGGCCTTTGAGACCACTCACTCCTGGCAAAATGTTGGCCTTGGGCACTCGTACATCTTCAAAAACGAGTTCGCCAGTGATCGAGGCTCGCAAGGACCATTTGCCATGGATTTCAGGAGCAGAAAAACCGGGCATGTCTTTTTCCAGGATCATGCCTTGTATCACCCCTTCCTCATTTTTGGCCCAAACTACTGCTACGTCTGCTATAGGAGAATTGGTGATCCACATTTTTGATCCATTCAGGATGACATGGTCACCATCTTCCCTGAAATGAGCATGCATTCCCCCGGGGTCAGAACCTTGATCGGGCTCCGTTAGGCCAAAGCAACCGACGAATTCTCCGGAGGCCAATTTGGGTAGATACTTTAGCCGTTGCTCTTCTGAACCGAAACGATAGATCGGGTACATGACCAGAGAGCCTTGAACAGAAGCCATGGATCGAATACCAGAATCTCCCCGCTCCAACTCCTGCATGATGATGCCATAGGCGATCTCGTCCATGCCTCCGCCCCCATATTTTGCCGGAAGACTTGGTCCAAACGCTCCTATTTCGGCCAGCGCTTTGAAGAGGTGGGTCGGACATGCGTGCCGTTCCGCAAAATCTTCAATGATGGGGCTTACCTCTTGGGTCACCCAGCTGCGTACGGCATCTCGCGCGATGAGATGCTCCTCGTCTAATAGCTCATCGAGGAGGTAGTAATCATGGCTTTGAAAACGATCTGAACCAGACATGGCAAAGTAGATTTAGCGATATTGTCGAAAGCAAAATTTAAATCGCACAAAGATGGATAAAATTGCACTTCGAGGAATGCAGTTTAGGGCATTTCACGGCTATTATGCCGAAGAGCATACCGTAGGCAATGACTACGAGGTTGATGTAGAGGTAAGTGGCCTCCTGCAACAGCAGGACATCAATGACGATCTCAAGCGCACTTTTAACTATCAAGACATCTATGCCGTGTGTCAGAAGGAGATGGAAAATTCACAAAGCCTCATTGAGACGGTGGCGGAACAGATTTTGGACAGGCTGTGCAAAGAGTGTCCATTTCCGGCGGAGTTGACGGTCAAGGTTCGAAAGCTTCGTCCGATGGTAGGTGGCCCAGTGCAGCATGCAGAAATTGAAATGCACGGACATGCCCCAGCGGGTTAACCGAATGTGTAATTCTTTGCCACCCTTGGCCCTTTCATCCATGGGTTTAAGCTTCATTCCATTGGCACATCCATGAGTAAGAGCTTGGCATCTTTCGTTGCTTCAATGCTAACATCTTCAATGTCCCATATACCCAACCCATCTCTCCTACTTAGTGCGTGGCCCTGGATGCTGAGATCCCCCTCCAAAACAAAGGCATATACGCCATTTTTGCGGTCTTGGACTTTGTAGGAAACGCTGAAGCCTTCCTGGAGGTCTCCAATGTAGAACCATGCATTTTGATGCGCCCAGACACCTTCATCTGAGGGACTTGGCGACAGGATTTGTTGCAATCGGTTCTTGCTGTTATGCTTCAAAGTAATTTGGTCATAGCGCGGTTGCACATTCTGCTTATTGGGGTGCATCCAAATTTGCAGAAAGCGCACTTCTTTATGCTCATTCTTATTGTACTCGCTGTGAAATACGCCACTGCCTGCACTCATGACTTGGACATCTCCTTGTTTGATAACAGTGCTGTTGCCCATGCTGTCTTTGTGTTCCAGATCGCCATGCAGCGGGATGGAAATGATCTCCATGTTTTTATGTGGATGTCGCCCGAACCCTTTACCGCCCTGGACAATGTCGTCATTTAGCACTCTGAGAACTCCAAAATTCATTCGTTCTGGATGGTAGTAGTTTGCAAAAGAGAATGTATGGTGAGAATCTAGCCATCCGTGGTTTACATGCCCTCTGCTGTTCGCCCTATGCATTACTGATTCCATTGCTATGCTCCAATATTTATTTGACTAATAAGAAATAATTCCATTGCAAATATGCGCTAGGGTAAGGGCGGAAAAGATGTGAAAAAGTCGTAGAAACGTGTAAAATTGACGGATACTGCACTGGATGCTCTAAGATATGGTGATCCTCTCCTTTGCATTTGGCGCGTATGCCTTGACTTTTAGCTGTAGTCCACCCCTCATTTCTCGGGTAGCTTATGAATGGTAGCCAGAGACGACATTATCTTACGGCCCGAAAACGACTTGGAGAGACCCCCACTCGTTTTTTAAAAAATGCACTGAAATACAAAGGCTCTTCAAATCCAATCTCATACCCGACCTGGCTGATGGGCAGACTGGTGTGGAGCAAGAGTCGCTTTGCTTCCAAGGTAAGCCTATCCTGAATATGCTCCTTGGCTACTTTGCCAGTGATTTTTTTAATGGTTTGGCTAAGATGTTTTCTTGAGATATGAAGTTCGGCAGCATATTCTTGCACCTTGTGCCAATGGGTAAACCTTTCTTCAACCAATTGCTTAAAAGCTCTATGGATGCAGATGGCTGCATTCTCGGTGTCAAGTTGGGCAGCATCAAGCTGAGTACTGTTGCTGCAGTAAATTAGGAAGAGTTGTAGAAGCGCTCCTGCCGCTCGATGCCCATAGTAAAGGTCGGTTGAAAGGCAAGTGGACATTTCTTTTGTAATTCTATTGAGCAGATGGAACGTTGTCCCATCGAGCTTTAATGGTGGGGAATGACCAAAATTTTGGAATAGATTAATATTGGTTATGAAATCTTCGGGGATGCCGCTCTCCATCAGAAAGCTTTGCGTGAAGGTAATTACGCTACCAATTGGCCTCTGCTCGAGTTGGATCTGATGTACCTGCCCGGTGCTCACGAAATGCACTTCGGATTTGCCAAAGGGGAATTTGGTATAGTCTATGGTATGCATGCCTATTGCATCCTCGACCAACAAAACCGTATAGTAGTCATGCCTGTGCGCAATGTCCGTTTCGCCGTTGGCCAAGTCGTAGATGTCTTCCATTGTCTGTAAGCGAAAGTCCATCTCTAGATTTCTGTTTGGAATCATAGCAAGGATTCAGTCTTAAATGATTTATGCTGCATAGCATTGAGAAAATCTGGACAGGAGTTACAAGGCTCCTTTATTTCGGCAAGGTCTAGATTTGGCATTATGGTACGCAAGAATTCCATGCCCTTTTTTTAGCTGCTGATAAAAGCAAACATGCCATACGTTGTCTTGTTGGAAAACATTATCCTTTCTCTAACACTTCGAATCGTCATATTTGCGTCTTACTAGAGTAAAAAAAGCAACATTATGTGGATTCGCGTCTCTCTCTTAGCCCTCATCCTTTCTTTTACCTCTTGCGATGTCTTGCAGGAAGTGCAATCGACACTTGGAGAGCCTTCGGTGGCGGAAATCGCCAGTGGACTTAAAGAAGCATTGCGCATCGGTGTATCAAAGGGTTCGGAGCAACTCAGTCAGGATAAGGGATACTTTGACAGCCCCTATAAAATACTGCTCCCTGCAGAAGCAAGGAAGGTCACCGATAAACTCAGCAAGGTGCCCGGTTTTGCAACCGTAGAGAACGAGATCGTAAAGAAGTTGAATCAGGCAGCAGAGGATGCGGCTAAATCAGCCAAGCCCATCTTTGTAGATGCCATTAAGTCCATGACATTTGAAGATGCCACTAACATCTTGTTAGGTGCTGATGATGCTGCAACACGTTACCTTGAAGACGAAACATCTCGACCACTCTACAATGAATTTCAACCGGTGATCGTCAATTCGCTCAATAAGTTCAATGCCATCGAATACTGGGAGAAAGCCATTACGACGTATAACAAGATCCCATTCGTGGATCAGGTAAATCCGCGATTGGATGATTATGTCACCGAGGAAGCTTTGAAGGGAATGTTTGGCATGGTGGAACAAGAGGAACAGAAGATCCGAACAGATGTGAGCGCCCGCACCTCTCAACTGCTTAAGAAGGTATTTGCCAAACAGGATTCATAGCGAAGATCTGCTCGTACCTCGGAGCTTCCTACTGCAGGTGGTTCTGAAAATGCAGCACCTGGTTTGACTTATGCACAGCCTTTATCAGGGCTCCTGCTGGAAAATCTGAGATGAGCAAAGTGGCTTGATCTCCTGTGAGGTTGAGTTCCTGAAAAATGGTTTCGTCGGCTCGGAGCACGGTGACGTTGTACTGCTCAAGATCTCCTTCAAGGATAAATTTGTCACCCAAGGGACTCAAGTAGAATCCAATGGTTTGATCGTTCAATTCCAGATGGGTAGCATCATCGTCACTTGGCGGCATTTCATTGCCCACATAGTTGGCGAGGAGGCGGACATAGGCGGCTTGATAATAGATGGCGGGTTCCGCGACGATCCACGAGTTGCGTGGAAAACTGGTGTTAAAATCCAGGTAGGCCTTTTGCACCGGCTGACCATGTGGTGGAGAAAGCAGATCGGGTGCAGGCTCGACATTGGGAGAGGCGTATTGATATGTTGGACCGCCGACCAGGTATCCCGGGGGAGGGCCGAAAGTAGAGTTCAAGGCATGATCATAATCACTGCCATCCGCAAACCAGCCATGATAAATCTCATTTATGCAGCGATCGGCCCCTTGCTCGTAGGCATTGGATAAATAGACCAATCCCAGAGGATTGACGCCATGGAAGTAGTGCAATTGCTGCGCTGCTTTGCGCCGACCATCTCCTGCAAAATTTGGGTCTACTTGTTCCACCTGAAGATTGAGTCTCCCCAATTGTGCTTTGATGCGATTGCTGCCCCAGAAATAGTCCACTGACCGCATTTGAGCGCGATAGAGATCAGCTTCGGTCCAGCCAAAATACCCCACATCGTTTCCATTGGCAGCTCCGATCAATTTGGTACGAATGTCTTCCTGAATATAATCTCTGGCGATCGTGCTGGGCAAGGAAAGGTAGTGTACAAGAGCACCTTCCAGGTCTGTCTTATTGCCTGACCAGTAGTAGTTGCTTTGCTCGGTGCTCCAATACCAGTTGCCGGTGTAGTAATTGTATGAGGTGTCTTGAGTGAGCGTCAACAAATAGATCTCGCCCGTGATCATCAGTTCGATTTGGGCAAACCAGTCCGCATCGGCATCTCCCGCCTTAATTTGGCCATCGTCACAATTGGTCTCCAGGGAAAAATTATTGACATCCATGTAGTCCTTCACATACGCATAGCATAGCAGCGCCGTGGCCTCCAGCTCTGCAGCATAATTCTGCAATTGGGGAATCTTGCCCAGAACAAAAGCGGCATGGGCAAACATTGCCACTACGGACGCAGATGCACTGGTACAGGTGGGGCCATAGTACCTTCTGTCCGTGTTGTTGCTGGGAGGAATTTGGGTGTTGTGTCCATAGTCTATACTGCCCATTTTATTGTGCACAGATCCGTCTGGATTGGTCATCTTGGTTACCCAATCCAACTCCCATATGACTTCGTCAATGATGTCTGCAATGCCATTCCCACTTTCCGGGATGTTCCAATCATCTCCAAAGGCGGCAGGGTTTTCCTCCCAGGCTTGAAGCAGATCGTGTACTGCGGTCACGGCAAATCGGACATACTTGTTGTAGTCACCGGCATCCCACCAACCTCCAGTCAGGTCTTTACGAAGGGCTGCATTTTCGGGATCGTATAGGTAGCTGCACTCACTATCTTGCAGTGTTTGGACATGATCAATACCGTCCGTCCAATTTGATTCCGCATAGGGAGCTTCTTTTGCACTGTTGCATCGATTGTAATAGAACATGCGTCCAGCTGCCTTGAGAATCTCATCGTAAGGTCGCGAGCCGATTTCGAAGGTGGCTGATCGTTCATTGTTTAAAGCATCGAAAACATAGAATTCACCAGGCGTAGTCACGTCACTAAAGTCAAACCACCAGCCCTTGTCTCCCGATTGTTCGTGTGTGGATCCGTTATTCCATTGCTCCACGGGCCCTGTAAAGACCACGGCATCGGAGCTGGCATTTCTTACCTCCAGGTTCTGCGGTGGTTGATAGGAAAGTGAAGCATTAAATCCTTCCTGTGGATCACTCAGTACCGCGACTTTTTCTGCGGAGACCAAATATCCAAATTGGTCTACATGGATGTAAGGACTTACTTGCGCAAGCAATGGCATTGCCAGCATCAGTGCCCCAAAGAGGAGATGCACTCGAAAATTCATACCGAAAAAATTTTGTTGTAGTGGTACGAGATAGATCGAGTTTCAGGAAAAATCGTTGCCTTCGCTGGTTTTCAAATTGTCTTAAATCACGTGATCCATCATCTCCTAATGCAGCGTTGATCCGAGCCAGACCCCTTAGTGATCAGCATGGCTAGCGCCTGTTGAGGGCTTCTAAATTCTTACGTATGCCCTGGTACTTTGCTCGTTTTAGAGGCGTGCCGGCAAAGGCTTTTTCGAAGACTTCTTCAGACATTTCCTTCCAGTCTCGCTCCATCATGGTCTTGAGGGCCGGTTTGGCTGATAACGCCTCGTCTTCGTGAGGGGAGGCAAAGCGGTTCCACGGGCATACTTGTTGGCAGATGTCACAACCAAAAACCCAATTTTCCATCTTTCCATGAAACTCAGGTGGGATTCTATCCTTTAGCTCGATGGTCAGATAGGAGATGCACTTGGAGGCATCCAAGAGGTATCCCTCCTTGTCGATGGCATCGGTAGGACAGGCGTCGATGCATGCAGTGCAGGTACCGCAATGATCTTTGATCGGATGATCAGGCTCCAAAGGAAGGTCGATGATGAGTTCAGCCAGGAAGAAATAGGAGCCTCTTCGGGGATGGATTAACAGCGTGTTTTTGCCCAGCCATCCCAGGCCACTTTGTCTTGCCCATTGCCGTTCCATGACGGGAGCCGAGTCCACAAAACATCGTCCTTCTACAGCGCCAATGCTTTCTCGTATCCGACCAATGTATTCCTTCAGTTTGTTTCGGATCACTTTATGGTAATCCCTGCCATAGGCGTAGGTGGCTACTTTGGGTGCATCATCGGGTTGGACATTCTCGCAGTGGTAATTGTAGAGGAGGCTCACGACAGAACGTGCACCGGGCACCAGTTTAGCAGGGTCCAAGCGCTTTTCAAAGTGATTGGCCATCCAATCCATTGTCCCATGGTGGTGCTGTGTCAGCCAGGCGGCTAGCTTGTTCTCCTCCTCATCCAGTCTACGCACTTTACTGATTCCCACTTGAGTGAATCCGAGATCTTTTCCGATCTCCTTGATGATTGCACTATGTTGTGCCATTGCCATGGATAAAAGTTAGTAAAGTCGGATGCACAGAGTACAATAAGGCGGAAGATTTCTAACTTCGAAGTGATCTAAGACAGCATGCTAAGAACCAAGAACCTACAATTTGCCTATCACGGCAATGCACCGATCTCCTTTCCTGATGTCGAATGCCAGGCCAACGAGCATTGGCTGCTTTTAGGACAGTCCGGAAGTGGTAAAACCACCTTATTGCATTTGCTGGCAGGATTGCGCACTGCGACGAGTGGTGAGGTGTGGGTCGACGACCAGTCATTGGGTCACATGAGTGCGTCGGAATTGGATCGCTTCCGTGGACAACACATTGGGGTGATTTTTCAGCAGTCCTATTTTTTACGTGCACTGACCGTCAAGGAGAACCTCGCCATGGCGCAGTCGCTATCGGGAGCTGCCCAGGACCTTAGCCAGATTAAAGGACTACTCGATCGACTCAATCTTGGGCATAAGTTGAATTCCGGGACCAACGACCTAAGCGTAGGGGAGCAACAACGGGTGGCCATTGCTCGAGCCCTGATCAACAAGCCGTCGGTCATCTTAGCAGACGAACCAACATCAGCATTGGATGATAAAAACGCGGAAGAAGTGATCAGCCTTATTAGAGAGCAAGCGGAAGAGGTAGGCGCAACATTGATGATTGTGACCCATGATACTCGACTCAAGGCTGTCTTTGATAAGCAGGTAATTTTGGACCCAATCGGCAAGACGGCATGAACTTATTAAAACTTAGCTGGAAAAATCTCTCCTTTAAGCCCTGGTCTACAGCGCTGAGTGTGATCCTTTTTGCTCTGGGAATTGCCCTTATTTCACTTCTGTTTCTGCTACAATCTCAACTCCAGAAGAACTTTGAGCGAAATTTGGCAGGAATCGACTTGGTGATTGGTGCCAAGGGCAGTCCTTTGCAGCCGATTCTGAGCAGCATGTACCACATAGATGCCCCTACGGGCAACATCTCACTGCAAGAAGCAAAGCCATTCCTTAATCCCAAGCATCCGTTGATCAGCACCTCCATTCCCTTGTCCATGGGCGACAGTTATAAGGGATACCGCATCATCGGAACCGAACAAGATTTTCTCGATTTGTACGACGTAGATGTTGCCAGTGGTCGCATCTGGGAAAAGAACTTCGAGGCCACCATTGGTGCTGCTGTAGCCGATAAACTTGGGCTGTCAATTGGCAGCAAGTTTGCCAGTTCCCATGGCTTCATGGACGATGCTGACATGGAGCATGATGAGCACGCCTTTGAGGTAGTGGGCATCCTCGAAGCTACCGGATCGGTAGTAGATCAGCTCATTTTGGTGACCACTCAGAGCTTTTGGCTGGTGCACGAACATGAGGAGCTTCCGGATAGCGCACATACCGATCATGATCTGCGCGTGGTGCCAAAACCACTGCTCGAGGAAGACCTGAGCAAGGAGATCACTTCCTTACTGGTAAAATTTAAGGGCCGAAATTTTCAGGCGTTAAACATGCAACGAGGCATCAACGAAAACACAGACCTTCAGGCTGCCACTCCTGCCATTGAGATCAATCGAGTGTACAATTTGATGAGTACCGGCGAGCAAGTGCTCACCGTCCTGGCCTTTGTTATCATCTTCGTCTCTGGCCTTAGCATTTTCATATCCCTGTTTTCGTCTCTAAGAGATCGCAAGCATGAGCTGGCATTGATGCGTGTTATGGGTTCAACTCCGCGAAGACTATTTGCCTTGATCATCATTGAAGGCCTCACCATTGCTGTGGTAGGTTACGTACTGGGCATGTTGCTGAGCCACATTGGGATGGAAGTATTTGCCAATGCCATGCAGGAGTCTTATCGATACTCGTTTTCCGGCCTGCAATTTCTCAAAGAGGAGGGACTCCTCCTGGTTGGAGCGCTGGTGCTCGGATTTCTTGCCGCCGTCTTACCGGCCTGGCAGGCTTCTAAGACAGACATTTCAGAGACACTTGCTAACGTATAGGGGATGTTGTGTCTCCATAGTCCCGCCATTTTCTGATGGGGTTTTCATTGGACTGATGTGGCGACGAAGAGTGTTGCCTGGTTTTACACTACTGGAAGGATGAGCGAAATCGAATGCGCTTTTTCCTAGACCTGATTAGCTTCTTTGGCTTTCCAATCAGCACCACATCGTACCATGGACCTTTCTGCCCTTTGTAACGATTAAGATAAATCGGAAGAATGTCTTGCGTCTTGACGATGGATCTGTTCTTGTGGTGAAGACTCTTGACCTTTATCGGTTGCCTGGTCGTGAGGGCTACCGAAGTAGATTTTTCTTTCTGCCATGCTGGTGTATTCTTGGCTTTTGGGCCATGCGCGCGTTTTTGCGCCATTCCGTAGAAAGGCATAGTTAAGAGTAAAACAAGTAGGGCAATTCTTAGTACTTCCATAGTAGCAAGATCACATTCATCAAATTACGAGGATATGAGGCAGGATGCAACACACTTTTTACATAGCCCATGCTGCCCATAGCGTGCAATACGACATGATGTTTTTTTAGGATTAGACTAGCCCGGAAAGCTCGCTTTCACGATCACAGAGGTATGCTGGATCAAGATAGCCATACAGAGGGGATGGATGTGTCGTCATACCGTGATACCTTTTTAAGTGAGTCAAACACAGATAAAATAAATATCGGTCAGCTGATGGCTACGTTTTCTACAATCTTCAGGTTGTACCCCTGAAGACCCACACGTTTCTTGGGATTATTGGTCAACAGTCGAATTTTCCGAATGCCCAAGTCATGAAGAATTTGGGCCCCGATCCCATAGCTGCGCTGTGTGTTGGTATGTCCTAGTTGTGGATATGGATCTGGAGAAGAACCACTGGCAACCTGATCTTCTAGCTTTTCAAAAATTTTGATGAGCTCATCGTCTTCTTCTGGATGCCGGAGCATGAGCAATACTCCACGTCCTTCCGTGCCCAAGATCTCCAGTGTCTTAAGGATTTCATCCTGGTATCCCTTCATCAGTGATCCCACCAGGTCTCCAGAACTTGTGGATGCATGGACGCGTACCAAAATGGGCTCGCTTTCATCCCACTCTCCTTTGCTTACCGCCAGATGGAGTTGTCCCGAACTCGATTCCCGGAAAGCATGGAGGGTAAAAGCCCCAAAATTGGTGTCCACCTTTACCTCTTTGACTTTTGCGACGAGCCGTTCCGTTTGCATGCGCCATGCAATCAGGTCTTTGATGCTGATGAGTTTGAGATCAAACCGTTTAGCTATCTGCACCAATTGAGGCAGACGCGCCATTGTTCCGTCGGCATTTAGTATTTCCACCAACACGCCTGCCGGATCTAACCCTGCCATTTGGGCAAGGTCAATGGCCGCTTCGGTGTGCCCACTCCGTTTTAACACACCCCCTGCAGCGGCGACCAGTGGAAAAATGTGCCCGGGCCGTGCAAAGTCCTCCGGTATGGAAGTAGGATCCACCAAAGCTTTGATGCCCGTGGCGCGATCATAGGCAGATATTCCTGTGGTGCACCCCTTCTTCTTGTAATCAACCGATACGGTAAAGGCGGTGCCATGGAGGTCCGTGTTTTCATTGACCATTTTCTGCAATCCCAGGCGCTGGGCATGAGCTGCTGTGATCGGTGTACAGATCAAACCTCGTCCATGGGTTGCCATGAAGTTGATGATCTCAGGAGTAACCTTCTCGGCGGCACAGATAAAATCACCTTCATTCTCTCGATCCTCATCATCTACCACGATGACTACTTTGCCAGCTCGGATATCGGAGATGGCATCTTCGATACGATCGAGCGTAATTTCTTCAAGGGTGTTTGATACCATCATACAACACAAAGATCAATATTCATGGCAATATCAAGGAATTGCGTGGCAGATAAGTTTATGATTGGTGAGGAGGGGTTGCTTTGGGGAGGAAGTAGAGGAAGAGGAGGAAAAAGAGGAAGCGGAGCAAACAGAGGAAGTAGAGCAAACAGAGTAAGAATAAGAAGTAGAGAAAAGACTAAGTTGGTTAAGTGGGCAAAGCGGGTTAAGTGGGGAAAATGGGTGCAATAGGTTCAATGGGTACAATTGGTGCAATTGACACAGAGGGTTCAATGGCTGCACACGTAGCGCCAGCGAAGCTTTCCTCAGCGGAGCGCAGCGCAGCCTTGCCCCTGGCGAAGCGCAGCGAAGCCTTTTCCTCCGGCGGAGCGTAGCGCAGCCTTGACCCGCGAAGCGACAGCGAGCATTGACCCGCGAGCGTAGCGAGCTACAATATCTCCAGCTTGGCAAATTTCAGCATGATCCGGCGGCGGGGATTGCTGATGTCAGGAAAAAAGATGGTAGCCACACGGGAGTCGTTACTGCCATCCAGGCTGATCACCTTGCCTTCGCCAAACTTTAGGTGACGCACCCGCATTCCATTTTGGATTTCATAAGGAGCAGCCGGCACGAAATCAGCGGGCACGGGGATTTTGCGTGGTGTTGCCTTTTCCCGAGGTTTAAAATTGCCCTTTACGGTTGCGGTCCCGCGACTTTCCAGGATGCTGCCGCGTGGTTTTTTCTTGATGCTGCTGTCCACCAGCTCGTCTCCTAGTTCACCCACAAAACGGCTGGCTGGATTGTAGACAATCTTGCCGAAACGATAGCGAGAATTGGCAAAGGACAAGCACAAGAGTTTGCGTGCCCGTGTGATTGCTACGTAGAAGAGCCTACGCTCTTCATCAATGGCATCCTGACTTTCCAGTGATTGAAAGGACGGGAAGATGTTCTCTTCCAAACCCACTACAAATATGGCGTCGAATTCCAATCCCTTAGCGGCATGGACAGACATTAAGGTTACGTAATCCTGCTGCCCACTGTCTTCGTCCATGTCGGTAAGAAGAGAGATCGACTGCAGGTAAGAGGCCAGACTTTTGTCTTCCGTCAGCAGCACACCATCGACCTCATCATAGTCCGCAAATTCCTTAATGCCATCGAGGAGCGCCGTAAGGTTTTCCAACCTGCCCAGTCCCTCCAGGGAGTTGTCTCGCTTAAGCGTATCCAAAATACCCGATGCCTGAGCGATGTGGGACGCTACTTCGTATGCGCCCAAGGTTTCTGCCTTTTGACTGAAGGAATCAATCATGGTACGGAAAGAAGCCACCAGTTTTTTTACTCTACTGCTGGCAGGAAACTGCTCCAGACTTTCCCAGAGGGAGATGTCTTGCTCTGCAGCAAATTGACTGTACTTGTCGATGGAGCTATTGCCAATGCCTCGCTTTGGATAGTTGATGATGCGGCGTAAGGCTTCTTCATCGCGCTGATTGACGGATAGTCGCAGATAGGCGATGAGGTCGCGTACTTCTTTGCGCTGATAAAAAGAGAGTCCTCCAAAAATGCGGTACTCAATATTGTAGCGGCGCAAGTATTCTTCAAAAACCCGGGACTGCGCATTGGTTCGATACAGGATGGCGATCTCACTGCTGGCAATGTGGTGCCGGTTCTTATACTCGACGATGAGGTCGGCGACTCTTCGGCCTTCTTCATTGTCGGAGACCGCTTGGAACAGCTTGATTTTCTGCCCGTCTCGTTTGTCAGTCCAGATCTTCTTTTGGATTTGACGTTTGTTGTTTTCGATCACCCGATTGGCCGCCTGTACGATGTAGTGGGTGGAGCGATAATTTTGTTCCAGCTTAAAGGTCTGCAGCTCCGGGAAATCAACTTTAAAGTTTAGGATATTATCAATCGTTGCTCCACGAAAAGCATAAATGCTTTGTGCATCATCTCCCACGATACAGATGTTGCGAGGACTACCCTCGTACTTAACCAGTTTCTTGATGATGCTGTACTGAAGGTAGTTGGTGTCCTGAAACTCATCGACTAACACATAGGCAAATCGCTGTCGGTATTTGTCCAGCACACCATCAGGATTTTTTTGGAAGAGTTCGTAGGTCTTGTATAGCAAGTCGTCGAAATCCATTGCACCAGCCTTGTGGCACTCATTGACGTAGCGCTGGTAGATGGCATAGACCATTGGCCTTCGATGAAAGCGATCCATCCGCATCAACTCTTCATCCTTGGCGTACAATTTCGGTGTGATCAAGTTGCTTTTGGCAGACGAGATGCGTGCGCGAATGGCTTGCACGTTGTATTGGTTTTTATCGAGGTGCATCTCCTTGATGATGCGAGTCAGGAGGGACTTGGAGTCGTCGGTATCGTAGATGCTAAAGTTGGACGGGAATCCGATTTTTTCCGCTTCGATGCGCAGTATGCGGGCAAAAATGGAGTGAAAAGTACCTGCCCACAAGCGTCGGGTCTGGTCTCCCGCCACCATCGAAATGCGTTCTTTCATTTCTCGCGCCGCTTTGTTGGTAAAAGTCAGGGCCAGGATTTGCTCTGGGTAGACCTCTTTTTCCAGCAAGTGCGCGATGCGAAACGTAAGGACCCGAGTCTTGCCCGATCCAGGGCCGGCGATCACCATCACGGGGCCATCCACGGTAGTCACAGCGGCACGCTGGACATCATTAAGCTGCTGTAGATAAGATGATGGTTGCTCCATGTTCATATGCTCTCAAAAGACAAACAAGGTACAGTTATATCGAATAAATTCTCATATGAGGATGGACTTTAGATTCACCTGCATCACCTAGCGACTTATCGGTTCCCCTCTCCGTGTTCTCTGTGCCTCCGTGGTTTCATCAAATCTCTCCCCAACCTTACCCCCCACGTGGCACCTTAACGACTTAGCGATTCCCATCTCCATATTCTTTGTGCCCTCCGTGGTTTCATCAAATCCCTCCTCAACCTTACCTCCACTTAGCACCCTAGCACCTTAGCGGTTCCCCTCTCCATGTTCTCCGCGGACTCCGTGGTTCAACAATCACCCTTGAGATCCATAATTCACATTAAAGATTTCATCATATCTAACAATAAAATTACAAAGTTTGGTCCTTTATGGTGACAGGAGGCATCGGCTTGCGTCTATACTACAGAAACACTACATTAGTATTACTAAACACTATTTTTCTTTTTAAAACGTCTACGAATTCTGAAAGAAGGATTACGACGCACTCAAATCTGTAATTATGTTAAGGACATTGACTATTGTCTGTTGCCTTCTTTTAGCACTCTACGTTGAGGGCTTTGGGCAATGCACGCATACCTTTTCATCCACCAATGGCTATGATCTGCATGTGGAACTTGATCCAGAACTGATCTGTACCGCTGGAGGGCGCTTTACCAGCATCATGGTCCATTATACCGTATCGGCAACAGGCAGTAACGTGCCAATTGATCCGATTGATATATTGCGTGTGGACATGACCTGTGCGAGCCCGGCATTTACCATACACATACCAGACCAATTAGGTTCTGGGCAAGAACAGTCTACTCCTAGACGAATGGATTGTGCTGGTCATTCATTGGCCTCCATGGGGTGTACCGAGATGATGCTGAC
>JAHQVP010000234.1 GCA_019634275.1 Saprospiraceae bacterium
CGTCGTTTTGTTGAATTGGGTTCTTGTTTAATAACTTGTCTACCATGGAAAGTTTATCAAATAAGACGGTCATTGGCTGGATAGGCACTGGTGTTATGGGAGCTCCTATGGCGGATCATTTATTAAAGGAAGGCTACGCTCTTTGCGTGTACAGCCGCACGAAGGAGAAAGCAAGTGATCTGATTGCAAATGGTGCTTCGTGGTGCGACTCGCCTGCGGCGGTAGCGAAAACCGCCGACATTGTATTTACGATCGTGGGTTTCCCAGCGGATGTCCGATCGGTTTATTTTGGCAAGGATGGAGTTTTCTCGACGATAAGAAGTGGGTCTGTCTTGATTGACATGACCACGACCAAGCCATCCTTGGCAGAAGAGATTTTTGCCAAGGGCCAGACCCTTGGTGTCTCTACCATTGATGCTCCGGTATCGGGAGGTGACGTGGGTGCTCGACAAGGCACTTTATCCATCATGGTCGGTGGCGACAAAACAGCCGTTGATGACATTATGCCGCTATTGGACATCTTGGGCAAGAATATTGTCTACCAGGGACCAGCCGGATCGGGTCAACACACCAAAATGTGCAATCAAATAACCATTGCCGGCACTATGATCGGCGTCTGTGAAGCACTCTTGTATGGGCATCGGGCCGGATTGGATCTGGATACCATGCTGTCCGCAATAAGCGGTGGAGCGGCTGGGTGTTGGACCTTGTCCAACCTTGCGCCCCGCGTGGTGAAGCGCAATTTTGAACCAGGATTTTATGTGGAACATTTCGTCAAAGACATGGAGATTGCCCTGGACGAAGCCCGACGCATGAACCTCTCCCTACCCGGCCTTGCACTCGTACATCAAATGTACAAGGCAGTGGAAGCCCAGGGTCGTGGCAGAAAGGGAACGCATGCACTGACCTTGGCACTGGAGCAGATGAATGGCATGTGATTGGGTCTTCATTTTCAATAAAGGGATCCGTCAGATGGTAAACAAACATGCTGGCTAACGATCGAATCGCCAAAGTTTAATTTGAGATACCATGTTTAGTTCGGTCACTCAATATCATTCTAGCAACTGAATCTCTAGTGCTCCGCTAACCATGTCCACCTCTTGGCCCAGTCCAATAGAAAAGCTTCACGATATCTGGCAACGGTCTTTGCGCCCTGCTGGAAACCAATAAACATATCAGGTTCTCTGACATCGGTATACCAATGATCTCCCAATACCCAATCATCTTCGTCTTGCTCACTCGGCCAGGGAATGGTGCTCCTGTAAAATCCGGACAGGCCCTCTAGTTCTTTGATTTTGCTGGAAACATGATACTGCTCGCTTTCTGGTCTTTTGGAAGAATAGCGGACTACATAAGTACCGTTTCCGATAGCATACCCCGGCCATTTTTGATTCCAGATTTCCAGTTCAAAACAAACTGAATCCACTGGTATTTTTTGGTTGGGACCTTTGAATCGCCATTCCAGGGTTGCATATGCAGCTACTGTATCCTCAACAGAACTTTGATCAGTAAAGAGATGGTACGGACTATGTCGAAGTTTCTCAAAACTGCCTCCCCAGCTGGGTCCTGTTGGATCATCTGGATTGCCGTTCAATAAATACATGAGGGAAGGAGTGTCACCCATCTTAATCTCACCATTATAGTAGTCTTTGAAGGCCACTCCCATGGCTCCGTGTCCCTGGATGTAGGTACGATAAAAAGCCCGATTAGTAAGATCCGATCTTGCATATTCGTCTAAGAACCATCCTCTATATGTTGCATTTGCTTCTATAAACCATAAGTCTGGATGCTGTGTAGCGATGTAACTGTACGCGTTCACACTCCACTTTTTGTTTGGTCCTCCGATCCAATAGACTTTAATCTTGCTTTCAATTTCTGGTGCGTCATGAAGAGCTTGGGCCAGATCCTCCAATCCACCCCAGACCAATATCCACAACGGCTGATCACCAGTCCTTTGAGCACATTCTACAATCCATTCCGATCCCTCTGATGATTGGGAATACCCCCGATAAGGTGCTGCCTGGATTGCGCCTTGTTTGCAGGCAAATTTCAGGTCCTCTACTGATGGAAATTCGGCAGAATGCCGTTTCAACTTTGGAAGATCCTGCCCATACAGATCGATCATATCCAAGATGTCCTTCTTTCGTCCTGGACCATAGGGAGAAGAAATCAATCCTTCAATCTGTAGGCGATCTGAATACATCAAGAGATGTATCATCGATTGAAAGTCATCGGGGTCCGTACCGCCAATGTCGGTGCTGATGATGACCCGAAGTTTTTCCTCTCCCTCTGGCACATTCTGGCAACAAATCGAAGAGAATAGGCACACTAAGAAACCAAGATTGAAATAGGTCGACCTTGGTATCATGATCAATGCGGAGTGATCTCGACAATAACCCTCTTATATCTCGATAGCCTAGGCGTTCCTTTGTCAGTGACTCTGACGATGAAGTGTGCAGTCTGAACTTTATCAACATGAGGAGCAGTCATATGCACACTGTGTACATTTTCCGCCCCCATCTCTATTTCGCCTACATAGTTGCCCGCTTCTGGGTAGTGAAACCAGAGAAAGCTCAAATTATCACCATCCGGATCTGTAGATGGAAAAGCACTAAGAAGAAAACCTTCCCCAGATTTCAACGATATCTTTTCTCCGTGGTTCAAACGGGGTATAGGCGGATGATTGGCATCCTCGTATGATCTAGTCGTCCAATCCATTCTGGCAGCAAAGTCATACTGAAAGTCATCTCTCCACCTCCAGAGGGTTTCCCTGTATCCCACAAAGGCAGTGGTGTCTGGCCTAACTGTACGGCCAAACTCATGGAAATCGTATGGATTATACGAATCCGTGGCATTGGTCCAGATTGCACGCGTCTCTGGAGCAATTTCAACTACTGAACTTCCTTCTTTCATTGCAGAAAAATCGGGGAGATACAATTCGTAGCGACCACCCCAACCTCCCCAATGCGGATGCTCTGGATCGTTAAGTCCATTGGGAACAAGGCCGAGGAAGGCTGGTGTATCACCCTCAACTCCCCATGCAACATCTGGATAAACCGCTCCTAAGGGACCATGCCCTTGTTGAATATTTTCTGCAATCCAAGTATTACTAATCGTCTCATTATTTATGCCCCTAACCACGTGATTGATTCCTGTCCAAGAGGCACTTCCATAATGGTCTCCTGGACTAACTATATAGAAAAGGTTTGGAAAAGTATTTCGGATCCAAATCCCACTATCATCTTGGTCTGATATAGTGTATACCCTTAATTTGGAAATTAGCCGCGTTACCTCTTCCTTGGAGTATGACTCCTGGATGTAGAACAATGCCTGAGCGAGTGTATTCGCTCCACCCCAAACAGAGATCCAAAGAGGACGTGGGTCATCTCTTTTCAATTCGTTTACTATCCAATCCGAACCCTCGGTATCTTTTCCCTTGCCTACTCCCAACATACCATAGACGGGGGACCCTTTCTTTATCAAAGCTTCAAGTTTCTCTTCAGGAGGGAAATTTTTTTCGTGCTCAAGCAAACGAGAATGTACTAGGCCATAAGCCTTAATTACACTACCTATTGATTCTGGAGAAATCCTATGTTGCTGCCAACATGATGTGGTCGCAATCAAACCTCTGATGTCTATCTGATTAGAATACAGTAGTAGGCGTACTAGGGATTGTGTATCGTCCGGATCTGCTTCGATATCAGTAAGGACAATGACCCTGCATTTTGCATCCTGCTGTGCGGTCGCAAGCGAGACTAGCAACAGCAAGACCATGAGAACAGCGAATTTGATGACTTTCATTTGCCTATCGGTTTTACAAGAAATCACTTAGATACGTGTATTTCCGTCAGTATTTTTAACCCAGCATCAGTCCCAATGAGGTTTGCATTTTCCGCAGGATCCGATTGATGGTCAAAAAGCATGCTGGCTATGATAGAGTCGTTTTCGTTGATCCATTTCGTGTAAGCATACTGATTCGTGGTTTGTGTGAATCCATTCTTCCACACGGACACGGCTTCTTTTTTCCAATTGACGGATCCACGGCTAAGAAGACGAACCAGACTAAGCCCTTCAAGATGACCGGGATCAGGAAGACCTGCTAACTCACGCAGCGTAGGATATATATCTACAAATTCCACGATCTCATTTCGACGGTTTTTTGCCGGAAGAGAAGGTGCACTGATGATGATCGGCGATTGCAGTGAAGTCCGATAGTTGCTGTGCTTGCACCAGAGCCCGTGCTCCAGCAAGTTGTATCCGTGATCGCCCATCAATACTACCACCGTATTTTCTCTGAGCCCCAGATCCTCTAGTCCATCCAACAACTTGCCAATCAAGAAATCGCAGTAGCTAACGCATGCATAGTAGCCACGAATTAAGTCTTTTGCTAGCGAGTCACTGACTGGACCGGTCTCCGGAATACCACTATAATGACGGAGTTCACCTGAAGTGTGCAAGGCCAGGCTTGGGACGTCCTCCGGCATTTCGGCGTTGTCAGGCAGTGCTATGGAGGATGAGGGGTAAAGATCCCAGAAACGAGCGGGCGCATTAAAGGGAAGGTGAGGCTTAAGATATCCTACGGCGAGAAAGAACGGTTGCTCCTGATCAGCCAGTTTGCGCAAATCACGCAAGGCTTGCATTGTGGTTCTGCCGTCCACATAAGACGTATCTCCTGCGGGTCCAATCTCAAAAGCCATCCCACGATGATCGTCCGTGTTGTCCAGCGCAATGTTATGCTCGAGGCGGTAGTCTCGAGGGCTCGCTCCGCGCAGGCGCGAGATTTCGTCCCAGGCATCGATATTGTCTTGCTGGTGGTGTGATATTTTCCCCCGTGAGACGGTGTAGTAGCCTGAGTTTTGAAAAAGGGCGGGAAGACTGGTGGCATCAGGAGCGTCTTCGTCTGCTCGGGAATAGTACCGTTTGAAGCGCGTCAATGTAGGCCGCAACCCAGTGAGCACACTTGCTCTTGAAGCACCACAAACAGGAATGTTGCAGTAGGAATTGAGAAAGACCGTGCCGCTGGCCGCTAGTGCATCGATGTGTGGTGTCTGCATGTGATCTGCACCGTAGCAACCAAGCTCTGGGCGTAAATCATCAACCCAGATCAGGAGAACGTTGGGCGGAATTGTTTTTTTAGTACATCCCAGGAAAAAAAACGGCAGAAGAAGCAACCCTGCATGTGACAACAACTTGGCCATACTCCAAGATAACAGGCTCACACCAAATGGACATGAATTACCTCGGTTGAAAACTGATTTGCTTCTCCGAGCGGATGGTGGTCGTGCAAAAAGGTATATTGAAGGAATAGATAACACTATGAAGCATACATTACTCCTGCTGACGGCCCTGGCTTTTTTCCTTTCCGATCTTTCCGCTCAAAAGACCAGTCTATTCAATGGCAATGACCTATCGGGGTGGTCCATTGAAAGCGATGGCCAGTTCTCTGTGAGGCAAGGACTATTGCATGTAAATAGGGGAACGGGTTGGCTCCGATCAATAAAAGAATTCGGGGATTTCACCTTGACCATGAAATTTCGATTTATGGATGCAGGATCAAATTCCGGCATTTTCATCCGGACTGGCGCCGAAAGCAGCACGGAGGAAGGGGGTTGGCCTTCAGAGGGCTATCAAGTGCAATGCCGTGATACGCTCGATGGAGAGTATCCGCTAGGTCATTTGATTCCCTATGGTGCACCTCCATTCCAAGAGCAGTTTTTTGACGAAGCTTTGCGCAATGCCTACAAGCCCACTGGAAAATGGAACACTTTCAAGATCGTGCTTCGAGGTGAGGATTTAGAAGTTCGCTTAAACGGAAAGCAAATTGCGGCAGCCCAGAACATCAAGAAGCCCTCAGGCCATATCGGCATTCAAGGTGAGCATGGTTTGTTGGAATTTAAGAAGATCGTGGTCAGGGAATGGTGATTCTTTTCTCCCTCTAGTACGGATTGTAAATGGAGCATACATTTCAATCGATGACTTCTTTTGCTATAAGTTTATAGAGGCATAACTCCTCAAAGCTTGACCTTCCTGACCGGGTTAGCAGCTAAATCGAATGTATTTTCATGTGCTTTTTTCCATGCTAAAATTGATTTAGGCAGAGACCACCAATGCGCAATCCTGAGTATCTTTAGCACAATGCATCATAAAATAGTCCTATTGGGAGCATTGGTTTCCTTTCTGCTGCTGGTTGCATGTGGTAGAGAGAAAGTATCCTTGCCCGACACGGTCGATTTTAATTTTCACATTCGGCCCATCCTTTCGGATCGTTGTTTTGCATGTCATGGCCCAGATGACAATACCCGTGAAGCGGACCTGGCCCTTCACACGGAAGAGGGAGCCTATGCCATTTTAGATGAGCAAGCGGACCATCGGGTCATAAAACCAGGAAATCCAAACGCCAGCGAACTTTATCAACGCATTGTAAGCGATGATCCGGACATCATGATGCCCCCGCCCGCCTCTAATCTTACACTTTCTACCCACGAGAAGGCATTGATAGAACGATGGATTGCACAAGGAGCAGCGTGGGAGGACCACTGGAGTTTTGTCCCTCCGCAGCCGGTCAAACCACCATCATCAGGGCGATGGGGTCACAATCCAATCGATGCCTTTATCCACCAGTCCATGCGTGCGCAAGGATTAAAACCGAATGCAGCAGAAACGCCTACCAAATTACTCCGTCGGGCAGCGCTCGATTTAACGGGATTGCCCCCTGACGAAAAACTCCAAAGCCTGATGGATGACGAGCAGGGGGGATATGAGGCTGTCATTGATCACTTGCTGGATAGGCCCGCGTATGGAGAACGTATGGCGTCCATATGGCTGGATCTGGCTCGATATGCAGATTCCCATGGGTATCAGGATGACCGACCGCGAACCATGTGGCCGTGGCGAAACTGGGTAATCGAGGCTTTCAATAAGAACATGCCTTACGATCAGTTTGTCACCTGGCAACTGGCCGGTGATTTGTTACCAGACTCACTCTATGAGCAACGTCTGGCTACCGGGTTTAATCGGAATCATGCCATCACGCAAGAAGGAGGAGTGGTGGAGGAGGAGTACCTCACGGAATATGCGGTTGATCGGGTAGATGCCTTTTCGACAGGGTTTCTGGGCTTAACCGTACAATGCGCCCGTTGCCATGATCATAAATATGACCCGATTTCACAAAAGGAGTTTTACCAGTTGTTTGCATTTTTCAATAACATCAAGAACGAGAGAGGGAGGATCAATTACTATGACAAATCTCCGGCTCCCTCCATGAGGGAAGAGAATCCTGACCTCGAAGCCTCCATTGCAGAAACGATCGCAGCAATTCATGATCTGGAGAAGGAGCAGGCTGACCTGCAGAGAACACCAGAGTCCTCATTTGATGTTTGGGCACAACAGCCCGTGAACGTTCAACTGCCTCAACCGCTGGTACATTTTACCCTCGACGAAAGGGAAGGATGGCAGTTTCGCAACGCACTGGATGAGAGCCATACCGGCAAGGTGAATGTAAACTTACCTCCTCGCATTCCAAGACCCGACAAGGTGGATGGCCGCTTTGGATCTGCACTGCGATTTAATGGTGAAAACTTCTTGACGGTCGGCGATGTGGCCGATTTTGAATGGTATGATCCCTTTACCTTAAGTGCCTGGATACGACCAGCGCATGGACAGAAGATGGAAGGAGGCATCCTCGCTCGACGCAATGGCGAACTTTTGCGAAATGGTTATGACCTCTTCATTCGGCCAGACCGAAAGATCGGCATACGATTGGTCAATAGCCTAAACGATAATCATCTCGAGGTGGTGTCCAAGACACCGGTACCGGTTGCTTGGACGCATGTTGCAGCTACTTCTAATGGAAGCGGAACGGCCGCCGGACTGAAGCTTTATATCGATGGCAAACCGGAACGTCTTCTTGTAATTAGGGATAGCTTAAATCGGGAGCCAATTGCCTGTGGGAATGATCTGCTTGTGGGCAACTGGAATCATAGAGCGCGCATACTAAATAAAAAACTGGCTGGTTTTGCCGGTGGGGCAGTTGACGAGATCAAAATATTTGATCGGGCGCTCTCGACACTGCAAGTCCAAATGCTGGCGGAGCATAGCGTCCGAGCACCTCAAGAGTATGCCATTGAGCACTATGCGCTTAATTTTTCCGAACGCCATAAAGAAATTGATCGTGAACTAGCTGTCCTGCGACGGAAGGAATTTTCGGTTCCACATATAATGGTTATGGAAGAACGCGACACCGTAGCACCCACACATGTGCTTATGCGCGGATCTTATGATGCTCCCGGGGAGTTGGTCAATCGCGGCACCCCTACAGAGGTACTTCCTTTTGGTGCCGAGTTTAGGTCCGACCGTCTGGGATTGGCGCAGTGGCTATTTGATGAAGAAAATCCCCTTACTGCAAGAGTCATGGTCAATCGATTGTGGCAGCTGTGTTTTGGACAAGGATTGGTCGCCACCCCGGAGGACTTTGGGAGTCAGGGAAAACTGCCCTCGCATCCTGCGCTCCTGGATTGGTTGGCTGTCCAATTTAGAGACTCGGGTTGGGATGTAAAATCCATCTTGAAGCTGATGATGACTTCTGCTACTTATCGGCAATCCAGTGCCGTTGATGCAAAGTCTGCAACGATAGATAAAGAAAATCGCTGGCTATCACGTGCACCTTATCGACCCCTTACGGCCGAGATGACTCGTGATCAGGCCTTGGCCTTAAGTGGAGCACTAAATCGCGCCATTGGCGGTAAGTGGGTGAAGCCCTATCAGCCTCCTGGCATTTGGAAGGAAATGGCCAATCAGATTGGGGAGAACAAATATCGACCCAGCCAGGGGAGCGACCTCTTTAGAAGAAGTATCTATACCTACTGGAAACGCACCATTCCTCCGCCCACGATGCTAACACTTGATGCCGCAGAACGAGCGATGTGTACGGTAAAGCGCCAGATGACCAGCACTCCTCTACAAGCACTTATTGTCCTCAATGACCCTACCTATGTAGAGGCTGCGCGCTTGCATGCGGAAGCACTCCTGGAGGAGGACTCTGATGATCCCGCTATATGGATCAAGATGGCCTTCACCTCTTATACAGGTCGAGAACCCTCACCGAGGGAGCAGGATTCATTGATTGAACTGTTTCATGGACTTAAGGATGAGTTTGAAGACAATACTCAGCAAGCGGAAGAATGGCTCGATAATGGCACCCTCTCCTATGGTGAACAACTAAATGCTTTGGATCTGGCAGCTTTGACCGCTTGCATCAGCACCATCCAAAATCTAGACGAATCGAGACACTATTGAGATGAGCAACAAAGGCAAAAAGGAGGCGTGGGTAGAACATCTGCACCAAATTAACCGAAGGCACTTTTTATCTCGCCTGAGCCTTGGGATGGGCAGCATGGCATTAGGCTCACTTTTGGGGTGCGGAGCAGAACAAATCTTGAACCCCGACATTCTTCCAAACACCGGCCACCTTCCTGGTCGAGCCAAGCGCGTGATTTACCTCTTTCAGAGTGGAGGCCCGTCTCAACTTGAACTGTTCGACTACAAGCCCACATTGCGAGAACGTCATGGAGAGGAACTGCCCGATTCGGTACGACAAGGTCAGAGACTTACAGGCATGACCGCAAATCAGAAAACCAAGCCCATGGCTGGACCGATCTACGATTTTGCCCAGCATGGTCAAAGTGGTGCATGGGTCAGTAATCTGATGCCCCATACCGCAGAGATCGTAGACGATCTCTGTTTTATCAAGACCATGCACACTGAAGCCATCAACCATGATCCTGCCATTACGTTTTTCCAGACGGGCTCGCAACAACCAGGTCGGCCAAGCATGGGCTCATGGTTGAGCTATGGATTGGGTTCCAGCAATCACAACCTCCCTTCCTTTGTGGTTTTGCTTTCCCGGGGTGCACAGCGACCCCAACCAATTTATTCCCGTCTTTGGGGCAATGGATTTTTGGCATCCCTGCATCAGGGTGTTCAGTTGCGATCGGGCAAAGATCCCGTATTGTATCTGCAAAACCCCAAAGGACTAAGCAGTGATGCCAGACGCATGATGCTCGACCATTTGGAGAATCTGAACGCTATGCACCAGGCGGCCATGGGGGATCCGGAGATTGATTCCCGGATTGCACAGTACGAAATGGCATATCGCATGCAGACATCTGTGCCGGAAGCGCTTGATCTAAAGGACGAACCCGATTCGGTATTTGAGTCATATGGCGAGTCCGCACGGATACCAGGCTCCTATGCGGCCAATTGTCTCCTTGCTCGGCGGCTTGCCGAAAGGGATGTTCGGTTTATTCAATTGTATCACCTGGGCTGGGATCAGCATTCCGATCTTCCCAGGGAAATCTCATCGCAATGCCGTGATACCGATCAGGCTTCTGCTGCCCTAGTAAAAGATCTCAAGCAGCGAGGCTTGCTGGAAGACACTCTTGTAATCTGGGGTGGAGAATTTGGAAGAACGAACTACAGTCAGGGACGGCTGGTAGGGGATCGATACGGACGCGACCACCATCCGCGCTGTTTTACCATTTGGATGGCGGGAGCCGGAGTGAAAGCGGGAACATCCTTTGGGCAGACCGACGAGTTTGGCTATAACATCATCAAGGATCCTGTGCATGTGCATGATCTGCAGGCCACCATGTTGTATATGCTAGGAGTGGACCACGAAAAGCTGACGTACAAACACCAGGGTCGACGATATCGATTGACCGACGTACATGGCATTGTCAAGCACGATTTGTTGGTCTAAAAAGGCCAAAATCTTTACATATCAAGCTTTTATTGTAAAGAAAATCGAAAAATCTTTACAATAAAACGATACATTGTAAAGAAAACCGAAATATCTTTACAATGTTTTTGTCTGATTTGCCCCTTCTACCTCTTTCTATTGATGTCGAAACCAAGCGAGTCTTAAAGAAATCAACGCAGGCTCATCGTGCATTGGCTGAACTTAAGGGGATAGCGGCGGCGATGCCCAATCCAAATATATTGATCGATTCCCTGGTCTTGCGCGAAGCCAAAGACAGCTCATCAATAGAAAACATAATTACATCCCATGACGAACTCTATAAATCCCATATCGAATTGTACGGTTTTCATTCACTTGCAGCCAAAGAGGTTCAGCAGTATAGTCAAGCATTGATGTATGGATCAGAAAGAGTAAGGGAGCAAGATGGCATCAGTTTGCGAACAATTGAACAATTGCAGCGTATGATCATTCAAAACGAGGCCGGATTTAGAAAGCAACCAGGAACCGTCTTGCGAAATGAAGCAACGGGAGCAATCATTTACACACCTCCACAGCATCCTGCCGATATCCAACGCCTCTTATTCAACTTGGAGCAATATTTAAACGAGGAGAGCATGGACTCACTGGATCCATTGATTCGCATGGCTATAATTCATCACCAATTTGAAAGCATACATCCATTCTATGACGGCAATGGACGCACCGGTCGAATACTTAACGTCCTGTATCTGATGAAAACCAAGCTATTGCATGCTCCAATATTGTATTTAAGTCGTTTTATAATCCAGCACAAAGCCGAGTACTATCGACTGTTACAAGAGGTAAGATTGGAACACACATGGGAAGAGTGGATCTTGTATATGCTCACAAGTGTCGAGGAAACGGCTCAAGATAGTATAGCCCGCATTCATGCAATACGAGAGGTAATGCAATCGTCCAAGCAGTCAATTCGAGATTCATTCAAATTCTATAGCCAGGATCTTATCAATCTACTGTTTCGATCGCCATACACGAAAATAGAGCTGGCCATGGATGCTCTTAAAGTCAGTAGGGTGACTGCTGCTAACTATTTAAATACACTAGCAGAAAATGGAATTTTACGTAAGGAAATTCATGGCAGGACAAACTACTATGTAAATGACCTGCTTTTCGAAATTCTTGCAAGGCCCTAGAATTCAGGGTGTACATGATAAATCGTGCGCTATGCCTTGTAATGGGCAGCAAGGTTGTGTAGAGACGCAATGTCTTTGATTGGATAAAATCCAATCGAAGTCGTCCGACCTCTGAGTACCGTCTCTTCAAGTGAGAATGAACTAAAGTCAAGCGCAGTTTGCTGCGCAAGCTCCTCAGAGACGATGAGTTCGCAGTCGTACTCCTTTGTAAGACTCTCAAGGCGAGATGCGGTGTTGGTTGCGTCCCCGATTGCGACAAGGTTTCTGGAATCATTGAAGCCCATCTCTCCCACAATGACCTTACCGCAATGTATGCCAAATCCCATGCGCAAAGGTTGGGACAATTCGTTGCCCAATTGATTGTTTAGGCGATCCAATTGCAACCGCATGCTCTGAGCCGCTGCCAATGCCTGACAGCATGCTTCCTCTAGTCCAGACTCCGATCCGAAGACGGCCATAATGGCGTCACCAATAAATTTGTCCACTCTCCCCTGGTGAGATTCGATGGCTTGACCCATGAATTGAAAATACTGATTGAGCACAAAGACGATGTCGTACGGGAGCTTATCCTCCGACATGCTGGTAAAACCACGCAAGTCGGCAAAAAGAATGGCAACATCCTGATCGGATCCGCGGTATTGAGATTTTTTCCATAAGGTCTGGTGCAAGGATACTTCGGCTTGCAGAATAGGATGGATGGTTACAGGAGCTTCTGCTCGAGCTTGACATGCAAGACGCACCGCTTTTCCACCTTTAATCTTATTCAGAAGCAAAGACTCATCTTGGGTAGGAGGTGAGAGGTTTTCTAGTCCCGACAAAATCTGAACGCGACAAGTGGAGCAGCGACCTCGACCACCACAAACATGAGCATGAGGAATGTCTGCTTGCAAACTAGTTTCCAATAAGGTTGAGCCCTTTATCGATTTGACCACACTGCCTGCCAGATAGCGTACCTCAATGCTACTTCGCCTCGTCTTGATGCTCCAAAACAACTTACGAGCGGCAAAAAAGACAGCCACAACTGACAAGAATGAAATGACGAAAGCATTTGACCAGGTCTGTTCCCACTGCCATAGATTGATGCCCGATGGATTGCTTTCGGCCAGCATATTGGTGCGCCACGTGGTATCGCGACTCAGTCGCACCACCTCCTCCTTAGCGTTAAGGATGCCACAGATCGCGAACGCCGGAAGGGCAACCAATACCCCCAGCAGCCACATCCGATAATGAGGATACCAACGCTGTTGCTTCAGCATGTGGTGAAGTCCGATGCTGCCGTGACACCATACGATGATTAAGGTGGATGCCATAACCCAGATGTAATAAGGGGGCGTCCAAAAAAGATAGTGCGCATACGTATCCTCAATGCCATAGATCTCATGAGCTATCTTTGTCTCCATGACATGGTGCACGAGTCCAACGACAGCAAGGAGGCCAAGCACGATCTGCACCCATTCTGTGGTATGCAATCCGTGAAATGTTTTTTTGAAAAACAGCTTGTGCAAGACTGCCAATAGGTGAAGTGAAATCGCCGTGACGACTACCCACTTTAGGAGTAGTGATCTCCAAAAACCGGTAAAAATCAAACGACCTTGTTCGAGGGCATCAAGTCCAAAGATTCCAACGGCGTGGTTGATGAGATGAGTGATGGCATACACTAGCAATACCCACCCGGTATACATAATGGTTTTCTTACGAATTCCTTGTACATGGTTGCCTGACCCCATTCAGGAATAAGGTAACAAATGTGTACTGGTTCTAAGTTTGCCTCTTCGAGATAGACGCAATGTGAAACTCGAGGCCAACTGAACCGTCTGTAGTACTGAAGCCATCATTTTTTCTTGCCTGGCCATGTTGCTCCTCATTGGAGTAGTCGGAACCGGAATCATTTTTTGGCTGCCGGCATTCTAAATGAGGCTTTCAAATCTGCGCCCACTATTGTGGCCAATAATCAAAAACTAAAATATCGTCCAGTAGTGGTCTGATTTGATCCACCACCTTTAGATGAGCAGGATGATCAATGTAGGTGTCTCGTGATTGCTCGTCTGCAAAGGTCAAGTTAAAACAGTGGGTAAACCCTTTGCCAAATCCTTGCTTACTCACATTCAGTCCGCCCTTCATAGACAAAATTTGGGGGATGTCATCGGGCATCGCCATGAAGACCTTTACTGCCTCTTCGATCTGTGTAGGGGTTACTTCGTCTTTGAATTGAAACCCGACAATGTGTTGCAACCGTTCTGGTGAAGTTTTGACCTCGTATGAATACAGCTTTTTAAGACCAAAGTCGACGGATCCGGCGATAAAAAATAGAGAGCCCTCCACCCTTTGAGAGGCTACTCCGTAGTAGATGGGGTAGCCAGTATCGTAAGCGTGCAGAGCAGTAAGCTTCCCGTCTTCAGTCATCTTGAGGAGTTGGATGCTCTTATCGTCTCTTGTGCCCACGGCCACGATGGCTTCTTGGTCACTCATGGGCAATACTTCAATTCGAGTTTGCCCGGATAACTTCGTCTGTTCGTTATCTATAAAGACATGATGGGGAACTAACCGGCCATCGGAGGCCACTCGAAATACACTCACACCATCGCCGTGATAAAAGAAGTCCTTTTGTTTTATGAATCCCGATCGTTTATAGTATTTATGGTGGCGATGGCCGACCAGCACGTAGTGATTCCCTCCCAGCGTGACTCCATCTACCGGATATGCTCCAGTCAGAAAACGGTCTGTCCTATTGTCGGCAATGTTATTTACGTTTTCGAAGGTGCCATCGTCATGTACTCGAAAACTACTCACGCCATTGTCCTGAAACCCTCCTGTAAAAAGGTAGGTGTTGCCTTCAATAGTATGGGCATACATACCGATTATCCCATCTGTATGCAGGTCATCGGTATCTGCCATCGACTGTACGTGCACCAGCTCGCCCGTAGGTTGAATCCTGAAGCAACTTAGGCCAGGAGATTCTTCCAGCCCTCCCACGAACAGGTAGCTGGATTCTCCAATGTGAATGACACGAAGGGTGATCACGACGCCGACATAGGTAGAATCCGTGTCATGCAATACGAACACGCGCTCCAGCTGCCCCTCTGTGTTGATTCTGAAAACTTCTACGGCATTTCCACCCTTATTGCCCACGAAGAGAAAGTCTGTACCGGCAACCTGATCAGCATACAAGCCACGTGCTGGTCCTTTTTCATTGAACAATTTGTGTCGGCCATGGGGCATGAGCTGCCCACCTTTGCCAAGAAGGAAAACATCGATATATCCGCCATCACCCCCCGCATAGACGTAGTCACTTCCGTGGCTTTGATAGCAAAATGATGTCACTGTGTTGTGGGCGGTCGGTGCTTGATCTGTGAGTGTCAGACGCATGTCCATTTGCGCTCCGGCCGCTGGCTGAGCCCATATTGCAGGCGTCACAACGGAAACGAGAATAATATAAAGGTAGATTCTGACAGGCTTTTGAAGAATCATGTGTTGTGTATTTATAATGCAAAGGTCAACAAGACACCTGTGATATTCATTGAACAAGTTCAACTTGGAGATCAGACGGCGGTTTTCTTTTTGATCTTGCTGAGAAACTCGTGGCTTATGCCCAGATAACTTGCTATGTGCCGATCCGTGACCCTGACCGCAATCCCGGGATATTTCTGTAAGAAGTACTGGTAGCGTTCCAGTGCAGTCTGCGTATGATTGCGGATAAGTCTACGCTGCCAGGCTACGACTGCTTTCTGAAACATAAGTCGGAAAAACTTTTCGACCGTAGGAAACCGCTGATATAGGTTGTCTTTTTCCTGCTGCGAAATAGACAAAATGACGCTGTCTTCCAAGGCTTGAATGTTAAGGACCGAAGCGGATCTGTTCATGAAGCTATCGATGTCCATGAGCCACCAATCTGCTTCTGCGAAGTATAGAATCTTTTCGTTCCCTTTCTCGTCAATTACGAATATTCGAAAACAGCCCCTGCATACATAGGCTTCAAATCGACACGGATTGCCCTGCCTCAATACATACTCACCTTTCCTTACCTCCATTTCATCAAAGGAAGCACAGATGGAGTCAAGCAAAGGCTCTGCAATCTCCATGGTGTCGCTGATGTGCGCTTTCAGAAGGTCATCGGACATCATTCAAGATATCGAATTTGTAGTTTTTTCCCTTTGATCCAACTGCACGTATCGCCAGAGATCTTGATGGTTTTAATGTCTCAATCTATAAATCGAGACATCGTATTTATAAGATGAGTACTGTGGACCTCGTCGGGGGTGTAGGTTTGTTGGATAAACTATGAAAACGGCAGGGCTATGCATGTACGTTTAATCTTGGGAATATGCTTGTTTCCAGCAATCCTTTGGGGTCAAGGAGATCCTGCTTTGACAAAAGCGCTGAATCAGTTCATCGAAGCATCGATTGCCGGGGACTCATCCGCTGTCGGCGCACTATTGGGCAACTCGGCTCCTCTATTCGTAGACTCAGAAAGAGAGTCTCGCACTTCCTTCCTAAGATTCATCCGCGAAGGGGCATCTGACCGGCACTCAGAAACCTTTGGCAAGGTGTTGAACGCTACGACTTCTGGTCACTATGCATGGAGCAAGCTGCTTCTCAATTTGCCGCAGCATCAGAGGGTCATGAACATGCACTTGCAACTTATCCGCCTCGATGGTGGGTGGAAGATCATGGCACTTCAACGTACTTTGTCTCAACGTTCAAACGCCAAAGGACGGATCCTATTTGTCTTGTCCAACGCACATAATTATGGGAAGTCAGAGATCAATGCTGCCAATCACTTTGCCGAGATCTGTCTCCCCTACGATGAACTGATCACTGCAGGCTATGATGTTGATTTTATTAGTCCTAAAGGAGGGGCGGTTCCACTGGGATACATCTCTACAAACAGTGCTACCATCAAGGCCTATTTGTACGATGAGGACTTCATGCATCAGCTCGAGCATACCCTCCGACCCGATCAGGTGGACCCTACAAACTATCAGGCGGTGTATTATTCAGGAGGCGGTGCCGCCATGTTTGGTGTACATGACAATGCGGCCATTCAGAGGATTGCAATGTCCATCTACGCCGCTGATGGCATTGTGTCGGCGGTATGTCATGGTACCGCAGGCATAGTTGATTTACGCGATACCAATGATCATTTCTTGGTTACTGGCAAGGTCATCAATGGCTTTCCTGACCGCTTTGAAAACAAAGAAGCCGCTTACTACCAAACGTTTCCTTTTTCTATCGAACAGGCCATTGCAGAACGGGGTGGTCAATTTGAATACTCGAATGAGGGCTGGGACGGATTTTATAGAGTGGATGGCCGTATTATCACGGGACAAGATCCCAGCTCCGCCCGATCGGTTGCCAAAGCCATCATTGCTCAATTGCAAGAAGGAGACGAATCAAATCACTGAAAAATTATTCTATGTTAAAGAAGTATGTAGCCATCATCATAATGCTGTGTTGCTTAGCAACAGCATGGGGACAAAACGGACATAAGATCGCACTGCATGCGGACAGTTTGCATCAGCCATATTCAGATCCTTTGTCACCTGGTATGTCGGGAGCCATTGTAGAAAAAGGAAAATTAATCTATAGCACTACTCAAGGGAAGGCCAATCCACTCGAAGATGCGGTCGTGAATGACCGGACCCTCTATAACATCGGAGACCTAGCCAAGCAATTTACTTCTTATGGCCTGTTGAGACTGATTGCAGATGGGAGGGTGCAGAGACGAGATCATTTAGGCCAACATCTACCACAACTGCCTGCATGGAAAGACCAAGTTACCATTGATCACCTGCTCAACCATACCACTGGATTGAATAATGTAGCCCTGATGCATCTTATTGTGGGTGAGACTGGCAGTGCCTTAAGTCAGTCCAGAGCCCTTGAGCTGATCAATGGACAACAGGACTTGGCGTTTGCTCCGGGCACCTCATTTTCTCAATACGATTCCGAAACTGAATCCATCCTCATGGCCGCCCTGATAGAGGCAGTCACTGCATTGCCTTTTGCACAGTTTATGAGGGAAGAGGTATTTGCACCGTTGGGTTTGGACGATGCCGTTATTGCCATGCACAATGATCTTATTGGAGGCAATCTTGCCTGGTCATTCCAAAAGGATGATCAGAGCGAACTCAGCCTGGTTCCGATGGACGATTTGACCGTGGGAGCCAACAACACCTTTATGTCTCTTCGGGACTTAAGTCGATGGTACACTCTTTTGACCGAAAATTCTCGAGACCCTTTAATCGAACAGTTGGATGTACCGGTACGCAACAGCGCTGGCAACCCTTATTGGTCTTCCTGGGGTCGGATGACGCAAGGCCGATCATACTGGCACCATGAGCGAGGCATTCCCATGTACTGGCAGTTTGGGCTGAATGGTGCTTACGGTGTAAATGCGTTTCGCTGGCCGGAGCAACAATTGGCCGGCATTGCCATGGGCAACAACAGTCGATATAATGGATATCCTGCCATGTTTCAGGTAGAGCCGCTTCTGCAGGAGCACTTTCTCTATCCTTCGCAAATTGGAGTAGCGGACATTCCTGTCATAGATCTTCCGACTTCCGAACTGTCCCGTTGGGCAGGGGAGTACTTTTATGAGGAGGAAGGCCAGATTCGCAAGATTGAGGTTCGCAATGATACCATGTGGTATGTGCGTCCAAGCAGCAGTTTGCCACTTTATCCTTTGGGCGACAACCGATTTCAACTTCTCTTGGGATCAGATGATCTGGTGTTTTTTGAGTTTTGGATAAATGATCAAGGACAAAAGGGCTATACGTTCTTTTTTGGGGAGGGAGAGCCTTATCAGTATCGGGAGATTCCTTCCGCATCAGAAGATATCAGCTTGGACGAATTCGAAGGCACATTTATCAATTCCGATTGGGGCTTAATGGTGGAGTCAGGATCCCAAGAAGGAGCGCTTGTTCTTTCCATGTCCCTCAAAGACCCCATTCGATTTAGGCATGTGCATGGGGATTTCTTTTCGTCTAATTCTCCTCTTTTTTCTGGACTGCATTTTGAACGAAAGGGAGGCAAGATTGATGCTTTTCGAGTGCTTCGCTTAGGTGCACACATGCGCTTTGAAAAGAGGTGAACAAAAGGAGTCTTCACCCTCCTAAGAAGGGAGGGCGAGACTCTCTTGCATTAGTTCTTCACATCTACTGGCAATATAGAGGGCGGGATGTTCGGATGTATGGATTTTTATACATTGAGTACACAGCCTTTGGACAAATGGTAAAACATGTCGCGTTCGCCGTACTTATATATCTGCCCCTTTCCTTGGTAGGTCAATCAGACTCTTCAAAAACCAATTATTACTTAGAGCTAGCGAAGAAAACTGCGAGAAAGAACCCCAAGGCGGCGCTAGAATACATTGATTCAGCTCGGACCATAACGCCTGATGATTTTTCCGAGCTTCGAGGCCAATTAACTTTTCAGGAGGCAATCTCCAGAGGCAGTCTTTTACAATATGATTCAGCCATTGGCCTCTTTGAAGAAGTTGAACCAATATTTCTGGAATTTCAAGATAGTTTTCACTTGGCCAGAACGTATGGCGAGTTGGGCAAAATTTATGGTCGTCAAAACATGCTGGATCTTTCTATTGCAAACTTGACAGAGGCAATTAAGATTCAAGAGAGGTTGAAGGACTCAACTGCTGTGGGGGCTAATGAGAATGGCTTGGGGATTATGTATAAACAGCTTAAGCAGTATGGGAAGGCACGAGAGCACTTTGCAAGTGCATTGGCCATTTTTAAGGCCTTGAATAGAGAAGGAGCGCAGTTAAGTATACTCAATAATTTAGCGGGAATTTCAGAATTCGAAGGCGACTATGAAAAAGCGATAGCAGGGTATGAAAAATTGATAAAAATTGCAAATAATAATCCCAGGTATAAACAAGTCTTAGGAATTACATTTAATAATATTGGGCTCTCTCAAAAAAAAATGGGCGACCATGGGGCAGCATATGATTCTTTTAGGAAAGCAAGCTCTTATTTCGACAAGAGCGATAATTCAAAGGAGGCATTGTCTATCCTAGCTAATCTGGCATTTACATCCTTTGATCTGGGCAGAACATCCCAATCTGAGAAATATTTATCGCAATACCTCGAACCGGCTCAAGAAAAGAAATTGTTCGATGGCCTTATGCAAGCATATATCCTAAAGGGAAAATTGGCCAGGCAGAAGGGGGATGCCGAGGATGTATATTCATGGATGCAAAAGGCTATTTCATTTCAGGATAGTGTAAACAGCAAGAGAAATGAACAAGTTTCTCTAGAGTTAGCCGCCAAATACGAAGACGAAAAGAAAGAAGGAGAAATAAAGCTTCTAAATAAAGAAAATGAAATTGCAGCCTTAGAATTAGAGGCTTCAGAACGTAGGAGCCTAGTGCTAGGATTGGGTGTGGGAATGCTGGGGTTATTGTCTTTTTTTATCTACATCTTCTATCGAAAAACTCAATCTCAGGCTGAAGTGATTGCAGGTTCCCTGGCGGAAAAGGAAGTCTTACTTAAAGAAATTCACCATAGAGTTAAGAACAACCTCCAATTCATTTCTTCACTTTTGGGACTCCAAACGGAACATGTAAAGGATAAAGGGGCACTGGGTGCCTTGGAGGAGGGTCAGAATAGGGTACAATCCATGGCCCTTATTCATCAGAATCTCTATCAGGAGGACAATTTAAAGGGAGTGGATCTTAGGGAGTATTTCACCAAATTGACTAGAGGACTTTTTGATTCTTACAATGTTAGAAAAGGACAGATTCGGCTTGATATGGATATCGAGCATATTGGATTGGATGTGGATACCGTTGTCCCACTGGGACTGATCGTCAATGAACTGGTTAGCAATGCTTTGAAATATGCATTTCCGGGTGATCGCAGGGGCAGCATTTTAGTAACTCTCAAGGAGGAAGGGCAAAAGTTGAAATTGATCGTGAGGGACGATGGCGTTGGCATGAGTGATGCTCAGAAGGAGGCTTTGGGTAGTTCTTTTGGCTATCGATTGGTGTCACTATTAAAGGATCAATTGCGTGCAGAATTGCACATTGATGCAACAATGGGCACCACTGTAAAGATGGAGATTGGAAAATATGACATGGTGGCTCTGTGACAGGGTAGGCCTTAATATTCCGAATGATTTCCGCTTGCCAAACCGCCGAGGACAAACCAGTTTGTGGCTTCTTGCTGACGTGCCTTTATAGCACGCATTAGCAAATGCTAATCGGGACACGTAGAAAGACAAGCATGTCGATTTGCTAAGCTATTAATCAAGTCGTGGGGCTTAGATCTTAATGTTATGCCACGGCCAGCACCTGCTTCACACGCTCCGGACTAAAGGGTAAATGCCTTAGCCGCTTACCGGTCAATCTCAAGAAAGCGTTGGCAATTGCTCCGCCTACGATGGGTGTAGTGGTTTCACCCACTCCCTCAGGATGCTCGGTAGACTCGATAAGAGCGATCTCAATCGCATCAGGTACATCCTCCATGCGTAGCAGCTGATAGTCGTGAAAATTGGACTGTTGGACATATCCATCTAATACGGTCACTTGCTCCTTGAGAACACTGCTCATGCCCATAATGATACCGCCCTCGATCTGTGCACGCACATTGTCTGGGTGTACGATGACTCCCGCATCCAGCGCTACCCAAAATCTATGCACTTTGATTTTGCCACTGATTGCATCTATGGAGATCTCACATACACCAGTCCCCATGGAGCCATGCTCGGCGAAGGCGACTCCCCTGGCACGTCCCTCAGCAGGAGGGCTGTCCCAGCCAGACATTTGGGCAGCTTTTTCTAGTGTGGCTAATGCCCGGGGAGATTTCGTCATCAATCTACGACGTAGTGCCACCGGATCAACCCCCTGATCAAGTGCCACTTCATCGAGCATGCATTCGATGGCAAATTTATTGGGGCCATGACCGACGGCTCTCCAGTGCTTGAGTCGAATGCCGTGTTTTTGTTCACGCCACGCCACACGAAGGTTGGGAATGTCATAGTGATTATTGGATGCTCCGCTGGCTACCAGGTTGCCACCATCTCCGACCACACAATGGTCAAGTCCGGTCAATCTCCCCAGGCCATCGACACTAACACGGAGACGCTGAAGCGACAGCGGTCTGAATGTACCGTATCCCAGATCGTCCTCTCTTGTCCACAGAAGCTTGACGGGATGAGGTGCCATCTCCTTAGCCAGGGTTCCGCACTCGATCACAAAGTCCGACATGCTCCGACGACCGAATCCTCCGCCCAGATATTGCAAGTGAACGGACACATTTTCGCTTGGGATACCTAGCAGATTGGGTATCCCCAACTTAGTGTCGGCTCCCTGCTGACTACCCACCCACACCTCGGCATGCTGGCCATCTTCCGCTACTTGTACGATCGCATTGAGTGGCTCCATCTGCGCATGATAGACGTAGTCATTTTTGAAATCGGCCTGGTACACTTTAGCAGCCTGCCTCCTAGCTAAGTCGACATCTCCCTTCTGTGATTTTATAGTTCCAGTTTTGCCCTGGTTGGCCACATCCTCATACACGTCATAAACCTCCTGAGAATTGAATCCGCTCGCCTCGGCAGAACTCCACTGGATGTCGAGATGCTTTTTGGCAGCAAGGGCTTCCTCTAGAGAATCCGCCACGATACCGATCGCATAGTCAAATAGGACAATCTTCCGGACGCCCGACATATTTTCGATCTCCGCACTATTTTGTAGAGTGGGAGTGGCTCCGTGAAGGTTGCCCCGCTCGAGTACTGCATACAGCATGTCAGGAAGACGAATGTCCAAAGCAAACTGAGCAGAGCCATTCACCTTGGCTGGAATATCAGTCCTTGCCACTTCAGTGCCAATCAGATTAAACTGATCTGGAGTCTTCATATCCTCCAGCGTGTACTCCGGAAGGGAGGTGGGCATGTGTAGGTGAGAAGCAAGTTCTCCGTAAGAAATGCTCCTGCCTGAGGGACTATGGGTAATCATGCTGTGCTCCGTGTCCAATTGATCGATGGGAACCTCCCACATCTTGGCCGCAGAGGTGAGCAGAACATACCTAGCCTGTGCACCCGCCCTTCGCATCACCTCATAATAGCTCTTCGTCGTGCGACTGCCTACGGTAAACATCAGCTTGGTGCCTGGACGCCAACCGGGGGATCCATAGATTTCTGACTCTTGCGGAGAAAATTCGACTTTCACCTTAGACCAGTCTGCGTCCATTTCCTCAGCAAACAGCAGTGGCAAGGCGGTCATGGATCCCTGACCCATCTCTGCTGCAGGATTGTAAATCGTGATTTGCCCATCTTCAGCGAGTTTGACCCAGGCGGTGACCTCATGGGAGACCAGCGCATGGTTCAATTTCTTCGGATCGGCACAAGAGACTGCTGTAGCCAGGAGGCCAGAGGACCCAATGAGCAGTGCTACCCCCGACGACTGACCTAAGAAAGATCTGCGATTGATTTTTTGACTTGCCATGTTATCCTATTTGCTTTGGTGATCACTAGATTGGCTGACTTCTCCCGCAGAGGCCGCTATCTCTATTGCCTTGATGATGCGCAGATAAGTGCCGCAGCGGCAGAGAATAGGATTCATATGCTGCTTGATTTCTTCTCGGGTGGGGTTTTGATTGTCGCTCAATAAAGCGGCAGCCTGCATGATCTGTCCCGAATGACAATATCCACACTGGGGCACTTGTGCCTCGATCCACGATTTCTGGAGAGGATGACTACCGTCGGGATCGAGGCCTTCTATGGTGGTGATTTCCTGATCCTCCTCTACTCCATCTATAGGTAGCACACATGCTCTCACAGGATTGCCATTGAGATGGATGGTGCATGCCCCACATTGTGCTATCCCACACCCGTACTTCGTGCCAGTGAGGCCCAAGTGATCTCTTAGCACCCACAAGAGAGAGGTGCCAGGTGCCGCGTTAACGCTGTGGCGTTTACCATTGACGGATATTCTAAATTGATTCATCTGGAAATTGATTGTGACAGGAAGTTACGGAATTGAAAAGGGGTAAGTCCAATAGCATTGCAGAAGGGCAAAGTCGAAGCCTTGATTGTTTTTACATTACACCTTGTAACCACCTTCCCATTCAGTAGTCCGCGCAGTTCTTGATGCAACCTCCCTTGAACACCTTACCTAAAACAAGAAAGCTCCATTTGAGGGGGCTTTCACAGGCTTTAAGTGGACCTACTAGGCTTCCCACCACTTCGGTCGGGATAAACTTCCCTCCGCTTCAGTCGGGATATATCTCGTCCAGCAGTTCTCTCTATGCAAAAAAGCCAAGCTGTCGCTCGGCTTTCTTTGCTAAGTAGACCTACTAGGACATTCCTTCCACTGCACTTCGTTTCGGACAGGATAAACTTCTCGTCCAAGTAGGTCCAAAACAAAAGGGTTAGACATGCACCTAACCCTTTCGTAGACCTACTAGGACTCGAACCTAGAACGACTGGACCAAAACCAGCTGTGTTGCCAATTACACCA
>JAHQVP010000235.1 GCA_019634275.1 Saprospiraceae bacterium
AGGTATCTCACTCATAGGATTGAAAAAGACATGAGCCAGACTTGCCACAACACCACTCAACAGGTAGAACAAAAGAAATCGCTCATTTCCAACAACGGCTTCGATGTTGTCGGCAAACACCCATAAGAAGAGCATGTTCGAGATCAGGTGCATCCACCCACCATGTATAAACATGGAAGTAAAAAGCGTGTGATAATCCTGACCCGCCAGAATTTCGGTTGGAATGGCACTATAGCGGTAGACGAATTCCTGGAGTTGATCTATAGGAAGAGTCACTTGGAATAGAAAAATCACGCAGTTAATCGCTATGAAAGCATAGCTAAAAACGGGGTACGATCCACCTCGGATCTGATCATCACCAATGGGAAAAAACATACGCGAATTTAGACAATACCTTCCCGCAGAATGTCATGCAAATGAATCAATCCCAAATATTGTTGATCTCCATTGGTTACCACGAGCTGAGTGATGCTGTTTTCACGCATCCTGAGGAGCGCCGCTGTGGCCATTTCATCCGCACCAATGGATTTCGGTTGTGCAGACATCAGTTGTTGAGCCGTTACCGTACTAAGATCAAGGTTTGATTCCAGCATGCGCCTCAGATCACCATCGGTTATGATCCCTAAAACAACGCCAGTTCCATCATGGCACACGGCAGTGGCCCCTCGCCTTTTGCTGCTGATCTCTACAATGACTTGTCGAAGGGAAGCCTGAGGTGACACAAGGGGAGGATCTTCCTGCGTAACGATATCACGGACTCTCAGATAGAGTTGTTTGCCCAACGAACCTCCAGGATGGCTTTTGGCAAAGTCACTGGCACTAAAGCTTCGCATTTCCATTAGTGATATGGCCAAAGCGTGCCCGGTGGCCATTTGTACGGTAGCACTGACTGTAGGTACCAGGTTGTTAGCATCAGACTCTTGTTGTACGGGAAGATACAAGCAGAGATCGGCACTGCGTGCCAAAAACGATGTTGGATTCGAAACCATGCATATGATCGCGTTGCCTCGCAAACGAAGCAAGGGCAAAAGGGCTTTGAGTTCACTGGTCTCCCCACTCTTTGACAACAGCATAATGACATCATCCTCCGAGACCATACCGAGATCCCCATGCAGGGCATCAGCGGCATGCAAAAAGATGGAGTTGGTTCCGGTAGAATTAAAGGTGGCTACCAGTTTTCGTGCGACCAACGCACTCTTGCCAATGCCACTCAGAACAATCCTTCCTTTGCACGACAACATCAGAGTGACGCATTGTGTATATCGTTCGTCTAATGTCCTGGAGACATGCGTTAGAGCCGCTCCCTGGCCCTCAAGAATTTGTCTGGCCTGTCGGAGAACATCATGAGAAGATGGATGTTTTACCAAGGAATAACTTTGATGAAATTTGATTAATTTGTTACTAAGGATTAGCTCCCACTCCTATAAAAAGACATTGTCTGCAATATGGCGTTGACTATTGAACAAAACTTGCAAGAGCACTTGCAAAAATACTTTGGATTTGACCAATTCAAGGGGAATCAAGAAAAAATAATTGAAAGTGTTCTTGATGGCAGAGACACTTTTGTAATAATGCCGACGGGTGGAGGTAAATCCCTTTGCTATCAGCTGCCTGCGCTCATGAGCGAAGGTACCGCCATCATTGTATCTCCTCTTATTGCCTTGATGAAGAACCAGGTCGATTCTGTCCGCAGCTATGGACAGGCAGATTCTGTGGCGCACGTGCTCAATTCCTCCCTGTCTAAGGGCCAGATTGCCAAGGTCAAGGAAGACATTGTAGCAGGCAAGACCAAGCTGCTCTACGTTGCTCCGGAAACCCTCACAAAGGAGGAAAACATCCAATTTCTGAGTTCGGTGACGCTGTCCTTTTTGGCTGTCGATGAGGCACATTGCATTTCAGAGTGGGGCCATGACTTTCGACCAGAATATCGAAGGATCAGAGACATCATGAATGCAATGGATCATCGCATCCCCATTATGGCTTTGACCGCGACCGCTACTCCCAAAGTACGCAGCGACATCATTAAGAACCTGGCATTGACCAAGGTTAATGAATTTGTTTCCTCTTTCAATAGGGAGAACCTCTACTACGAGGTCCGCCCTAAACCTAACAAGGAGTCTACGTTTAAAAACATCATCCAGTTCATCAAAGGGCAGGAAGGGAAATCAGGGATTATCTATGTGCAGAGCAGGAAGAGCACCGAGGAGCTGGCGCAGGTGCTGACTTTAAACGGAATCAATGCGGCGCCTTATCATGCTGGTCTTGACGCAAAGACGCGTTCGAAGACCCAAGATGATTTTCTCATGGAGGAAATCGATGTCATTGTAGCCACCATCGCGTTTGGCATGGGCATCGATAAACCGGATGTGCGTTTTGTCGTGCATTATGACATACCTAAAAGCATCGAAAACTACTATCAGGAGACCGGACGAGCTGGTCGGGACGGATTAGATGGAAGGTGCATTGCATACTATTCGCCCAAGGACATTGCCAAACTCGAAAAATTTCTGCGAGATAAACCCGTCGCGGAGCGGGAAATGGGCCATCAACTGATCATTGAAATGATGGCTTTTGCAGAGACGGCCTCATGTCGACGAAAGACCGTGTTGAACTACTTTGGAGAGACTTTTCCCGTCGAAGAATGCAATAAGATGTGTGACAACTGCCGACATCCCCGAGAGCGCATCGATGTCTCCGCGGAATGGCTGATGGCGCTTCAGTCTGCTCATGACCTTAAGGAAAATTACGAAGGGAAGATTCTTGTGGAATACCTACAGGGAATCGAAGGGGCCAACTTTAAGAATTTCGGATTTGACAAGCTGCCACGCTATGGTGTGGGGAAGGACCGGGATACCATTTTCTGGCAAAGTGTATTTCGCAATGCGATTTTAGAGGGCTATATCTACAAGGACATAGAAACCTATGGGGTGATCAAGCTCACCGATAAGGGAAGGGATTTTCTGAAAAAGCCTCATGAGGTTTCAATCCCCATGAATACGGACTTTTCGAACATGGTAGTGGATGAGCCCTCTGCCGCGACTTCTGCATTGGACAACACTTTGCTTTCGGAACTGAAGGATTTGAGGAAGCACATTGCAAAGAAAAATGGAGTGCCTCCATACGTGATTTTTCAGGATCCTTCGCTCGTAGAGATGGCAACACAATATCCTATCTCCATGGAAGACATGTCCAACATCAGCGGCGTGTCGCAGGGTAAAGCTCGTCGCTATGGCAAGCCATTTATAGCGTTTATAGCCTCATACGTGGAGGAGAACGATGTCGATCGGCCTACTGACATTACCGTAAAGTCAGTGGCAAATAAATCGAGGAGCAAAGTCCAGATTATTCAGGGCATCGATCGGAAGATGCAGCTTGAGGACCTTGCGACATCCCTCTCTCTCTCCGTAGAAGATCTCTTGGACGAAATGAACATCATCGTGAGCTCGGGTACCAAACTCGACATATCCTACTACCTCGAGGACAACATTGATGACGATCTTAAAGAAGAGATCTATGACTACTTTATGGAGTCGGATTCAGACTCGGTTGAGGAAGCGTTTAAAGAGCTGGAAGACGACGACATTACGGAAGAAGAAATCAAGATCGTTCGGATTCAGTTCTTGACGCAGCATGCCAACTAGCATTTTGTCAAAGGGATACTGATTAGAAGTCGAGCATTCGCATCAGGGCCAATTCATAGCCCGGAAGACCCAGGCCGGCAATGGCTCCCATGCAGCGCGCAGCGGTCAGGGATCGATGCCGAATTTCCTCGCGAGCGTGAATGTTGGATATGTGGACTTCTATAGTGGGAGCGGGTACCGCCGCTATGGCATCCGCCAAAGCCAAAGAGGTATGGGTAAGCGCACCTCCATTCAAAATGATGCCATCACATTGGAAACCTACTTCATGAATCTTGTCAATCAGCGCTCCTTCATGATTGGATTGAAAATATTCCAGCTGCACTCGATCTGCAAACTTGGCGCTTAGCGAAGTGAAGTAATCATCAAAAGTCCGGGTGCCGTAGATCTCCACCTCGCGACGTCCCAGCAGATTTAGATTCGGTCCATTGACAATGAGTATATGCTTCATGCCAATAGAGGTACAAAAACTATGCTAAAAGAGCACTACCGCATCATTTTGAGGGCCAATGATTTCTTGACACTAGGCCATTCTTGCTTGGTGATGGAAAATACCACCGTATCTCTGGTCGTACCGTCGGGGTTTATGCGGTGGTGTCTAAGGACTCCATCCTGATGTGCTCCCAGTCGTGCGATGGCAGCACGTGATGGAAGGTTAAACCAATTTGTCCTGAACTCTACGGCAATGCAATCCAATACTTCGAATGCATGTCGAAGCAGCAAGAATTTACTTTCGGTATTCACCCCCGTGCGTTGATGTCGGGCTGCATACCAGGTGTAGCCAATCTCAAGCCTTCGATTCTTTGCATCGGCATTGCAATAGCGCGTCATTCCGATTGGGGTTTGTTCAGCATGATGAAAGACCACAAAGGGAAGTGCATGTCCCAGACTTTGAGATTCGATGGCGGCTTCGAGATACGCATCAATGGTACTAGAGGAAGGGACACTGGTATACCACAGTTTCCAGAGAGATCCATCACCAGCGGCTTGGAGTAAAGGCGCTTTATGCGACCTCTCAAGAGGAAGGAGTTGCACGTGAGTGCCGGTGAGCGTCACCGGTGAAAGCCAATGTGATTTTTGCTGCATCTTCCTGGTGTTATCGAGAGTTGGTAGTGGGCGGTGGCACAAAAGTCAAATCGATGAGGCGCAGCCGTTTGCGCTTTTTTAGCCGATGCGTTTTGAAGAAAGCAATCTTTAGTAAGTCGCCGACAAGGTAGGATCCGGTTCCAATGGCTGCATTTGTCCAGCTAAAGTCCTCACCAAGGATGAGGGATACGCCCATCCAGAAGGTCCAGGAAATGCCAAATCCCTTGAGCAATTGCGATGCAGTTCGAGCTCCTTTTCCCGCTGCTTCACGCAGTGCAAAGATGCTGTCGACGTGCACTATTCGATTCTCAAACTCAATGTAATTATCCTCAATGTGTATATCCGTGATCACTTCGCTCAACCAGTGTTTGCGGTCGTGTGACAGTTTGTAGATGAGCGTCTCTCCTACGAAGTACTTCTGAGTGTGCAGGGAGCCTCTTTTTTCTAAAAGAATGGCCTTTTGTCCTTTGACCAGTGGGCAAAGTGCAATCAGTAAGAGGATTAGCAGTGAGGTTCTATGCATGGTCATCCAAAGTACTTAAACGAACGAGGAGCAGATCTGTGGCTTTCTTAACAGAAGCATAGGATTCGATCGATCGACCGGAGAAAATGAACATGGCTTCCAGATTGTGCAAGCGGGGGTCGTGCCGGTACGGAGATTGCCGGTATGCCTCTCTCATGCGACGTTTGATTTTGTTTCGATCGACTGCTTTTCTTACTTGTCGCTTTGGTGCTGAAAAGGCTACTTGCATGGCTTTGGGTGGACTCGAAACAGATCTTCTATACCTGACCCTAATCGGATATACATGGAGGGACTGACCTTTGCTGAAGAGGAGACCGATGCTTTTACGGCTCTTTAAGCGCGATGCTTTCAAGAATCGGAAATCCGCCATCATGCCTTCATTTCTTCCTGAATATAAAAAAGGAATGAACCGTGATAGCTCATTCCTTCTCGAATTTCTTTTTATGTAGAATGGAGACTACTTGAGTCTTCTCTCGTCTGAAACGGTGAGTTTCGCGCGACCTTTTGCCCGCCGGCGTGAAAGTACTTTACGTCCATTTTTGGTGGCCATACGAGAGCGAAAGCCATGCTTGTTCTTTCTCTTGCGTCGCGACGGTTGATATGTCCTTTTCATGATTCTACTTTATGCCTTTTTTCAAAGGGATCGCAAATGTAGGATAAAAACCTCAAAATTCACAGACTCCATGGTGCGAGTCGATTATTTCCCTGCTCGAAACTATACAGACTGCGCCGATATCTGCGACGAATCGGTTTATCCGTTCATCGATGCCAAAAATTCATCATTGCTGGTCGTCCCGATCATGTGCTTACGCAAGAAATCCATTGCTTCGTCGGGCTTCATGTCGGCTAGGTGATTTCGGAGAATGTGCATTCTAGACAGCGTATCGTTGTCCAGGAGCAGTTCCTCTCTTCTGGTACTTGACTTGGGCAGATCGATCGCAGGATACATGCGTTTGTTGGCAAGTCCTCGATCGAGTTGCAACTCCATGTTACCCGTACCTTTAAATTCTTCAAAGATGACACCATCCATTTTGGATCCGGTGTCGATCAAAGCTGTAGCTAAGATCGTGAGGGAACCTCCTCCTTCAATGTTACGAGCGGCTCCAAAGAACTTCTTCGGTTTGTGGAGGGCATTTGCCTCCACCCCACCTGACAGTACTTTACCACTCGCCGGTGCCACCGTGTTGTAAGCTCGGGCGAGTCGGGTGATCGAGTCCAACAAGATCACAACGTCATGACCGCATTCCACCAGACGCTTTGCTTTTTCAAGCGCCATACCGGCGACCCTTACATGGTTATCGGCGGGCTCATCAAACGTAGAGGCCACTACTTCGCCATTTACGGATCGTCTCATGTCTGTCACCTCTTCTGGGCGCTCATCAATGAGTAAGACAATCATGTAGCAATCAGGATGGTTTTTGGCAATGGCGTTGGCCACGTCTTTCAAGAGAAAGGTCTTTCCCGTTTTGGGCTGTGCTACAATTAGACCACGTTGCCCTTTGCCAATAGGAGAGAACAAATCGATCATTCGATTGCCGTAGTCCTTTCCAGTCCCCATGGTTAATGAAAACTTCTTGTTAGGATGGACAGGTGTCAGATAGTCAAAAGGAACCCGTTCTCTTACTTCCGGTGGCTCGAGCCCATTGATAAGCGATACTTTCAGCAGTGCAAAGTATTTCTCTCCTTCCTTAGGAGGTCGGATGGCACCTCTCACGGTATCGCCCGTCTTCAGACCAAACAGTTTAATTTGAGATGGGCTCACGTAGATATCGTCAGGCGAGGTGAGATAATTGTAATCCGCTGACCGCAAAAAGCCATAGCCATCTGGCATCATTTCCAGGATTCCCTCTCCTTCAATGATCCCATCCAGTTCAACAAGAAAAGCAGGTGGCTTCTCTTCTTTCTTTTTTTGCTCGTGTTGTTGACGATCGTTTTGTTGTTGGCGACCATTCGAATTGTCTCTTCGATTTCGCTGATTTCGTTGATTGCCTTGATTTCGTTGGTTCCCCTGATTGCCTTTTTCCTTGGGCTCGTTAGATTTTTCTTCAGGCTTGGCACTTGGTTCGACGGGTTCCGATTCGTTTTTGGCAGCATTTTCCGCTTTTTGACGCTGCTGGTTTTGTTTTTGACCATCATCTTCGTTGCGTCGACGCCTGCCTCTCCCGCGGCCATTGCCGTTGTCTTGGCGACCCTGATTGGCTTTTTTCTCACCGGACTCCTTCTTAGGGGATTCTTTGGGTTTGTCTTCCTCTGGAGCGGGAGTTGCGGTGGCCTGTTCATCGAGAATCTTGTAGACCAGATCTTGCTTATTAAGGCGCTTATATCCTTTGATGCCCAATTTTTCAGCAACCTCTTTGAGCTCAGGAACAAGCATGTCGTTCAACTGCAAAATGTCGTACATAGACTTAGAAATTTAGACGGGAAATCTTATTGTGCAAATAGTTTATTCTGTAAAACAAGGGCCTATCGTCTAAACTTATCAGAAAAAGAAAACGGAAAGAGATAGACTCTCTATTTAGAGATGTCGCTCAGTGCTGAGCAACGCAAAAATAGGCTAATTTTTGGTTGATGGTCTATATTTGAGCAAATTTTTCCTGCCCTCATGATTATTATGACAAAGGGTGGGCTAATGTAATCAAGTACAGTATGCTCGAAATACACCGGCTTAGAAATGAAAGTGCTGCAGTACGCCAGGGACTGCTTGTTCGCGGCGGACGGATTGATGGTGACCTTGTCGATCAGATCATCACCTTAGACGATCGACGCAAGGAACTGCAGACCCAGGAAGATGCTTTGTTGCACCAGATCAAGAAGCATTCTTCAGAAATTGGGGCGCTATTCAAGTCTGGCAAAGCGTCAGAGGCCACGGATTTAAGGGAGCAGGTAACGAGGATCAAGTCCGAAGTTGCGGATTTGGAACAGGAGTCTAAGCAAGTCAAGGAGGCGCTGGAGGAGAAACTTCTGGAGCTGCCCAACATACCTCACCCATCTGTTCCAACGGGTTCTACAGAGGACGATAACGAGGTGGTCAAGGACTGGGATGGCGATCTTCCCCAGTTAAATGATGGGGCACTTCCACACTGGGAACTTGGGACGAAATATGGCATTTTGGACTTTGGCCCGGGCGTCAAGATCACCGGTGCTGGATTTCCTGTGTTCAAGGGTGCTGGTGCTCGTTTGCAAAGGGCACTGGTAAACTTCTTTTTGGACGAAGCACGATCAGCTGGTTATGAAGAAGTCCAACCTCCATTGCTGGTCAATGAAGCTACTGCCCGAGCAACTGGACAGCTTCCGGATAAGGAAGGACAGATGTATTGGGTCGAAAAGGATAACCTATATCTCATCCCCACAGCCGAAGTCCCGGTCACCAATATTCTGCGAGGAGAAACAATTGACCATGGTCAGCTTCCCATCAAATTAGCAGGGTATACTCCCTGCTTTAGAAGAGAAGCAGGGTCCTATGGTGCAGATGTAAAGGGCCTCAATCGCGTGCATCAATTTGATAAGGTGGAAATTGTACAGGTAGCGGACCCGAAAGAGTCCTATGCAGTGTTGGAGGAGATGGTAGCTCACGTGGAAGGCCTGTTGAATAAATTGGAACTCCCGTTCCGGATTCTTCGTTTATGTGGTGGAGACTTGGGGTTTACATCGGCGCTTACATACGATTTTGAGGTATTCTCGGGAGCGCAAAAAAGATGGCTGGAGGTAAGTTCCGTCTCAAATTTTGAAACATTTCAAAGCAACAGATTGAAGTTGAAAATTCGGAAGCCTGACAGCAAACCCATCTTAGCGCATACGCTAAATGGCAGTGCCTTGGCGCTGGCTCGAATCATTGCAGCCCTGCTTGAAAACAATCAGGATGCAACGGGCATAAAGATCCCTGCGGTCCTGCAACCCTACACTGGATTTTCATTGATTCAATAGAAAAAAGAAGAATTCAAACATATGATGTTTAGTGGAGCCTATATGGGCTATATGGTTTTGGCTGGAGTGATGTCCTTCATTGGCATGATGGTCAGTGGTAGACTGAAAGCAAAGTTTGCTCATTACAGCAAGATGCCCACTTCGAGTGGACTTTCTGGTGCGGAGGTTGCGAGAGAGATGCTGCGCAACTACGGCATAGGCGATGTGAAGATTGTCGAGGGGAAAGGAATGTTGTCGGATCACTACAATCCTGCATCCAAGGTGG
>JAHQVP010000236.1 GCA_019634275.1 Saprospiraceae bacterium
GATGGGTTCTACTGCCTCACTCAAAGCAGCAGAAGGATCTTTTTTTTCTAGTCGATGCCGCCTGATATACTTCTTTACAATTGGCTGATCTATCGGTGTGGCATAGTCGTAGAAGCTTACTGCCATATACCCACTTCGTGGATCGAAGACGCGGGGTTCATATTGGTCATCAGGGAGTTCCACAAATGAATGATGTTGTCGCACGGTGACACTATTCGCATCCGGTGTTACCGACCTTACTTCCCTTCCTTTCGGTGTTCCTGTCACGGTAATGGTCGCTTCGATTTCTGTATTTTTTGGAAAGTTCTTGGTCCTGGGAGCATACAAGAAGGATCGGGAAGCATCCATACGATAGGAACCCTGTCCCCTTTGGCTTAACCCACCTGCGACATCATATGCATCTCGGACTAAGAAGTCAGTAGCATCCACTATGGCCACATCTCCTTCCATCTGGGCGATCTTAAATCCCCAGAGAATGGATTCGGCAAATGCTTCTTCGACTGCAAGTCGTTCCATGACATTGTCAGAAAGCGCCCGGTACCCGTAGTTGACCTCGCGGAGCATTACTCGATTGCCCACTTTTGTAAACTTCACCACGCGACTGCCCCCAAGCCTTCCTCGATCCAGTCCAATGTCATTCGAACCTACTCCGGTTGCAAGAGAAACGGTGTACAAAAGTTCTTGGTCGAAGCGATCAATACTCAAGTATATTTTGCCCGATTCCGCATCGACATGAAAAGGGATAAATCCGTCTGCATGATCCATTGCGTTGAGATCTAAACTTGATGATTCTTGTGCTTGCAGAGCAACAAAGCAAAGACTTAAAAAGAGGCAGTAAAGCGCTTGTTTCATTTTGATATGGTTGACTGGTCCGAGACAAATGTAAGTATCTTCCGGCCATGCTTCCGTCGCCAGTCACTGTCCTCCGAGATCCACGCTTCGAAAAATGGGGCATCCAGGTATCCTTAAAAAGAGATGATCTGATTGGTGGCCCCGCTCAAGGGAATAAATTTCGGAAGATGAAACACCACTTGCTGCAAGCACAGGCGGAGAAGAAGACAAAACTATTAACATTTGGAGGTGCGTTTTCAAATCATCTTTATGCTACTGCCTATCTGGCTGCTGCCCATAACCTTGCATCGATTGGTTTTGTACGTGGGGAAATCGATGACGCTAATCCGACTGTCATTGCATGTCGAAACTGGGGCATGCGGTTGGTGTCACTGACCCGAGAGCAGTTTTCCAAACATCGTACACCGGCACATTATGCCGCTCTACAAACTGCCTACCCTGACGGCTATCTCATTCCCGAAGGAGGTGCGGGTTCACTGGGAGTATTAGGATGTCAGGCGCTCGGAGAAGAATTGCTCAAGCAGGGACCGAGGTATACACACTGGGGTTGTGCGTCTGCTACCGGCACCACCATGGCCGGTCTACTGGCCGCCCGATCGCATAGCCCTTATTCGATAGGCTTGCTGGCCTTTGACGTATTGCGATCTTCAAAATCTGCCACCATACAGTCCCAAAATCATGGCGTACAAAAGGTCGATGCACACCTGGGAGGGTTCGGAAAATTCCCTGCCGAACTGATTGAATTCATACGGGAATTTGAAGGTATGCACGAAATCATTCTAGACCCTGTATACACCGGTAAGATGATGTATTCTTTCTTTAGACTAGTGGACAAAGGGTACTTCAGGCCAGGCGAACATATTATACTCATTCACACAGGTGGACATCAGGGCAGGGCTGGGTTCAACTATCGATTCGGTAACTTGTTGCCCTAAGGACAAGAAGTTTCTCTAGACCTCATTCTTTCAATTGCAAACGCCTATGAGTCGCGCTCTTCTATTTCTTCCTGATATCTCTGGTTTTACGGAGTTTGTAAACAGCACAGAAGTTGAGCATAGCCAGCATGTCATCGCGGAGCTGTTGGAGATTCTGCTTTCGGCAAATCAATTGGATCTGCAGCTTGCAGAGATTGAAGGGGATGCGCTTTTCTTTTATCGCGACAGCATCCCTTCTGCAGACGCCTTGTTGGCGCAGATGGAGTCTATGTTCACCGCGTTTTACGAGCACTTGCAATTATTAGAACACAATCGAATTTGTCCTTGTCATGCATGCGCCAGTGCCCCGAACCTTCAGCTCAAAATTATTGCCCACAGCGGTCCTTTGCAATTTATCTCTGTCAGGAACACCAAGAAGCCATTCGGGCCGGAGGTCATTCAGGCACACCGTTTGATGAAGAACTCTGTCGAAAGCAACAACTATGTCTTAATTAGCCAATCTTTGGCCAGTGATGTCGAACTGCCGTCCTCCTCACGAGATCTGTTTCGGTTTGAGACGGGATCCAATCACTATGACAATCAAGAGATTCACTACCACTACTCCATCGTCCTTCCACAAGAGCTGTCCCTCACCCCTCCCGAAAAAATCGGTCGTGTCCATTTTGAGCGCGAACCTAATTTTACGATGGAGACCGAGTTTCCCATCCCTGCCTCAACCCTGATGGAGTACATCACCAACTACCAATACCGGCAGTCATGGACCTCCGGAGTCGATGATCTAAAATATAACGAGCACGAAGTAACACGCCTGGGCACTACGCATGTATGTGTATTAAAAACAGGAACGCTCGATTTTGAGGCCGTCACAAAAGAAGGGAAGGAGGGTCAATTGGTCTATGGAGAAATGACCAGTAGTCCCCCACCTGTAGACCGAATCTATCAATTCTACATTGTTGAAGACCTGCCGGGAGGTCGCTCTAAGTTGACCAATGAGGTGTTTTGGGAAGCACGTTCGCCGATCAAAAAGGGCTTGATTGCACTGATCTTTCGACGGGTAGTGGTGCGCAATGTGCGATCCGCCATTGACCAATTGCAAAACTTTGTGGAGCGGCGCCACTCTCAAAAATAAGATGGTCTACTAATAGGCTGCTTGTACAATCATAGAGTTCGATCCGAGGTTTGCTACGTCTGCTGCGGCGGATAGAAAGATGCCGAACAGATTATTCCTTCCTAATGCGCCTTGCCTCATCACTACCTGGCCCGTCGCTCAGAGTAGGCTTTATTTTTTGACTTCCAAAGGTCCAATGGTACGAAAGACGTAACAGGCGATTGTTGCCAGTCTCTGATCTATACACCACATGGGCTAGTGACTCAAAGGCTTCTCGAGTCAGGTTACCAATTTGAGATCTGATTTTCATGGTTTGGAAGACATCCTCGAAACTAAACTGCAAAGAACCGAATCGCCCCAGTTCTTTCTTGACACCCAGATCAACCGCACCAAAACCACTAACCTGGATACTGCCATTGTAGTGATTGGAGACATACCAGCCGGAGATTTCCATGGTCAAATCCTTTGGGAAAAAATATCGCACAGATCCATTTAAGGTATATGACCAATAGGCATGCTCACGAGGCTCTTCGGTATGCGTCACTGCAAATCGCCTGCGCTCAAAGGTTCCGTTCAGGTTTACTTCCATTACTTTCCTCAATTGCACCGGCAGATTAGTTTCGACTCCAATCCCCCGTTGGAAGGCCAGGTTTTGTGGAGTAATCAAGGCAACATTGGATTCGTCGTTCTTTGAGATTTGATAGCGTACGATGGGATTGTCCTCATGCCGTACAAACAAGCCGATATTTTTGCCTCCATGGTGATAACTCATCTTGATTTGTTTCGTCAATGTTGGTTGAAGTGAAGAATTACCAGTAAAGACAGAAGTGGGGCCATTGTAAGAAAGAAAAGAAGCAAGATCATTGTAGCTCGGTCGAGCGATGCGATGCGAGTAGGCCAATTGCAAGGAATTGGCATCGTCCATCTCTTTACGTAGAAATACTGAAGGAAACAATCTAGACTGGACCCTATCTAAGCCCTCGATATTGAAGTCACGCTCCCAGGCTTCATAGCGAAGCCCGAGACCAACATCAACTCCATTCTCAAGTTGGTATCCTACATCTATGTATCCCGCTCCAATCAGTTCCCGAATGGATTGTTGTGATTGGGTTCGATCGTCCACGACCCAATCATCTTCCACCAGGCGAGAGATTGCTGCATTATTGCCAGTTTGCGAAAAAGAAGTCTTTAGTCCCGCAAGTAACTCAATTCCTGATAGGGTCCGCGTCTCATAATCCAATTTAAATACAGCCACCTTGATGTTGGTGGTGCTGGTTCCACGATTTCTGGCACTATAATAAATATTGTCGATTACAACAGGCGCGCCTTTTTCGTCAACAAATCTGTTGGACACTTTGCTGGGTGTCTCCAAATTAAATTCGACAAAATCCAAATCTGCACTTAGGATAGATTTTTCCGAAAAACGCTTTTTCAAAAATGTACTCAGACTACTATTTCTCCACTTGTTGCTGCCCGTACGATCGATGTGGGTGGCAAAATTGAAGTCGTCTGGCAATTTCGTCTGCGAAATGTTGTTTGTCCGCAGTAGCGCCTTAGAACTATTATGCGAAATGGATACTCCAGTTTTTAAAGTGGAGGACAAATCAAAGTCCATCCCTAACAATACATTATGATTTGTAGAATTTACCCCGTTCTCGCTGGAAAAATCAAACTCATTAAATCCACCCAAAGGAGGCGAAATGGATGAACCTATTGCTCGCCAGTCGCTAAATGAGACGTCGTGATTAATAGAGTAGTTGCCGAAAATATTATACTTCTTATCAGCATGATTCAAATTGAGACTGGCTCCGATCTTATTTCCCCAGGCTCGTCCAGCGTTCAACGAAAGAGAACCATTTGTTCCTTCCAATTCGCTCTTGCCCAACTGAATATTGATCAGTGCACCTCCCTCTGCATCGTACTTGGCCGATGGACTAGTGATCAACTCGATCTTTTCAACGTTGCTGCCATCCATTGAACTCAGCATCTGTATTAGATCAGCTACAGGAATCCGTTGGACCTTCCCATTGATCATAACCACCGTGCCGGCCTGGCCATTGAGCTTTAACTCCCCATCGCGGCGATCAATGATCACTCCTGGAGACCGTTCCAACAATTGCAAGATTGTACTTCCCTTGGTCAAGAGAGACGACTGTACATTCAGGACCAGTCCTTCCGGACTTGCTTCTATAGGTAGTCTGCGCGACACCACTTCCACCCCTTCCAATTCAAGTGGTTCCTGATCCATAATCAGGTCTTCCATCTCTTGATCCTCGTCGGGGATACACCGAATACCAGGCCGATAGACATCCGCGGAGCCAATGGAACTGGCCATGAGGTAAAATTCTCCGCTGGGGACCGGGGATAAGAAAAACCGTCCTTCCCGATCTGTACTGGATCCCATCACCATGGAAGAATCGACAGCGTGGTACAAAACGACATTGACAAACTCAAGTGGCGTACCTGTAGCATCCACCACTCGTCCAGAAAGCTGTGCAGACAGTGTAGTTTGCACCAAAAGCATTCCAAGAATACTGAGTATGGGCTGCACTGCCCTTGCGAAGTGCTCTATTGATAATTTCATGGAATCAAAGAAAAGATCCCTCCGATCTTGCTGCCGAGAGTCGTGACCATTGGTATCAAACGATTGACGAGTGGCACCTAAGGTAGAAGGGCGATAGAGAGACCGCGTTCTTCCGACAGTTCGTCAAGTATTTTCAACCAACCATCAATGTCTCCCAGACACCTGCGCTTATGCGATATCTTTGTTTCTACCGTTATTTAAGAAATGCCCTTGCTAGATTGGATCAAGAAATACAAACTCTACCATATCCCCTTCTGGGCAGGCTACCATTATGTGTGGTGGTCATTTTATAGTGGAGACCCTGTGCAAGTAGCATCCAGTATTTTCACTTCTTCCTCAATCGTCAAGTACCTCTTTTACGTGGTGCTGCAGGCAGTCGGTGTGTATTACACACTCTATTACTTGATTCCAAAATATCTTGAAGAGGGAAAGCATAGAATCTTTCTCATTCATTTACTTCTGACCATATTGGTCATAGCAGTAGCATTAGTGAGTGGCTACTATCTCAGCGCCTTCTTAAACAAGGTAGATGTCTATGAATTTTATAAAATAGATCCCAGATCACCTTTTTCATTTATTCGCTTCAATACACTGCCATCAACAGTATCTGTCTTTACCTTGGCCCTCAGCATCAAGCTGGCAAAGAATTGGATCGTCGCTAAACAACATCAGCAGATACTGGAGAAAGAAAAACTGGAGACGGAATTGAAATTCTTAAAGTCTCAATTTAATCCACACTTTCTTTTCAATACTATAAATTCTGTGTTCGTTCTCATTGATGAAAATCCCGTAATGGCCACTGAGACGTTATCTAAATTCTCTGATCTATTGCGATATCAACTTTATGAATGCAACGAGTCAAAAATTCCCTCAAGGCGAGAATTAAACTACATACGCAGTTACGTCGAACTACAGGAAATTCGCTTAAATGACAACGTCATCATCGATTCAGCAATCGCTACCGAAAGATGGGATGATTACGTAATTGCACCCTTTCTGCTGATGCCCTTGATAGAAAATGCCTTTAAACATGTTTCTCACAGTGAGCAAAAAAGCAACTGGATTAAGATCGATATCAAGCTCATCAAAGACTTCCTCGTTCTGAAAATATCAAACAGCATCACAAAATTCCAGGGCACAAATATGGTAACCGATGGGTATCAAGGCATCGGTCTTACCAACGTGAAAAGAAGGTTGGAGCTGCTGTATCCTAATCGACACAGTCTGGAGGTTATCGAGGATGATGCCTCATTTTCTGCAATTCTCGCTATCCAACTGGAACCAGTGGCTGTTTCTCAAATTGCTTTGGCATGAGCCTCTCTACTAGACCACTAAAATGCCTGATTGTCGACGACGAGCCCTTGGCTCGAAAAGGGATTGAAAAATACATTGCTCAGGTAGATTTTTTAGAACACGTGGCTTTCGCGAGCAATCCTGTTGAAGTCACCAAGCTACTCCGCGAGCAACCCGTTGATATAATTTTTCTAGATATTCAAATGCCTTTGCTAAGTGGCATAGAATTTCTTAAAATGTCTTCAAACCTGCCCATGGTCATCGTCACCACTGCTTTCCCCAGCTATGCCCTTGATGGATATGAGCTCGATGTGGTTGACTACCTTTTGAAGCCGATTTCCTTTAATCGCTTTTTTAAGGCAGTCTACAAGGCAAGAGACCTGCAGCATTATTTTTCGAACGGAGTTGAAAATGAAAGCTCCGAGCAGCATGATCAATTTTTCTTTATTAAATGCAATGGGAAATATGAAAAGATCTCTTTTGATCGAATTCTCTTTGTCGAGGCAATGCAAAATTATGTCAACGTATACACAGAAAATAGAAAATACACAACGCTTCTTTTCCTCAAGACTGTAGAAGAATCTTTGCCATCTGATCAATTTCTCCGCATACACCGATCATATATCATTTCGCTGGCAAAGGTCGATCGCATCGACATTGGTGAGTTGATCATCGGTGATCATCGCTTGCCGATCAGTCGTCGTCACAAAAATGAAGTACATGAGCGAGTAGTTGGAGACCACCTACTGCATTAGTCTCTTTTACCCGTACAATCACCCATCTCCACGAAACCGCGGCAAGGAAAAACACTTGTATCTGATAGAGCAGCATGATCCCAGCATGTAGAGCTAGGCATCTTTTAAGGATTTCATTCCCTTCTTTCGATATCGTTTTCGCACAAAGATTTATGATGCCTCCGATGGCGATGGCACTCCGCAATGCGAATAAGATGACCACTTCAAAGAGAACCAGCAAGTGACGTTTTTCTACTAACGCCAAACAAATTTATCAGACCTCATCATCGCTCAAAATACTGCCTGCAAAAAAACTCTTCCACTAAGCGAAGGATTTTCATCCAAGGATGGTCTAAAGGTAAATCTAAGACTACCGAAGATGAAGAAGTATTATGCCATATGCCTTACGCTATGGGTCGCCACCGTGCAAGCACAAGATTTTTATGCCCTCGAGACTGTGCAGACCATCGAAGTCACATTTTCCGAAAGCAACTGGGATCAGCTCATGGACAATGCATATGCATCCGAATCCGGATACATCCTGGCTCAAAGCGTCACCATTAATGGATCCACGTTCGACAGCGTCGGAGTCAAATACAAGGGCAACAGCTCCTATAATCCCAATCAGGTCAAAAATCCCTGGCACATCGAACTGGACACCTACAAGGACCACGAGTATGATGGCTATACCGATATCAAATTAGCCAATGGTGCGAAAGATCCCTCAATGATTCGAGATGTTTTGGCCTATCAGATCATCCGCCAGTACATGGATGCTCCCTTGGCTAATTTTGCCAATCTTTATGTCAATGGAGAACTGATCGGCCTATACGCCAATACCGAATCTGTATCGAAAAAATTCATGCAGAGCAGATTTGGGTCCAAAGACAATGCACGAATCAAATGCTCTCCTCCAGATGGAGCGGGTCCACAATCCAACGATTTTCCAAATCTGGTGTATCTAGGCCCGGACAGTACTGCCTACGTTGACGCCTATGAGGTGCAGTCTGACTATGGCTGGCAAGAACTCATCAATCTCTGCGATACTTTAGCAAATCATGAGGACGACATCGAACGCATTCTTGATGTCAACAGGACACTATGGATGTTGGCATTCGACAATGTGATTGTCAATTTGGATAGTTACATCGGTGCATTTTCGCAGAACTACTATCTGTATCGCAGTATGCACGGTCAGTTCCTTCCGGTGATCTGGGACTTGAACGAGTCCTTTGGGGTATTCTCTCAGACAGGCACACGCAATCTAAACAATACCGTATCGAAGCAGCAGATGTCCCACCTGCTGCACGAGAATGACACTGACTTTCCTCTGGTGCAGAAACTATTGGCTAATCCCACATATAAGCGCATCTACCTTGCGCATATGAAGACCATTTTACTGGAGAACTTCAACAACGGCACGTACTACGAAAAAGGACTTGCCTTACAAAATACCATTGGGAATGCGGTGCTAGCAGACAACAACAAACTCTATTCCTACGACAACTTTATCAACAATCTCACCAATGACATTGCAGGAGGAGGAGGCGGTCGACCAGGCGGTGGGGGCGGAGGAAATTCTGCTCCCGGCATCCGCAATCTGATGGATGCTCGATCATCCTATTTACTAGGGCTGACAGACTTCTCTGCTATTGATCCGACAATATCGGATGTCACCACGTCGAATCACCGTCCTCAGATCAATGAGCAGATTTTCATTTCGGCTTCCATCTCAGATGCAAACCATGCATACCTTGGTTTTCGAGATGCCGAGAACACCGCACCTTTTTCCAAACTTGAAATGCATGACGATGGGGCACATGGAGATGGAGCTGCAAATGACGGCATCTATGGTGTAGAATTAGACATCAAGGACTTCCGCACAGAATACTACATATATGCCGAAAACGATGCCATCGGAATGTTTTCTCCCCGCAGGGCAGAGTTTGAATTTTACACCCTACAGGCCATTTCCAATCCCTCCACAGACAGCATTGTAATCAACGAATTTATGGCTTCCAATGACAGCACCATTGCTGATCAGGATGGAGAGTATGAAGATTGGATTGAACTCTACAACGCAAGCACACAAAGGGTCGATCTTGGTGGCTTCTATCTAACCGATGATCCCTCGGAGCCGACACAGTGGTCGTTTCCACAAGAGACGTTCATTGAGCCAGACAGTTACTTAATCATATGGGCAGACGAGGACGACGATCAGGAAGGGCTTCATGCCAACTTCAAATTATCTGCCTCAGGAGAGGCTATCTTACTGCTCAACCCGGCAGATACCACGGTAGTGGATTCCATCACATATTCGGATCAGACAACGGACATATCTTTTGCCAGAGTACCAAACGGCATTGGTGATTTTATACCGACCGCTGCCACCTTTAACGCCAACAACGACGGCGCTACAGACTGCGC
>JAHQVP010000237.1 GCA_019634275.1 Saprospiraceae bacterium
ACTTGTACGGACAGCTGATCGGTGAATTGATAGCGTAAGGAAGCCAAACCTATAATACGATCAACATCTCTTTGATTGGTGTTCCGATTGATCGTCCAGTATGGATTCGCTCCACCGTTTGATCCTGGATTCCAATAGTGCTGACGATTTTTTCCAGTAGCATCGGTGTACTCAAATTGCGATACATCTTGGGTGCGAATGGTGCGAGGCAGTCGCAATGCGTGGCGGATTGGATTGGCGAAGCTTTCCCCTGTCGACAAAGAGTTGTCAATGTCCTCCCGGATGTAATTCAGTTTAGCATCCACTGTTAGCTTGTCCGAAATCTGATTGTTGATCCGTACATGGAAGTTGTGACGCTTTAGGTCGTTGTTTGGCACCACTCCTTGTGCATCTGTGTAGGTATAAGAGAAGTACGTCTTCATTTTGTCCGTACCTCCAGAGATGGCCAAGTTGGTAGCCCAGTTATATCCCGTTTGGAAAAAGTCTCTCACGTTATCGGGCTGCGCTTGCAGTGAGTACGTCGATTCTGGGAAGTTAGGATCCTGTGACCAGTGGTCACCGGTGCCTCCAACGGCAGCTCCCCAAGAGTCCTCGGATGCTGGGCTGTACTGACCACCATTCCCCTGTCCAAACTCATTCTGATAGTTGGTCAGGATGATCGGGGAGTTACTGGTGTAGGTAGTATTGACGCTTACGCGTGTCTGCCCTGCTGCAGCTTGCTTGGTACTGATGATGATCGCACCGTTGTTGGCGCGGTTTCCGTAGAGAGCAGCTGCATTGGGTCCCTTCAGGACGGAGATCGAAGCAATGTCATCCGGATTGATGTCCGTAATGTCGCCCAAGATGGGCACCCCATCTACTACATAGAGCGGCTCACTGCTTCCCGCGATAGAGCGGTTACCACGCAGAATAACGCGTGATGCAGAGCCGACCCCATTTCCTCCGGGGCTGATCGAAATACCAGCGACTTTCCCTGAGAGGGAGTTTACCACATTAAGTTCTCGTGCTTGCCCCAGCTCTTCCGTATTTACATTTTGAGCGGAGTAAGTCAATGACTTTTTCTCTCGAGAAATACCGAGTGCAGTAACGACTACCTCGTCGATGTTGACCCCTTCTGCCATTGAGACATTAACGACACTCTGTCCATTGGTGCTCACTTCCTGATTGGCATAGCCAGTGTAGGAAAAGACCAGAATGGCATCCGCGGATGCCAGGTTGAGTGAATAGGAGCCATCGAGATCCGAGACCGTTCCGTTGGCAGTACCTTTTTCAAGGATGTTAACCCCAATAAGAGGCTCGCCACTTTCGTCGGTAATCGTCCCGCTTACCGTTTGTGACCATGCTGCCGCCACAAGGCAAAAACAGCAAATGATCAGCAGTAAAGATTTTTTAAGCATGTATCCATTTTAAGAAGTAAGAAAAAATAAACTTTGCCAGACCCCATCGAACCTGACGTTATCTTAGTTTTCCGCTTGAGTAACCAAACGTCTAGAAGGGGTAGAAGGCTGTTCCTCTACGGCCTAAATCTAAGTATTTTTCCGGAAGTGTGTGCGCACACACCCGCTTATTTTGCGATAAGAAACCCACGATCATTGGTGTTTGGACATGGCCCTTTCTGCATCTGCATCAGGGTTGTGCCAAAAGGAGTTGGATTATCCCCCTAGATAGTGCTTGAGGAGCTTGCTTCTGGAAGCGCTCCTTAGTTTATTAATGGCTTTGTCTTTTATCTGACGAACGCGTTCTCGCGTTAAGCCAAATTTCTCTCCAATGTCTTCGAGAGACATGGGATGCTCAACACCAATACCAAAATACAGCTTGATCACATCGCATTGCCTTTCGGTAAGCGTGTTCAGGGATCGTTCAATCTCTTTTCGCAAAGACTCGCTGTATTCGAGCTTGCTGTCGGTTTTTGGTGTGCTGCCATTTTCCAGGACATCAAGGAGCGAATTGTCTTCTCCATCGACAAAAGGGGCATCCATGGAAACATGCCTTGCCGCTACTCCAAGGGTTGTTTCTACTTCCTCAGTGGCAATTTCGAGTACTTCTGCGAGTTCGGCAGGTGAGGGCTCGCGCTCAAATTCCTGCTCGAGCTCGGAAAATGCTCGATTGATCTTATTAAGTGAGCCCACTTTGTTAAGGGGCAAACGAACAATACGAGATTGCTCTGCAAGGGCCTGCAAGATCGATTGGCGAATCCACCAAACTGCATAGGAGATGAATTTAAAACCCCTGGTTTCATCAAACCGCTGAGCCGCCTTTATGAGGCCCAGGTTGCCTTCATTGATAAGGTCACTCAGAGACAACCCCTGATTTTGGTATTGCTTTGCTACCGAGACGACAAATCGCAAATTGGCTTTGGTGAGTTTTTCGAGGGCCTCTTGATTGCCCGCCTTGATCTGCTTGGCGAGGGTCACTTCGTCCTCGGGAGTAAGGAGATCTACTTTTCCAATTTCCTGCAGGTACTTCTCCAGCGACTGACTTTCGCGATTGGTTATAGACTTGGTAATCTTTAGTTGTCTCATACTCGAATTAGCTGTCTGATGTTAAGCTTATTTTAACTATTGCCCCAAAAGTTTGCAAAGGTAGCGCTTTGTACTGTGTTTGGCAATATCAAATTTTCATGTGCGTTGCCAATAGATCGAAAGGTGTCTGGCATAGGCCTTAGCGCGGACCATGCCCAACATCAATAGTTTCGCCGAGATAAAAAAATTTGCACGGTTCAATTTTTTACGTTTTATTTCGCCGAGCCACGTCTTAAGTGTGGAGCAACTTTTATTTTAATGCATATGCAGCGAGTGTCTTTTCAATTGGAATTCTTATTCAGGGCGTCCCCGACGATACTGTATAAGTTCTTTACCACGCCCTCATGTTTGGTGCGATGGTTCTGCGATGCCGTTGACATCACCGCAGACGAATTTACCTTCACCTGGTCCGGTGCAGACGAAATAGCCCACCTTGTGGATGACATCGAAGACGAGCGTGTGCGCTTTAAGTGGGAAGACGAAGACGAGCAAGAGTTCCTGGAATTTAGAATGGAGGTTTCTCCGGTGACCAATGAAACCATCCTTTACATCACGGACTATTGTGATGAGGACGAAGTAGAAGACCAACGTCAGTTCTGGGAAAACCAGATGGAGTTGCTGCGCCGTGAAACCGGTGGATAACTTGGAGAAAACAACCATCACTCCACAGGGCTTAAGCCTGTTTAATTACATCAAGGATATATATAGGTACCGTCGGATCTTAGGAGCGTTTACCTATCGGGCCTTTCGGGCAAAGTATGCTCAAACGATTCTCGGATTGTTTTGGATCATTCTGAATCCTCTTGTCACCTTGCTAATATTGGGAATTGTGTTTGGCAGGATTGCAAAGATGGACACGGGCGGTATCAATCCTTTTGTCTTCACCATGGTAGGACTGGCCGGCTGGACGTATTTTTCCAAAGTCGTAAGCTCAAGTACCAGTCTCGTGATTGGGGCTGCTCCCATGATCAAAAAAATCTACTTTCCAAGAATCCTATTGCCCCTCAGTGGAGTGCTGGTCGGCTTGGTGGAGCTGCTGGTGGTCATTTTGATGACTGCGGTTGTACTGATGGTGTGCGGGCAGAAGCCCTCCGGAAATCTTGTATTCTATCCCTGCTTCATCGTGCTCATTATTTTGCTGTCTGCAGGAGTGTCTTTCATTGCCGGAGCTGCGGTGGTCAGATACCGCGATTTTCAGCAAGTACTTCCTTTTCTTGTCCGTGTGGGATTGTATGCGACGCCTGTGGCTTACAGCCTCCAGAATGTGGATGCACAATACATGCTTTTTTTTGATCTGAATCCACTCACTGGCATCATGGAAGGATTGAGGTGGAGTGTTTTTGGGGGAAGTTTTCCGCTGCTGCATGTGTCGGTTACCTTATTGTGGATATTGGTGTTGTGGGTAGGTGGATTGATTTACTTTTCGCGCGTTGAAAAGACCATTGCGGATATCTTATAGGGTCGAGATATGAGTAACGAGATAAGGGTACGGGTGTCGAATCTGAGCAAATGCTTTGAACTCAACGAGCACAGAACATTCGAACTTAAAGCAGCCTTGACCAATCTGCTGTACCGTCGATTCGGGTCAAGAGAGAAGTTGTGGGCGCTAAGAGACCTTTCTTTTGAGGTGGGAGAGGGAGAAGTTTTAGGCATTGTCGGTCGTAATGGATCGGGTAAGAGCACTCTTCTGAAGATTCTTTCCAAGATTACAGTACCCACTAGCGGAAAGGTAGAGCTGTGGGGGAGAACCAATACCTTATTAGAAGTAGGAACAGGCTTTCATCATGAGCTAACAGGTCGCGAAAACATCTATTTGAATGGCTCTATCCTCGGTATGTCAAGAGCGGAAATCAGACTTAAATTTGATGAGATTGTAGCTTTCGCGGCGGTAGAAAAGTTTCTGGACACCCCTATGAAGCACTTTTCCAGTGGCATGTATGTTCGATTGGCGTTCGCCGTGGCGGCACATCTCGACCCCGATCTGCTTATTGTTGATGAGGTGCTGGCTGTCGGGGATCAGGCATTCCAAAAGAAATGCTTGCAAAAAATGGAGGAAGAAGTTTTGCGAGGCAGGACGGTCTTGTTTGTAAGTCACGACATGCGGGCCATTGAGAAGTTGTGCAAGCGAGTGATTCTGCTCGAGCAAGGGCGGATTATTACGGATGGTCCCACCAATGAAGTGGTCAAAACCTATATGGAGAGTTTTCATGAAGCGTTGGCTAACCGATTTGAAGATCCAGACAAACGGCAGGGTACCGGCCACATCCGATTCTCTAGCCTCTACTTCGAGGATGCCGAGGGGAGTCCGTCCGCCCAGGTGGAGGTGGATGGTGATGTTACCTTTGTCATGGGATATTCTTGTGTCTATGGACAACCTGCCGATGTGGTTTTTCGAATCGGATTTAAATCACTTTCTGGCAACCTGTTGTTTCGATGCATTTCGACTGCGAATGCTTTCACCGCATCGTCCGCCTCAAGGAGTCACCAAATTACCTGCAGGATACCAAAACTTCGTC
>JAHQVP010000238.1 GCA_019634275.1 Saprospiraceae bacterium
ACGTGCAGCAAAAGCACATGCGCCAAAACCAAATTGCCAGCACCGCCCTGCTCACCGAGCGGTATGATGCGATCAACCCGACACTCTATCGACACAGGAGCTTCGGCTACTCTGGGTGGTCCGATCGACTTGCTTTCTAATGCGGTAAATCCTGCTTTGACAAATTCATTGGTACCTCTGGGGTACCCACTGCTTGTCAATGACATTTGCTGCACCATGGAGTAATCCACAAGATTGACGACCACCTCAGGGACCTCCCGCAAATTGAGCAGGGTGTCTTTGGCTGATCCATCACTACTTCGATTTACCGGAGAAAAAATGAGTACAGGAGGGTCAGAACTAAACACGTTAAAAAAACTAAACGGACTAAGGTTAACCTTTCCTGATTGATCCATGGTGCTGGCAAGGCAAATCGGTCTTGGGGCAATTGTTCCGGCTAGTAGTCGGTAAAAGGCCCTTGCATCTAATTCACTAGGGTCAAAGGTGGATCCACTCATGGCGCTTGAACAATTTGATTGACCAAAGATCCGAAACCAATCCGGCAGTTTCCTACACTCGCTGCTCCAGATATTGAAATGGCATCTCCGTCCTGCAAGAAGTCGCGGGTGCTGTTGCCCAATTGAATCGGCCGCGTACCGCCTGATGTCATCTCAAGTAAAGATCCCCAGCTCCCTTCTTCCCTGCCAGAGATGGTGCCACTGGCCATGAGATCACCAATTTTTACATTGCATCCATTGGAGGTGTGATGCGTGAGTTGCTGTGCCATGCTCCAATATAGATGCTTGTGATTTGTCTTTGTCAATGTATGCACCCCACTGTCCGGGAGATGGACTTCGGCAGACAAGGAAATATCAAAGTGGTGGGCCCTATCAGACTGGAGGTAGGGCAGGACAGCAGGATTCTGTAGAGGTCCCTCGAGTCTGCAAGGCTCCAAGGCCTCCAATGGTACGATCCAAGGCGACATCGAAGAAGCGAAACTCTTCCCAAGAAAGGGACCTAGTGGTCGATATTCCCACTTCTGAATATCTCGCGCCGACCAATCGTTAAACAGTACCAAACCGAAGATATAGTCTTCCGCCTGTTGCATGGATATGGGATGGCCCTGCTCACTATCACGTCCTATGACGAAGGCAGCTTCCAGTTCGAAGTCTAATTGCTTGGTTGGGGCAAAAACTAACTTGCCATGCTGATCTCGGTACTGTCCTGTCGGCCTATAGATCGGATCTCCATCCAAAACGATGGAGGAAGCACGCCCATGATATGCTACTGGCAAGTGCTTCCAATTGGGCAACACAGCCTGCCCTGGGTCACGATAGAGGCGCCCGACATTAGCGGCATGCTCATAGCTTGAATAAAAGTCAGTGTAGTCACCAATATCGATGGGCAGGTGCATTGCCACCTTCGCCTGATCGATCAGTGACCTCGGTCGATTTGCAATAATGGAATTGGGATCCGTCAACCATTCTCGAACATCTTGACGAATTCCATTTGTGATCTCCTTACCAAGGCCAATGAAGGCATTCAATGTAGACTTTTGCAACACCTCCAGAGGAAGAGTCCAAGCAGCAAGATCATAGATCGCCGATAAGTCGAGAACTTTGGAGCCGACCGCAATGCCAATATGTGGGTGGCCACCTGATTCAGAAAATACTCCAAGAGGCAAATTAGCTAAGGAAAAATCAGAATCTTCCGATATGGGAAATATGCATTCACTCATCTACTTCATCCATGATTTGTAGTAAGTCCCATCATCAATCGCTAACGCCGCCTCCGTCAACTGTAGGGGTCGAAATGTATCAATCATAACCGCCAGTTCCTTCGTCTCTTTTTTACCGATCGATCCTTCATAAGTGCCGGGATGGGGCCCATGAGGGATCCCTCCTGGATGCAAAGAAATATGTCCAGGTCCGACATTATTTCTACTCATAAAATCACCATCCACATAATACAATACCTCATCAGAATCAATGTTGGAGTGATTGTAAGGTGCTGGAATGGCCTTGGGATGATAGTCGTATAAGCGGGGGCAAAAGGAGCACACCACAAAAGCGCTGGTCTCGAAGGTTTGATGGACCGGTGGGGGTTGATGCACTCTCCCAGTGATGGGTTCAAAATTATGGATAGAAAATCCATACGGATAATTATAGCCATCCCAACCCACCACGTCAAAAGGATGTGCTCCATATACAAGGGTATGAAGCATGCCTTGTTTCTTAATCTTCATCACAAACTCACCTTCTTCATCGTGTGTTTGCAGATTGCGAGGGAGAATGTAATCACGCTCACAGAAAGGAGCATGTTCAGACAATTGGCCAAACCAGTTACGATATCGTTTTGGCGTGTACATTGGATGAAACGACTCCGCATACAGGATCCTATTGTCCGGGCCACTGAACCGAATTTGATAGATCACGCCCCTTGGTATAATGAGGTAATCGCCATAAGTGAAAGGAATCTCACCAAACATCGAGACGAGCACACCGCTGCCTCGGTGAATGAATAACATTTCGTCTGCATCTGCATTCTTGTAGAAATACTCCTGCAATGAATCCTGTGGAGCAGCTACACCGATATGCACGTCCCCATTGCAAAGCAGGTCGGTACGGGACGCTAAAAAATCCCGCTTGGGTTCGACCGAAAAACCCAGTAGTTTTCGAGAAGCAATGTTGTGTGTGACCGCAACTTTTGGTGTCGCAGCTCTCGTTGAGATGATTTCCTTGACTTGTGTTGGGGGATGTACATGGTACAGCAACGACGACATGCCTTCGAATCCAATGGTTCCAAATAGTTGTTCGTGATAGAGATCGCCATCCTTCCTGCGGAACTGGGTATGGCGTTTGGCTGGGATCTGTCCCAAAGAGTGATAGATGGGCATACAAAATCTTTTAGATCAAAATCTTAAAACCTATAGCGTACCTCGCAGTGCTTGCTCCCTCTCAATGGCTTCGAAGAGCGCTTTGAAGTTGCCCTTCCCAAAAGAGGTTGCGCCCTTGCGCTGAATAATTTCAAAAAACAAAGTAGGTCGTGGTTGAACCGGTTTTGTGAAAATCTGCAAGAGATACCCCTCCTCATCTCGATCCACTAAAATGCCCAATTCGCGAAGTGCGGACAGTTCCTCATCAATATCTCCTACCCGACTCCTCAGGTCATCATAGTAGGTTTTCGGAACATGCAAAAACTCGATGCCTCTGGCCCTGAGGGTGCTCACGGTTGAGACAATGTCATTTGTGGCTACAGCGATGTGTTGAACCCCAGCTCCCCCATTGTACTCAAGATACTCCTCAATCTGCGACTTCTTGAGACCGGGTGCTGGCTCATTAATCGGAAACTTAATTCGGCCATTTCCGTTACTCATGACCTTACTCATGAGTGCCGTATATTCCGTCGAAATATCGGCATCGTCAAAAGTGATCAGTTGTGTAAAACCCATCACTTCTTCATAGAACTTCACCCATTGATCCATCTGGCCCAGCTCTACATTACCCACCAAATGATCAATGTGCTGTAGCCCTACAGGTCTGGACGTAAAAGCAGAAAGTTTCCAGGGTTGATAACCAGGCAAAAAAGCACCGTGGTAGTGGTCTCTCTCCACGAACAGATGTTCTGTTTCTCCGTATGTGCTTATGGCCGACAATACAACCTGACCGAGGTCATCTGCATACTCAGCAGGAAGAAGGCAAGAAACTGCTCCCCGCTCGATCGCTCCCTCATGAGCTTCTGCAGCATCATCTACCCAGAGCGCAATCCGCTTGACTCCATCTCCATGGATACGATGGTGATGCAGTAGATTAGAATCTGGACTTAACGCAGAAGTAAACACCAATCTGATCTTACCTTGCTGTACTACATAACTTTCGGCATCCTTCCGCCCAGTGCGCATCCCTGAATAAGCCAGTGGTTCAAACCCAAACACATGCATATAGAAGTATGCAGCTTGAAGTGCATTCCCCACGATAAGTTCCAAGTGATCCGTGCCCTTAATCGGCATAATTTCTGGCCACCTCTCTGGCGGGTCTTGCACTTCATGCAATCCAATACTCATTTTAATCTGTTTTAGGACACATATTTATAGTATTATATTAGCCTAATCAATATTATCAGAATATCTTTCTTTTTAACTTACATATACACGCATTATCTTCTATCAAAGGCCACTCTGGCCTCTTTATTTGGAATAAAAGCACGTTGTGATGCCAAAGGCGAGACTAGACAAGATCGATTTAGAAATTCTTATGCTGTTGCAGCAGCACGGTCGCATGACGATCAAAGACGTAGCCTTAGGATTGGGCATGACGACGACACCGATATTTGAGCGCATTAAGCGTCTGGAAAGGAATGGCGTCATCAAAGGATATGCCGCCCTATTGGACCCTCAGCTCGTGGACATGCAACTGACCGCCTTCATTCACTTATCACTGGTCAATCATGCCAGGAAAGCGCTCGAAAAGTTCATTGCAGACATTTCTATTTTCCCGGAAGTGATGGAAGTACATCACGTCTCCGGGGACGAGGACTTCTTAATCAAGGTAGTCGTGAAAGACATGGGCCATTATAACCTTTTTGTGCTGCGGAAGCTCTCTAAGGTGCCGAATGTGGGCAAGGTTAGAAGTTCATTTTCGCTCAGTACTTACAAATCGACCACCGTGTTTCCAGTCGCTCCTCCACGGTAAGCTACCGATCATCTCTAGGGTCGTACTTGCCTGAACGAACACTCTTCGGAAGGCACATTAATTGTATATTTCTGATCGCGCTAGGAGGCGCGACTTTAAAAGTTCTACCATGAGAAAATTAGCCTTGAGTGCACTTTGCATGTGCACCGCTCTCTTTGTTTTCGGACAAGAAATTGAAAGCTCCATGAATGACCTCAAGTGGCGTCCCATTGGTCCTGCCAATATGGGAGGACGGGTAACGGATATTGTGGGCATTCCAGGAGATCCGAGTACATTTTATATTGCAGGAGCCGATGGCGGAGTATTCAAGACCACCAATGGCGGCACAACCTTCTCATCGCTCTTCACAAAACAGCGGGTTTATTCGGTAGGCGCACTGGCTGTTGCCGCATCTGATCACAACGTACTGTGGTTGGGAAGTGGCGAAGGCGACCCCCGTAATAGTGTGGGATATGGCAATGGAGTCTATCGATCAATTGATGGTGGCGAAACCTGGGAGCATCTCGGTCTCGAGAAGACCGAACGCATCAAGCGCATTGTGGTTCATCCAGACAATCCTGACATTGCCTGCGTTTGCGCGCTGGGCCGGGAATGGGGTCCAAATGATGAGCGAGGTGTTTTTGCTACCTCCGATGGAGGTAAGTCCTGGCAACATGTTCTTAAGATTGACGAGGACACCGGTTGTTCTGATCTCGCCATGGACCTGAGCAATCCTCGCATTTTGTATGCTGGCATGTGGACCTTCAGAAGGTTACCCTGGAGATTTGACGGCGGTGGAAAAGAGACCGCACTATACAGATCGAAGGATGCTGGAGCGACATGGGAAAAAATCCATAAGGGGCTACCTGATGGCGCCATGTCTCGTATCGGAGTCGCCGTTGCACAAAGCCAACCGAATACCGTCTACCTCGTCAGTGAATTTAAGGATCAGGGAACACTCTTCCGTTCAGACAACCGAGGCAATTCATGGGTCGAAGTCAATGACGATCCCAATGTCAATTTTAGACCTTTTTATTACAGTGACATACGGGTAGATCCCAAGAATCCTGACATCGTTTACTCACTTTCTGGGAGATTAATGAAATCAAGGGATGGAGGAAAAAACTTTGAGACCATCGCTCGTACGGTCCATGGTGATCACCAGGCACTATGGATTGACCCCATGAATCCCAAGCGCATTTTGAGCGGCAGTGATGGGGGTTATCAGGTTTCGCTAGACGAAGGCAAAACCTGGGACATCATTAACAATGTAGAACTGTCCCAATTTTACCAGCTAGACATAGACATGCTCAATCCGTACAATGTGTATGGGGGCCTTCAAGACAATGGATGCTGGCGAGGTCCATCCAACTCTCTCAATGCTGCTGGAATTCTTAAGAGACACTGGAAGCGCCTCAGCTATGGCGATGGATATTATGCAGTGCCTATACCAGGATCCGAACATGAAGTATACACAAACTTGCAGGGCGGGGTTCCTTTTCATGTCAATGCCAATACAGGGGTGGTGCGAAGCATTCATCCCTTTCCAAAAATCACAGGGAGTGCAGGGGATGCCATTGAGGATCACAAGTATAGATTTAATTGGGATGCACCCATTCACATTTCGCCACATGACGCGAATACGGTATACTTCGGTGGCAATGTCCTCTTTCGCAGCAGCGATCGTGGACACTCCTGGGACGTGATCAGCCCTGACCTGACCACCAACGATAAATCCAAGCAGCGTACTTCTGGTGGTGAAATCTACCAGGACAATACAGCGGCTGAGTTTCACTGTAGTGCATTGACGATTGCCGAATCCCCACTAGAGTCTGGAGTAATCTATGTAGGTACGGACGATGGCAACATTCAAGTCACGCGCAACGGCGGCGAGAGTTGGATAAATGTCAATGGAAACGTTCCAGGATTGGCAGACTTCTCCTGGATCGCCAAAATCCATGCCTCAGAGCATGACGCCGGCACTGCCCTGATGGCAGTAGACAATCACCGAAGTGATGACTTTGGTCCATATGCCTTCATTACCGAGAACTATGGTAAGTCCTGGAAAAAAATCACCAACGGACTTCCTTCAGATGATTACGTCAAGAGATCGGAAGAG
>JAHQVP010000239.1 GCA_019634275.1 Saprospiraceae bacterium
ACCAGAATTTCGTCTAGCGGCAAGTGTTCTTCTAAAGCAACCACCGAACGCTCGGCTCGTCGGCAAACGGTACGGCAGACATGGGCCCTAGAGGTGGCTTCACCCCCTGAAGGCAAGATGAATGATGTAAGCGGTTGAAGGTCCTTTTCCATCGCATCGATTTCAGCCTCCAGCAATGCTACAGCATCAGCCTCCAACTTAAAATCATTGTTCTTTCGAGATCGCTCCTGATCTTGGGCAAGCATGGCACCGATCGAAAACAAATGTCGCTGAACATCCAACAGCGTCTTCTTCTGTTCATGCTTCTCTGTAGTGGAGTTCGCCAAGAGTAGACCGATCCAGCTATTTAACTCATCCACGTTGCCATAGGCTTCTACTTGCGGATTTGTTTTTGATACCCGTCTACCTCCCCAGAGAGCGGTTTGACCTCGGTCACCGGTTTTAGTATAGATTTTCATGTGTTATGTACCGCTAGACCTCTTGCACACGGGAGACTGGCTCGTTCTTGAGGTCGCTCTCGATCAATCCATCACGTAAGCGCACAATGCGATGGGCGTGTTCTGCAATATCTGGTTCATGAGTCACCAGAATAATGGTATTGCCTTCCCGATGCAGTTGTTCAAAAATTCCCATGATCTCATATGACGTCTTACTATCGAGATTGCCTGTGGGCTCATCTGCCAAAATGATGGCGGGATCATTGACCAATGCCCTGGCTATGGCCACTCGTTGTCGCTGACCACCAGATAGCTCATTGGGCTTATGATCAACACGATCTCCCAGCCCTACTCTCTCGAGCACAGATTGAGCTTTGTCATCTCGCTCTTTCTTTGTCAGACCCGCATATACCAATGGCAATGCAACATTGTCTAAGGAACTAAGTCTGGGCAAGAGATTGAATGTTTGAAATACAAAACCAATCCGCTTGTTCCTTATGGTCGCCAACTCACCATCGTCCAGTTCGCTTACATTCTCACCGGAAAGAACATAGTCGCCTTTGGTGGGCGTATCCAAACAGCCGAGCAGGTTCATGAGGGTTGATTTTCCGCTGCCGGATGGCCCCATGAGCGCAACAAATTCGTTTTGAAAAATATCGATATCAACTGTTTGCAATGCATGTACCTGAGTGGTACCCATTTGATAAGTCTTGCCAAGGTCACGAATGGAAATGACGGGAGTAGCTTCTGTGTTCATCTTTTTATCACTTTGGGAACGGTAAAAAATGGTTTATCGTACTTCGGTGCATTTTGCAATGCTTCTTCAATGGTAAGATGCGCTTCCTCCTTATCCTGGCGCACTTGATGCTTTACCGGGCTCATATGCCTCAGCGGTTCCACGCCTTCCAAGTTAAGTTCTTCCAATTTAGCTACCATTTGCAAAATCTCTTCCAGATCAGCCGACAGTCTTACTCGCTCATCAGCCTCGAGCGATAGACGAGCCAACTTTTCGAGATTTAAGATTAACGCTTCATCTACTTTCACTCCTTACTTTTTAGATAATCCACACATAATACTCGTCCAAAAATACGAAGCATGACGCTGCTTGGGGTCTAATAATTTGTAAATTTCCGTCCCATAACAGCAGCAGCAGTCCGTGGATTCGAAAGCCAAGTACATCGCGATAGCGGGAAATATCGGAGCGGGCAAGACAACCCTTAGCACTCAACTGGCCAAATACTTCAACTGGCAGGTGCATTACGAAAATGCTGACGACAACCCCTATCTGGCGGACTTCTACGAGGACATGAAGCGGTGGGCATTTAATCTGCAGATCTTCTTTCTTAACAGCAGATACCAGCAGGTGCTGAAGATCTTACATGGTGAGCACACAGTGATCCAGGATCGCACCATCTATGAGGATGCACACATTTTCGCCCCCAATCTCCACGAGATGGGACTGATGAGCAAGCGGGATTTTGATAATTACTTCCAGCTCTTCATGACCATGTCCCAACAGATCGCGGCACCAGACCTGCTGATCTATCTACGTGCAAGCATCCCTACGTTGGTTAGCAGAATTCACGATCGAGGTCGGGAGTACGAGGGGAGCATGAGTTTGGACTATTTGAAACGTCTTAACGAGCGTTACGAAGAATGGATCAAAGGGTATGATCGAGGTAAGCTTCTTATCATCGATGCAGACGTCACGGATTTTATCAATCAGCCCCAGGACCTCGGAAAGATTATCGCCAAGGTCAATGCCGAATTGCATGGGCTATTTTAGGTGATACGCTATTCTACCACCTGTCCAAATTTCCAGACAATTCCATAGAGAAGTGCCAAGGAGACCAGTAGAAGAAGGATTGATATAAGCCAACCTCCCCCCAACAAGGTCGATAGTCCGCAACAAGTCAGGCTTACTACTCCTACTACCAGTGCGTAAGGAAGTTGCGTACGTACGTGATCAATGTGATTGCAGTCGGAGGCCAGCGATGATAAGATCGTCGTATCCGAGATGGGACTGCAATGATCTCCTAGTACCGAGGCGCCTAAAACGACTGATATCACATTAAGCAAGATTTCAAGTGAGATAGCGCTTTCCAAACCAGCCCCCTGACATACGATCCAGGTAGTGGGAATAACGATGGGATAGAGGATGGCCATTGTACTCCAACTGGATCCAGTTGAAAAGGCAATGAAAGCAGACAATACGAACGTGAGCACGGGCAATACAAATGGATTTACATTGCCTTCGAGGGCAGAGCTAAGATAATCCGCAGTATGCAACTCTTCCGTCGTAAGGGCCAAAGACCAGGCAAGTGTGAGGATAATGAAAGCCGGAATCATGGTCTTAAAACCTGTGGTCATGGTGTGAATGGTCTCCAGCAAACTCATGATGCGGCCATAGAGCGTGATGCCGATGGCCACCACCACTCCTGACACGGATGCCCACAATAAGGCCACATAGGAATCTGATGCGCCGATTAATTTGCCGATTTTTCTAAAAAATCCCCCCGTGCCCTCTGGAAAAAGACTGCCCATGTTTGACCATATGGCACTCCACGAATGTTCTATTGACATGATTGCGCTGAGTTCATCATATAGAGAATTCATGCCCGTGCTCAGCAGACCTACTATCGTCATGGCGATCACCATACCGACTGGGGCCGCAGCATGAATCCATTTCTGAGGAGCACCGGCAACTGGACTCAGATCTTCCATATTGGGCTCGTCTTCTTCAGGAGTGGCTGCACTGGACACCTGGCCTTGATGATAAGCCCTTTGCTCTGCCTTCAGCATGGGCCCAAAATCTTTACGCTGATAAACCAGAAACAAAATAAAGGCCAGCGTAAGGATCGGGTAGAAAGAATATTTCAATGAGTTAATAAAGACCGCATAGGGTGTCATTTCATATTCAAAATTACTCAGCACTGCCAAGCCACTGTCAATGTATCCCAGCTCTGCTCCGATCCAGGTGGTGATAAAAGCTACCGCAGCTACAGGGGCAGCGGTGCTGTCTACGATGTAGGCCAACTTTTCTCTAGAGATGCGAAAGCGATCAGTAACCGATCGCATGGTGTTTCCCACAATCAGGGTATTGGCATAGTCATCAAAGAAGATGGCCACTCCCAAGAGCCAGGTAACAAACTGCGTACTTCTGCGGCTTTGAGCGTATTTTGACAAGGACTTTACCACACCTGCCATGCCCCCATTGCGACTGATGATGGCAACCATGCCACCAATCAAAATGGTAAACACAATGACGCTCATATGTCCACTATCAGTAAGTGCCGTGATCACATACTTATCCACCACCGCAAAGAAAGACTGGAAAATTCCCCACAAAGAATCCCATCGCATGCCGCCGGCAATAAAAGCACCTGCCCACACTCCCACAAAGAGAGACACGACGGCTTCCTTAAACAGCAAGGCCAACGCAATCGCCATCAGAGGAGGTATGATCGAAAGCCAGAGCGGAATGCGCTTGATGCGAGGTGGAGCATTGTCCTTACGGCTCGCATGAAAAAGCAACAAGCTCCCATCCGCGGACTTTACCGAAATCAACCGACCTTTGTGATCCACTTCTTGCTCGAGTTGCGCCACTCCATCATCAAATTCCAAAGTGACCTCCTGGCCATTGATCACAAGGGTTTCCTCACCGGAAAGTCCAGGTGCACTTATGCGAAGTGCCCCTTTTGAATCGCCATCTAATTGAAACTGTGAATACCCAGTTGCCGGAAGGAGCAATAGAAACGTCATGATTGCCCAACTCTTGAGTAAACTTTCTCGCCTAGACATGCAAAGTGGTTTAATTTCGTTTAGTGTAAGTACGAAAAAATAAGCGGATGAAACAGTGGAAGTCCTCGCTTCGAATCGGTGTAGTCTTCTTGGTTGGCCTGCTCCTGCCCACCCTTGAATTATGGGCTCAGGACTGGGAAAGACTATCCCCTTCGTGTGACGTTGGCACCCGATCATTGGACTTCCCCTTTGCCGGAGGGCTGCAAGCACCTCAATTCTCTCAAGGTGATTTTAACGGAGACGGGACTGACGACATATTTGTCTTTGACCGCAGTGGAAATGTGGGCATGATCTTTCTCCAGGATTCCGGATCATATCAATTTTCCAGCACTCATTCAGCTCGGCTTCCGGCCCTAAGGGATTGGGCGCTGGCACGAGACTTTAACGGTGATGGCATCGTCGATCTCTTCTCAAGGGCCCCAGGAGTACAGGGGATGACGGTACATCAGGGTAGCCTAGTCAATGGGGTTATGCAATACGATCCTTGGCACTTTGCCAGCGATGTGCAGGCATTGATATACCCGTCCTCTTCTGGGCACCCGATCAACCTCTATGCTGCTGCAACGGACATACCCGCGATTACAGACCTGGATCAGGATGGGGATCTGGATGTTTTGAGCTTTGACCAAACAGGGACTTTTGCAGTTTACTACCGCAACCAATCTGTAGAAAGTGGCTTTGGCTCCGATAGCCTGATCTACACACTGGAAGACCCATGCTGGGGCAAGTTTGCCGAAAACTCGCTGACCAATGATGTAACGTTGTCTTCCAATAATCGAGACTGTGCAGCGTTTGCATCAAATGGGCGTTCAGGATCCGGATTGCACAGTGGCTCTACCATCAGCACTCTGGACATTGATGACGATGGCGATCAAGAAATATTCCTCGGAGACATTGCCTTTAAAAACCTGGTGTATCTGAAAAACGGCGGATCTAATGATACCGCATTCATCACCTCTTTTTCTACGGAATACCCAAATGATGACCCTGTTTCCGTAGAGTTTTTTCCTGCAAGCTTCTTTTTAGATCTCAATGGAGATGGACTCAAAGAGTTGGTCGCTAGCCCTAACCAACTACGCAGTCGTGAACGTTCAGGAATTGTCTTCTTGTACCAGGCGGAAGAGGATATGGGGCAAATAAGGCATGTGCCGGATCGCAATGGTTTTATCCATCCAGATATGCTAGACTTTGGCACCGAATCGGCTCCTCTTCCAATAGACATAGATGGAGACGGACTATTGGATTTGCTAGTGGGCAGTCGTAATCACCTGGGAGCACCTGCTGATGTATCTGGAACATTGTTTTATTTCAGGAACACGGGCTCGATGGAGTCCCCAGCGTACACTTTGGTGGACAGCAATTTTTTAAATCTGGCCGAGATCGATCTCCTTGGTGCTGATGCTTTGGCACCCGTTGCTGTCAATCTCGATGGTGATGACGACATGGATCTCCTTATCGGCAACAAACTCG
>JAHQVP010000240.1 GCA_019634275.1 Saprospiraceae bacterium
ATGAGTCGACGAAAACCTTCGGATAGAAAATCGCTAGATGATCCCATGGTCGTCGTAAAGGCAGTGCCCGATCGTCCGTCTGGTACTTGATATGACTTTACCCAGGCCACGGGCATCATGGGGTCGTTGGGATGGTAGGTACGATCTCCATACGCGGCAGTCGCCACAATGCTGTCACGCTCACGCAAGCCAAAGTTGAGGTCGGTCTCGTCAAATGGGAGGGTCCGATTCATTACTTGACCCAATACCAATGGAGTTGCGTCCCCTACGAGGGGTAGCCTTACCCCATAAACATCAGTCGAACCCCAAATATCTCCACTTTCGATTCCAGCAAGGATGGGATGATTCTCTGCATCAGGTGCCAGAAGGCCTTTGGTACTTTGCTGCTTGTGATGTCCATGATGTGATATCCACTTCTCTCCCAGGACCAACCGACCAAATCCTCCATGCCATTCGGCCATGTCCCCTTTGTAGAAGTTGCCGTAGTGAAACCAATTGCTGGTGCTGTCCTTGACGTGAAAGGCATGAGTGGCAGTACGTAAGCCCATGACAGGTCCTCCTCTTTTGAGGTAGCTATCAATGTGTTGCATTTGATCATCCGGCAGATCGCGGAATCGAGTGGCAATGATCATGAGATCCGCTTCGGCCAAGGATTCTAAACCGGGAATGTTATGCAAGTAGTTTGGGTCTACGAATCCCAGGTTGTCAGGGTGCTGAGGCAAAAGCACCTTGCAGTTAAATCCGAAATGGGTGCTTAATATGCGGGCAAGTTGAGGGAGCGACTCTTCCGATCGATATTCTTCATCGCCTCCAATCAGTACAATATTCTGACTCCCCACATCGCCATAATAGCTTAGGTAGGGTTTGTCTTCCTCAATGAGAGTGCCCGGAGAGTGCAATGGTGCTTTATCCGTCTTGCTAGAAGAGCAAGCGACTAAGACCAATACCAAGAACAGCATCGAAAAACGAGCAAAGGAATACATAGGTAAAATCAATTTCATGGAACTAAAATTAAGGCGATTTCAGCCGCTGAATTTCACGATCTAAAAGCTCCCTCAATCTACGAATTTCATTCTCATGACTTTGATGGTGAATTTGATTGTCTTTTTCCTCGGGATCAGCGGTAAGGTCATAGAATTCTTCCCAGGAGGGGCGATCTACATAGCGAAAGTACTTTGACGTCTTAGTGCGGATGCCCTCGCTACGGGGAATCTTTTCGTGATCAAAGAGGTGTTCGCAGAGGAAATACTCCCTCTGCTTCCCTTGTCCACTGGCGAGCTCAAAGAGATTTTCACCTTCTTGTGTATCGGGCACGGATAGTCCGGCCAGGTTAAGAATGGTAGGAGCGATGTCGATGTTCAGGGCCATGGCATCGGAAGTTTTCGGGGCGGATGTTCTCCTGGGATCGTATATGATCAAGGGGACTTTTAGACAGTTGTCATACATGAGCCACTTTCCTGCTAGCTTGCGCTCGTCTAAGAAATAGCCATTGTCCGCCATGAAGATGATTACGGTATTATGGGCAATGCCATGTTTCTGCAGGGCTTCTCTAATCCTTCCCAATTGGATGTCTACACCAGTGATCATGCGGTAATATCCCTTGACCATCCGTTGGTACTTTTCGGGGGTGTCAAAACGCCACAGCCAACGGAGATGATTGAGTCCGGTTTGTACACTGTCATATTGATTGTCAAAGAAACTGTCGGTGGCCAAGTCGGATCTGGGAATCTCGACATCGTTGTAGAGTGTTCGCAGATGTTCGGGGTAAATGTATTGATGCGGCATCTGGTCATCAGCATGTGGGGAATGGAAACTTATCGAAAGACAGAACGGCCCCTGAGTGGCATTGCGATCGATGAATTGCAACGATTGGTCGCCGATTTCTTCGCTGATGTGTTTATGCGTATGATCCGGCATCATGGCATAATAATGACCCCTCCATCTTCCTTTTTCTGCCGGCCTGCTGATGAAGTCAAAGATCTTTTCTTCATAATCCTTTTTCATCTTCACGCCCAGTTTGCCCACAAAGCCGGTGGTGTATCCGGCATCCTTGAGCACGGCAGGATAGGTCTCTCTCGCCAGCTGTTTTGACATCGGAGGGGTTCGGAAAGTAAATCCGTGGGTCCGCTCATATAAGCCAGTCAAAATGGTAGCTCTGCTGGCAGCACAGATCGGTGTCGTCACGTATGCTTGCGTAAATCGGGTGCCTTCACTGGCAAGTTTGTCCATTTCAGGTGTTTGAATAATGTCGTTGCCGGCCGCTCCCAATGCGTCCCATCGTTGATCATCGGTCAAGACAAAAATGATGTTGGGAGGGGCCTCCTGAGCAGAAGCAAACGAATGGAGCATCAAGAAAACGACACACAGGCATAGTGTGCGGATGGTTGCTCTCGAAATGCTGGGTGGCAGTTGGTACTTCAATGTGGACATGATCAGGTACATTTTATTCATACAATTGACTTTCGGGCCAGTGCGACATGAAGATAGCCTGCATTACGGCACTCGTATCTTTTTCACCAAGATCCTGGCGGAGATGAAACAGTTGCTGTTTTAATTCGTCGATGGTTTGCTTATGACTGGGATCCTGGTATCGGTTTCGATCTTCAAATGGATCCTGGCGCAGGTCGTAAAACTCCCAGGCCGGTGTCGTTGTCGTTTCCATCGCACCTGTCGCGTGGAGGGGTTGGCCATAGAAGAACATCAATTTATGCTGGCTGGTTCGAATTCCGAAATGAGCAGGTCGCTCAGCTCGATGGAGCCAATATCGATAGTACATTGCTTTTCTCCAATCCGAATTTTTCTCTCCCCGGAGGTTTTTTCTAAAGCTATGTCCAGCAAAAGAAGCTGGCAATGACACTTGACCATAGTCGGCCAGCAACGAAGGAAAATCAATGTTGAGTACGATGTCATCCAGACGATGATTGGCTTTTACTTCCTGGGGGTATCGAATGACAAAGGGCATGCGGAGGGCTTCCTCATACATCATGCGTTTGTCAAACATGCCATGCTCCCCTAAGAAATACCCCTGGTCAGCAGTGTAGATCACCACCGTATTGTTGGCGAGATCCTGCTGGTCAAGGTATTGGAGGAGGCGCCCGATGTTCTCATCGATGGCGGCGCCACTTCGGAGAAAGTCTCTTATGAACTTCTGATAGATTTTACTGCGCTGTTCCAGGCTATCCAGTCCTTCCAGGGAAAAGGGCAGACCGGGATAGCGACTGTGATCATTGCGGAGGGAAGCATCTACCCATCGATTTCCCAGGATCCATAGTTTCTGCCCTTCGAATGATCTTCCGTTGGTTTCCGGAGCAAAATCATAAAGCGATGCAGGTTCTGGAAAGTGTATGCTGTCATAAAGATTTCGGAGTCGATGCGGATAGTCAAAAGGCTCATGTGTCGCTTTGTAATGCGTCATTAGTAAAAAGGGCCTGCTTGCATCCCGTCTTCTCAGCCAGTCGATCGACAGGTCCGTGATGACATCAGCGGAAAATCCAGGGTATGGCTTACCTCCTTCTTGCCAATTGGTGCTGTCCCTGAGTACTGGATTGTGGTATTTTCCTTGCCCGGGCAGCACTTGCCAGTCGTCAAATCCACTTGGTCTCGACTTGAGATGCCACTTGCCAAATAGGGCCGTTTGGTAGCCGCCGCTGCGAAGTTGCTCTCCCACGTTGGCCAACAGGGGATTCAGCGAATCGGAAAGCGTATACACTTGATTTTGATGGCTGTATTGGCCCGTCAGGATGCTGGCTCGACTGGGTACGCAGATGGAATTAGTGCAGAATGCATTGTCCAATACGGTCCCTTCTGCCGCCAACCGGCGGATATGAGGTGTATGAGCATGATGTCTCAACACGCCACCGTAAATGCCCCATGCCTGCGATGTGTGATCGTCGGACATGATAAACACGATATTGGGTCTGGCTTCTTTTCCACAGCCCGTCCAGATAAAACAGAGGGCGAGAGCGATCGCTTTTAGGAGCCGGTCAGGCCTCAAATCTGCGGAATTGAAGAGGTTTCGGAATCATTCTCTTGCGCAGGCCCAGGAGTGGTACGGCCGTTGTTGATGGCTTGCTCCAGTGCAATCCGCATTTGTGCCACTCTTCGCGGATGATTGGCAATCAAATTGTTTTCTTCTCCAGGATCTTCCGTCAGGTCGTAAAGTTGGAAATCGGGCAAAGTTATGCGTTGAACTTCTTTGGGGGTGGGTGTACTCCAGCCACCCGATCCCGGGCATAGATTCAGTTTCCAATTTCCATCACGAATGGCAAAGGATCCGTTGATGGAATGATGGATGACCGGTGCACGAGAAATTTTCGTCGTGGCATCATGGAGGATATCCCTAAAGGAGTAGCTGTCTTCGCCGGCACTGGGTGGCAAAGAATCACCCACCACGTCTGCAACGGTAGCCATGAAATCGGTGAGGCAAATGGTCTCGTCGGAGACCATGCCGGGCGCAGTATGCTTAGGCCAGTGCACCAGAAATGGTACTCGATGACCTCCATCAAAGATGTCTGCCTTGTGGCCTCGAAAGTGATGGCTCGGATGGTGTCCTATTTCTGCCAGCTCATCAAAGTTAGCCATTGGACTGCACCCATTGTCAGAGGTAAAGATCACGATGGTGTTGTCTGCAATCTTATTTCGCTTCAGGGCAGCCATGATCTGTCCTACTACATCGTCTACCTGAAGGACAAAGTCACCATATGCATTGGTCTTGCTTTTGCCCTTAAACTCATCCGTGGGCAGAATAGGGGTGTGAGGGGCAGGCAATGGAAAGTATAGGAAAAAGGGATCTTCTTCTTGGGCGAACGAATCAATCAATCCGCAGCTCACGGCAGTGATTTTTGGCAGCACCTCTTCGTGTACAAAATCGTGACCGATCGGCCCTCGACGCCAAAATTCCTTTCCACTTTTGGCAGCGATGGTATCGATGTCAAGCGAGGTAGATTGGTCGTTTTCAATGTAGACGTAAGGAGGGATGTCCAGAGAGGCCGTGATGCCAAAGAAATAGTCAAAACCGAGGTCGTTTGGCCCCTCCAAAATCGGTTTCGTAATGTCCGGTGTATCCCCAGCATTCTTTTGCCATCCCAACCCTAGGTGCCACTTTCCAACACACGCGGTATGGTAGCTGTGTGATTTCAACACATCCGCTACTGTTAGGCGCTCGTTGTCGATCAAGGGAGGATCCCAGGACCATGTGACTCCTTTCTTTAGGGTTGTTCTCCAGGCATATCTGCCGGTTAGAATTCCGTAGCGCGTAGGCGTGCATACCGAGGATCCACTATGTGCATCAGTAAATGTCAAACCAGACCGAGCGAGCTGATCAAGATGGGGAGTCTTAATCTTAGATTCAGGGTTGAGTGCAGAGACATCTCCATAACCCATGTCGTCTGCAAGAACATAGATAATGTTGGGTAGTTTATCTTCGGGAGGACTGCAAGACGACAAACTGCTCCATGCAAATGCCAACAGCAAGAAGGCCAGCCCCAGGAGAGGTGCAGCTTGTATAAAATGAATCCTGCATGTACGTGACCGCTTTTTCATAGTTGAAAAAGATAGCAAATTCACTGATCGATTTAGAGAGTGTCCATCAGTCGATTAACACCTGAGTCAGTATATCTTTGTAGAATGGTGGAAGAACGACGATTTCGTTTTCTAGCGACACTGCCTCCAGTGGACTCAGGTTATGATGGCAACCTGACCGTACCGCTGCATATTGCCAGTGTGTTTCTCGGGCGAAAGGTAACGCGTATCCGACTGGAAATAGAAGGATGGGGATATAAGAGTGGGGCCATAAACTCCCGAGGAGATGGTACCTTTTATGTGTATCTAAACAAGGAGGAGCGAAAACAACTGCATGCTCTGGGAAAGAAGGAAATTTCAGTGGTACTCACGCCCGATGAATCCAAGTATGGAATGCCGATGCCAGCCGAGTTACTTGAAGCCTTATCGCTTTATCCCAAGGGTTCTGAGCACTTTGAGCGGTTGACACCAGGGCGGCAACGCAGCATCATCTATACGGTGTCGAAGCCCAAAAGTGAAGCGATCAGAATCAAGAAAGCCATTCTTGTGCTCGAGTATTTGGAAGAAGTTCGGGGAAATATGGACGTGCGCGAGATGGGTAAATGGATGAAAGGGAAATAACACGAACTAAATCTTCATTATCTTCGTTTAGTTTTTTTGATGGTAACTCTTCGAACCATATCTGCTATTTGTCTAAGCCTATTGGTCTTAGTTGGGTCTGCCGTGATACGCTTCGATGCTCATTTCTGCCAGGGCGCGTTTCAGCATATTTCGATTATAAAGAAAGCCAGTAGCTGCCACGAGCAAGCACAAAGCTGTCATTCAGTACAATCGTGCTGCGGGGACGAGCAGGAGCAATCGGATTGCTGCCACAACGAAACGAGCTGGGATCAACTGGATGCCGATTGGCCTCCAGTGGTGGATGTGACGTCCTTGCAGGATGTCTCGGTTGCAGTTGCGGACTTCCAATTTGGTCCATTTACCAAAGAAGACATCAAGTCGGAGATGAGCCGGCGATACCGTCCTCCCCCCTTGATTGTTGACGTCCTGGTCATGCACCAGGTTTTTATCTGTTAGAGAAAGTCTTTGAACTGGCCAAGCGGCCATAATTACTATTTGTTCAAAAGACTATTTCAAATGAAAAAACAAATTGTTTTGCTATTGCTGCTCGGAGCAGCATGTACATCATGGGCACAGGGACCTCCGATTACGGCGGACAAGCCCATTATGCTTGGTGGTGGATACATCATCAAGACCCTGACCGAGGTGAGGAGTACCGAAGGAGGAACGTTTACACGGTTTCCCTTGATGGTACATTATTTGCCGAGCGCCAACTCACTGGTCGCACTGCATGCACCACTGGTGTTTCACAATTTTAAGACTGAGGGAGATTTTGAAGATGGTATGAATCTCGGTGATCTACAGCTGTTGGGTAAATATCAGTTTTATCGTAAGGACGGTCACGCAAAGACGTTCAGGATGGTGTTAAAAACGATCCAAAGTCTGCCGACTGGAAAAGAATACGGAATCACTGGCATGAGCACCGGACAGTATGAAAGCTACGTCGGTGTAGTGGCGGGTCGCGAAACCATCAAATTGGGCATGTCTTGGGAAGCAGGATACAATTGGAGTCCTTCTTCTGACCGTGACGAGCTCAGGCTTCGGTACGGGATTGGCTTGCCGATTCTTAGACCGGTATATCCCGTGAAACAAGTCAATATTTACTTCGAATTGAGTGGCAATATTTTGACAGAGCGGAATCAGTCCGAGTGGCTCTATGCCCAGGGTCTCCAATACGCCATCAAGCGACTGACCTTTGAGGCGGCCTACCAGTGGCCCATTTCGACGAGCGTGGACGATCTATTTCAATTTAAATCAAGCGTGTTTCTAGGAGCACGATACATTATCTAAAAGACAAAATGATGAAGTATAGCATATTAATTATTGCCCTCATTATCGGCTTTATGACCGCGGGCAGTCAAGACCTGGCAGCACAAAAGCCCATGGATGAATTCTCCGTGATGGTAGATGGACTAGGGTGTCCCTTTTGCGCCTACGGACTGGAAAAGAAGTTTCGTGAGTTTAAAGGGATCAAAGGCATCAGAATCGACATGGAGACGGGATTTGTCACCTTTAACTTCCCTGCTGAAAAGCAACTTGGCCTCAAGGAAGTGATCGCGCAAGTGGAAGAGTCGGGGTATACCCCTATGGAATCCAAAGTGGAGCGGGCAGACGGCACGTCCGAGTTTGAGGGAGTGCCAGAAGTGATCATCCCAGAGGACGTGGTGGTGTCGGATGCAAGCTTTACCGTCTCAGGCAAGTGTGCGATGTGTCGGGCGCGCATCGAGAAAGCGACGAAAGTACTACCGGGTGTTTTTGAGGCAAGCTGGGACCAAGAATCTCAGAAACTGGCACTGAAGTACGATAAGAAGCAGATCTCTTCGGATGAGGTACAGATGGCCATAGCCCGCATCGGACACGATACGGAGCTGCAGCGTGCCCCAGATAAGGTCTATAAGAAGCTTCATGGGTGTTGTAAGTACGATCGAGTACTATGAGATATCTAGAGACTTTTTCGGTTCTCGCCCTCCTCATAATGTGGAGTTCATGCGGTGAGAAAGAGACGTTGCCACCCCAGTGGGAGCGGACCCATACACTTCAGCTGGGGGACTTTAGACCAATCGGAGTGGCATATATGGACAGCATACTTTGGATCTCAGACGGCGACAACAATAGATTGGGCATGTTTTCGCTGGAGGGGGAGCTCCTTGACCTTCAGGATGGATTCGATCGCCCTATGCACATTGCAGCATACGATGGACAGATTTTTGTTCCGGAATATGGATCGGACAGCATCCGGATGGTGGAGGCGGCGGGCGTCTCTGGATCTTATGCTGTGGCCGATAGTCTGGACGCACCAGCTGGCGTAGATGCCGGATCCGGAGCTCTTGCCATTGCCGATTTTTACAATCACCGGATTGTATATCAGCATGATGGAGAGTGGCAGAGTTTTGGAAGAGAAGGCAATGCTCCAGGAGAATTTTACTATCCGACGGATGTGCAGCTCGAGGACGGCATGATTTATGTAGCGGATGCATACAACAACCGTGTACAAGTACTTGATCACGAGGGCAATGCGGTGCTGATCTTTGGCAAAGAACATAACATGAATGGAGCGACCGGAATTTATGTGGACGGCGACTACATTTTTGTGACGGATTTTGAAAATGATCGGTTGATGGTATTTGATCGTGATGGCCTGTTGCAGCAGATCATCGAAGAAGTCGCAAAACCAACCGACGCCATCGTAATTGATGAAAAGCTTTTCGTGGCCAGTTATGCCGATCGGAAAGTAGATGTATTTGTTCTAGGAAAGAGCTAGAAAAGAAATGGTATCGAAAGACAAGCATTGTGGCAGACTTCTGTTGGCGACAGCTTGTCTTTCGTTTCTTTTTTGTCCGTTGGATGCACAGGAGGAGATCTTTCAGAAATTTCCCTCTGCCCTCAAATGGTTTAACCAAGAAATCATCTTTAAGGAATTTAGTGATCCTGCAGCCAGTCTCGCTGCCTTGGACAGTTTGGAGCAATATGCTCGGGCTCAGCGAAATGATCGATATGCGGGTTGGGCAAACTACTATCGGGGCTATCTCAACAAGAATAGAGGGGTACTTGATACTGCCTATCACTATCTGACTGCTGCAATAGCATTGGGTGAGAACGCAGATTATATTGATCATCTTTTGCTGCAGAATGCATACAATGCGCGAGGCAATGTCTTTTCCTATCGCGGAGACACCCGAAAGGAGATGCAAAACCATCTATCGGCATTGCCCCATGCACGTGCATCCGAAGATCATCATGCGATCGCCACAACGACCTACAACATTGGCAAGGTGCTCACGAAAATGGGCAATTTCACGGAGGCGATTCCTTACATGCAAGAATGCCTGGAGCGCGACCTCGCCATTGACGATTCACTTAACATTGCCTTAGACTATGCGGCAATTGCCGACCTCCATACGAAGCTCGATGAGCATGAGGAAGCAATTGATTTTTTGACGAATGCGGAGCAATTTGCCAGTGAGATACAACATCCTTATCAGTATGTAAAGGTGTTGGCTGCTTTGGGCAGTGCGCATTTGAAGGGAAAGACTCCTAAGGCCTCTCTGCCGTTGATCCAGCGTGCCACGGAGGTCGCGCATGCCAATGCAGACACCTTGGGAATTTTGACTTCTGCGCTGGCATTGTCCCAGGCTCATGTCCATCTTGGAAACAGACAACAAGCCATCGATATGTTGCCGGATCTTATTGCTTTGGCAAGGAGACGTCAAAATAAAGAGATGGAGTTAAGGATGCTGTTGGTTTCGGCCGACTTGGGTAAGCAGGTTGACCCAGAGCACATCTTGCAATTGGCAAGGTCGGTATCTCAAGATGATCTCTTGCAAGATGCTTATCGACTCCAAATAGAATGGGACAAGAATGGAGGTGCTTGGCAGGCCGCCATAAGCATGCAAGATTCCCTTATGGCTCACCTAAATCGTCAACGAAGCAGAGAAATCACACAGGCAGCAGATGCCTATGATTTGCGCATAGAATTGTCAGAGGTCGAGCGAGCACTCGCCCTGGCAGGTGTCGAGGCATCTTTACAGAAGAATAAGCTGGCCACACAACGGATGGCCCTAGGGGTGGGAGCATTGGTCTTGATGCTTCTTGCTTGGTTTGTATTTCGTTTGTCACAAAAGAACAAGTTGATTCAATCGCAGAAACAAGACATTGAGAAAGCCTATCGCGAAAAAGACACGCTGCTCCGCGAAATCCATCATCGGGTCAAGAACAATCTCCAGGTAATCAGTTCCCTGCTTTCTTTGCAAGGTCGCTATAGCGATAATCCCATTGTAGAAGATGCCATCCGCAAGGGCAAGGATCGGGTCAAATCGATGTCGCTCATTCATCAAAACTTGTATCAACGAGAAAATCTCACCGGCGTGGATCTTAATGACTACCTCAAGAAGCTCTTCAAGAATCTCTTTGATTCGTATAACATAACGCCAGGCAGAATCTCACTTGCCACCGACATAGAAGACATCAACTTGGATGTCGAAACCGTGATCCCCATCGGTTTGGTTGTTAATGAACTGGTGAGCAATGCACTGAAGTACGCATTTCCTGAAGATGCAGATGGCCAAATCATGATTTCCCTAAAAGAGGTGAATGATACATTGGAGTTGAAGGTGCAGGACGATGGCATCGGCATGCCTGACTTGCCAGCGACAAGCAGCGAAAGCTTTGGATTTAAATTGATTAATACGTTTAAAACCAAGCTAAAAGCCGATCTCGAAATCCATTCAGACAATGGCACCGAAGTGAAACTGGTAATCAAAAAATACAATAAGGTGGCGTAACCACACAATGGAATGCTACCGCAAGGGATGAGTGATTGCCTGATATTTTGGCATCTCGAACAGGGGCATTAGGTCTGGATCAAAATCCATATTAATCGAAGTGAATACCAGGCCTCCTTTGACTGCTTCTTCTAATAGAACTAATGCAGACTTGTAGTCACCCATCAGAGTATACAAAACACCTTGCTGGTATGCCGACTCTCCGAAGTCCCATGGTGGATTGTCGTCATCGATATTCTCTATGATCTCCCTGACCTTGCTGTGATTACCCAATTTGGCATACCCCCTTCCGAGCATGAATCGGACCATTGGGTGATTTAAATTATTGGAGAAGTTGTCTTCCAAGTATTGCACAGTTTTTTGCGCCTGACCACAGTTCTGTAAAATTTCAAAGTATGCAGGTGTAACTATAGTCTTAGCTGTCGACAAAAGCCCCTGTTTCAAATAGTGATCAGCGAGGGTCTTGCGATTTCTCAGGAGAAATTCCTCTGCGATATCATGATAGATTTCAACTAAGTGCTGTTTACTTTTAGTGAGTGCTACTTGGTGCAGGATGTCATTTATTGACGCAGTATCTTCTAAGGCAACAAGAGGTTTTGAGGCTAAGCGCAAAAACTCCGGGTCATCCAGAAAGTTGGGGTAGTACCGGGATAGGGATTTTGCTTTTTCAAACTCATCAAGTAACATGGCCGATTTGATGCCAATGCTAATGCGATCTTGCAGAAATGGAAGATTTAGAAAATTTAACGAATCCCAAGAAATCGTCTCCAGTACTTGTAGTGCTTCTTTCGGCTCATTTGCATGCTCCAGTGCGATGATGGCAAACGAGGTATTGTACTCCAAGGATGTAGGATCATCAAGGTATAGTTTCTTGGCATATTGGTATTTGATTTCGGGCTGACCGTGCAGGAGTGCTTCGTTGTATAAAAAGCGGTCTCTGGATTCGCCTGTCAGGTTTTCAAATCCAACGCTTGAACGCAGTCTGGTCAATGCACTTTCTGCAAGGGAATATTCTTTTGTGTTGTAATGGGCGTCAAATAAGTATAGATGTGCCTCAGCAAAGGTTGAATCAAGCAGAATGGATTTTTCGATGAATTGGATTGCCGTCTCATAATCGACATACCAGTGACGCAGACCCTCTACTAGAGCTCTGAGTGCATCTTCTTTAGCTAAGGTTCTATCAAATATATTGGAATCAGAAATCCACAAACCCACGATTCGCTTAGCCAGCGCTGTAATGGCTTGGTTAAAGTTATTCGCGGGTGCTATCGCTAATGGAAATCCAGTTATTATTTTCGATGTCTGGCCGTCGATCAAGGCGCATTGAAACTCAATATTATTGTTGGTCGTCTTTGTGTAGTGCCCTTCGATTAAATTTATTGGGTCAGCGAAATTCGATAAGTTTTGCTTCCAGGAAAAGCCCATTCTATCAGCAGTATTGTTTTGTATGGATGCCAGATAGCTGACCAGTTCTGCTTCAGTTTGATCCAAGTAGAGTGATATTCCAAAGCTAGCTGCCTCTCCAATATAGGCGAGACTTGTGTCGCCGGTCCGATTTTGAAAAGGCAGCACGAGTAAGCGTTGTTTTCGGAAGTCGTTTTCAACCTTTGGAGCATTCCATTTGCCGGAGAGAAAAATTGCGACCCCAATTAATAGAAGTGCTGCTATCGGAAAAACA
>JAHQVP010000241.1 GCA_019634275.1 Saprospiraceae bacterium
GTTACATATTCTCGTCCCTTTAGGTAGGCCTTTAGTCTCGGATCAGTATGGGTAAACAAGATTTCCCCTTCCATTTCCCTACGTACTCCACCATTGAATTGATCGACACCATTAAAGGCGAAACGGCATTTAGGAAGTGGATCTTCATCGATAAGTGCATTAGGTACCACATACCGTCCATTGGAGGCCTTAGTGGCTCCTGCATTTTCTATCCTGACTGGATCATTTTGAGAAGCTGGAGTTGCCGACTTACGTTTCACTTTGGCATCATCCTCAGAAGACTCTTTTGCTTTTACCTCTTTTATCTTAGCTTCTCGCCTCTTGCTCTTTTTCGATGATGTTGCAAGGGGTTCAGATGAGGCCGACCTTGATTCCTTCTCGCGCTTTCGTTTTACTGCCTGGTCGAACCCTTGCTCACCAGAAGTGCTCTTCTCCTCTTCTTTTTGCTCACGAGACACGATGTCGCGATCTTTTCTGATCGATGAACGAGTTCTTTCTTTTCTTTTACTACCGGAGATCTGGCTAGCTTCTCCATCAGGAGCCTCCAAAGTGCTACCGTCATTATACGCATATGCTGCACTTGGAGCATCACTAGAGGCTTCCGTGAGATAGCGTTCAGGTATTTCGATCTTATCTAATTTTTGGTACTTCTTCCGTGTGCCTATCTTCTTGATGTCCTTAATCAGGCTTCTAACGTACTGCAATTGGTCCTGCTGACTGGAAAGTTGTGTTTGAAGCTCCTCTCGCTCTGTCCGGAGTGAACTCAGTCGATAAATATCGCCGTCTGAACGTGCCTTATCATACCGATTCTCCAGGGTATACAATTTTTCTTGCGTGTTGTCTACTACGTCCATGACTTCTCCTTCGAACAACTCCGCAGCGCTCAAATAAGTGTAATACTTCAGTAAATTTTCTTCTCCCGGTCCTTGATACAAATAGATGCTGTCCCCAGGCTCAAGATATCGCCAAGACCCATCCGGCATCAATAGAATTCGCTCTCCTTCATCGTTGTCGGTCATGACCTGGGCGGGAGCCACTCCCAACCATCCACTTAACAAAAACATGAAGAGCACACGAGGGCAAGGTCTTCCTGTTTCAGTGCTGCACCACAGACTCATTTGCTCAAGTATTTTTCTAACAATGTGACTTCAGAATATATACGTCTCGAAACCCAATTTAGTACCTTGCCATACCGTACTTTCAGCATGGATGGGCCGTCTCAAGGTCTAAGGCAAAAGTACTGAAAATGAACTAGCATCATATGAGTAAAATATCTAAGTCGTATGTAATTAGCCACTTGATGGCCATCGCCCTGATATTGTTCAGCTGCGCGCCGAAAAGTGACAAATCGACCATGCCTATGACAGAAGCCGTATCATACCCAAATACAAGAATGATGGATCATGTCGATGACTATCATGGCCATCAGGTTTCCGATCCATATCGTTGGCTTGAAGACGACAATTCAGAGGAGACTGGTCAATGGGTCGAGGAACAGAATGCTGTGACAAACGGCTATTTGACCCAAATTCCCTATCGCGATCTGATCAAGAACCGGCTGGAGCAAATCTGGAATTATGAGCGATTCGGTTCTCCTTTCAAGCGAGGGGATAGCTATTACTTTTTCAGGAATGATGGCCTTCAGAATCAGTCTGTGCTCTACCGTCAGCAGACCTTAGAAGCGATGCCGGAAATTGTGCTTGACCCCAATGGATTTAGCGAAGATGGTACCGTGGCACTAGGAGCCATCAGTTTTAATCGAGAGGGCACTTTATTGGCCTACCAAACTTCCGAAGGAGGTTCCGATTGGAGGACCATCCAGGTGCTGGATCTAAAGTCCGGAGAGCTGCTTTCGGATCGGATCGAGTGGGTCAAATTTTCTTCCATTGCCTGGGCACAAGATGGATTCTACTATAGCCGTTTCCCTGAGCCTTCCGAAGAAGATGAATTATCAGGTCAAAACCAGTACCATCGGTTGTGTTACCACAAACTGGGTAATCCGCAAGAGGAAGACATCATCGTCATGCAAGATCCTGAGAACCCCCAATCTAATTTCTATGGAGCCACTTCTGATGACGAACGCTACCTTTTCGTAAGCAACAGCCAATCCACCAGCGGTAATGCATTGTACTTTAGCGAAGTGGGTCGGCATGATGATTTTAAGGCAGTGACCGATGCGTACGATCATGATTTCAATGTGATTGAGTTCTTCGATAACGAAATCTTCATTTTGACTAATCAAGGTGCACCGAAAGGACGACTCATTTCATTGTCGCCACGCAGCTCGGCACCAGAGAAAAACTGGAAGGAGGTGATACCTGAAAGTGAACATGTCTTACAAAGTGTTCAGTTGGTTGGTGGAAAATTATTTGCCCGCTATCTGGTAGATGCCAAGTCTGCGATAAAGGTGTTTAGCCTCCAGGGAAACCACTTGATGGACATCGAGCTTCCTGGCATTGGCTCGGTGAGCAGTATCTCTGGTTCGCCAGACGATTCGGAAGCCTTTTACTCTTATTCGAGTTACACGTATCCGACAACCATTTTTTCTCTTAATACGGAGACGGGAAAGAGTCAAGTATTCAAGTCACCAGTGGTCCAGTTTGACATTGATTCATATGAGACCAAACAAGTGTTCTACACGAGCAAGGACGGCACACGCATTCCTATGTTTCTTACACACAAGAAGGGATTAGACCGATCAGGGAGCAATCCCACGATCCTATATGGGTATGGAGGTTTTGACATCAGTCTCACTCCCGGGTTTTCGACCTCTATGCTGGTCTTGCTTGAGAACGGTGGAATCTACGCCGTTGCCAATTTGCGTGGTGGGGGAGAATATGGCAAAGACTGGCATCTGGCAGGTACCAAAGAGCGCAAGCAAAATGTATTTGACGACTTCCAGTCAGCGGCCGAGTACCTCATCGCTGAAAAATACACGAGCTCACAAAAACTGGCGATCATGGGGGGCTCCAATGGAGGCCTTCTTGTAGGGGCTTGTATGACGCAGCGTCCAGACTTGTACAAAGTGGCGATTCCAAGAGTAGGGGTCTTAGATATGCTGCGATATCATGAATTTACTATTGGCTGGGCCTGGGCTGAAGACTATGGACGGTCTGATGATCCTGAAGCTTTCGATTACTTGTATAAATACTCTCCGCTCCACAATGTCGAAGAAGTGGAGTACCCGGCCACTCTTGTCACCACTGCCGATCATGATGACAGAGTGGTGCCCGCGCATTCCTTTAAGTTTATAAGTGAGCTACAGCGTAAACAAAAAGGCACCAATCCGACTTTGATAAGGGTAGAAACTTCGGCTGGACATGGTGCGGGAAAGCCTGTTAGCAAGATCATCGAAGAAACAGCAGATATGCTCAGTTTTACATTTTACAATTTTCAAGAGGAAGTCAGATATCCTGACTTAGACAAAGAGAAATAACGGCGGCTACATGCAAGAAACAATAGACAAATACATTGCAGAACACGAGGAAAGATTTATCGAAGAGCTTCTAGATCTCTTGCGTATTCCATCCATCAGTGCGGACCCCGCATATGCAGAAGATGTGCAAAGAACTGCACAGGCCGTAATGCAGTCTTTGCGGGCAGCGGGAGCTACATCCGCAGCATTACACGAAACACCAGGTCATCCGATCGTCACTGCCACGTTTCCCGAAGTACCTGGTGCTCCCACAGTCCTAGTCTATGGACATTATGATGTGCAACCACCTGACCCGCTAGACCTCTGGGAATCGCCACCCTTTGAACCGATAATCAAGAAGACTGATGCACATCCCCAAGGGGCCATATTTGCTCGCGGTTCGTGCGACGACAAGGGACAGCTATACATGCATGTAAAAGCGCTTGAGGCCATGGTCAACAATGGAGGGGTTCCCTGCAATGTTAAAGTCATTGTCGAAGGTGAAGAAGAAGTGGGGTCATCTAATCTAGAAGCATTTTTACAGATGCATCAGGAAGAGTTGGCCTGCGATGTCGTATTGGTATCCGACTCCGCCATGATTGCAAACGATGTTCCATCCATTTCTTATGGATTGAGAGGCCTCAGTTACGTAGAGGTAGAAGTAACCGGTCCTAATCGGGATCTGCACTCCGGTGTCTATGGAGGGGCGGTAGCCAATCCAATCAACGTGCTTGCCAACATGATCGCATCCCTTCAGGATCAGGAGGGACGCATCACCATACCGGGATTCTATGATAAGGTTGTTGATTTGGAAGAAAAGGAGCGAAAGGCCTTAAACTCCATCCCTTTTGACCTGGAAGAGTACCAAAAGGATCTGGGCATTGCCTCGGTCCAGGGAGAAAAAGGATACTCTACCATCGAAAGAGCCTCCACAAGACCTACGCTTGATGTAAATGGCATATGGGGAGGGTACATCGGGGAAGGTGCTAAGACCGTACTGCCGTCCAAAGCTTACGCCAAAATCAGCATGCGTTTGGTTCCAAACCAAGATCCAGACGAAATTACTGCTCTCTTTGCAGCTCACTTTAAAAAAATCGCACCACCATCTGTTCAAGTGGTAGTGAGTCCGCACCATGGAGGTCGTCCTGCTGTGACCCCAATTGACAGCGTGGAATATGCTGCCGCTGAGCGCGCAATGGAGGCTACCTTCGGAAAGACGCCACTGCCCGTCAGAGGTGGAGGCAGCATACCCATTGTATCTCTTTTTGAGCAGGTTCTGGACGCCTCAACCGTTTTGATGGGATTTGGACTAGACTCAGATGACATCCATTCCCCCAATGAGCACTTCGGACTGTTTAATTTTATCCAGGGCATTCGGACGATTCCTTTATTCTATCACTTTTATTCCTCAATGAAGTAGTGCTGAGATGCGATATTTTGGCGGTGATTCCCGAGTTATTGGAAGGACCATTTCAACACTCGATCCTAAAGCGTGCACAACAGAAAGGACTGATGGAAGTCCATGTTCACGATCTTAGAGATTGGGGACAGGGCAAGCACAGACAGATCGACGATTATCAGTACGGAGGGGGAGCGGGTATGGTCCTGATGGTGGAGCCCCTGTGGCGTGCCATTACCGATCTGCAGCAAAAAACCACCTACGATGAAATCATCTACCTGACCCCTGACGGAAAAACCCTCAATCAGTCCATGGCCAATGCACTTTCTTTGCGTGGAAACCTTTTGTTGGTTTGCGGGCATTACAAGGGCATTGATGAGCGCATCCGTGAACATCTCATCACCATGGAGATTTCGATTGGTGATTATGTTCTTTCAGGCGGAGAACTGGCAGCCGCTGTGCTGGTGGATGCCCTCGGGCGACTGATCCCGGGTGTCTTAAACAATGAGACCTCCGCGTTGGAAGATAGTTTTCAAGACGATTTACTTTCTCATCCGGTCTACACGCGTCCAGAGGAGTTTAATGGCTGGGAAGTACCGGCTGTACTGATGTCTGGACACGAACGCAAGATCAGAGAGTGGCGGGAAGATCAAGCACTGGCACGGACTCAAGCGCGGAGGCCTGATCTGCTCTCATCATAAAGGCAAGACGGTATCCATTGTAACCCCTAGTCGACGTGGATGCTAGGGTTTATGAAAAAATCTGCAAAGGCAAACCAATACCCCATAAAGGCCGTAACCTTTCGTAGTCGCTCTCCTTTGTGGGGTCCTTCGACCGCTTCTCCAAAGATGTTCCATTGATTACCAAGTTGATCGCTCATCACAAGGCCTCCCACCTCCAGCGCATCCAAAGGGGTAAATTCCAGTGACGTTCCATCAATGAGTAGCGATTGATAGGCCATCATAATGTTGTCCTCTTTCGAACCAAATACTACAATGTCTTTGCCTCCAAAGGTCTCCTGAATCAATCCAAATTGACTAAAAGAATCAAAGCGAAATACCTTGGCTCGTTGATCCACAACCACTCCCAACACCCGCTCTTTGGTAGGAAGTCGATCGTCCTGTTTGGCTCGGCCGAAAATGATAAAATCGTGATTGGTCTTATAGTCATGGTAGGGGTAGTTACCATAGGTACGTGATGCTCCGGTATTGGTTGACAAGACATCTTGATCTGGGAACAATCGTTGATATAGTGGCCATCCCATCTCCACCATCGGATATATTTCCACCTGTTGACCTGCTAGGGCGCCTTGCACACAATTGAGACTAATTTGAGACCAGTTGCTGTCTGACCCACGATCATAGGGAATAAGGTTATTTCGATACAATAGTCCTGAAACGCCAAAGGTCGTCTCTTCTCCCCCGATCATCCGATTCCAAGCAGTGCCCGTCCCCGTCAAAGGACAGTAGGTGATGGCCAATGGAGTATCTCCGACGCGATCGTTTACGATTTCGTGCCAATCCAAAATCGGATGTGTATAGGTGTGCATTGTGCCGTCTATGCTAATGGCCAGGACCAAGTCAGACTGCACCATATAAGTGGCAGCCTCCTGTGGCTCAAATTGAGGATCATCAATGGAAGGGATCCCATCTTTTCCAGGTCCTCCATCTCGAATCTCATTTAAAGGAATCTGCCAATCGTTTCCAGCTGTTGGACTCTGCACGACCCCGCGATTGCCCAGCGTAGTATCTTCCTTAGAACATGAAAGAAACATAAGGGAGACCAAAGCTACCTTCAAAATGTGGAATGTCTTCATGCTTATCATCATTTAAAGATAAAGTAGATGCCGGCATTGATTCTATATGTCGGCGTTACCTGGGTGCCTACGATATCGGCCATTAATGGAATATCCATGTTGGCTTGCCAAGAGAAATTTGGGTTGATGGCGTACGATAGTCCGGGATTTACAAATATCCAATCGCCCCCTGAGGACGGCAATATTTCTGCATTTATCTGGTCGGCTTTTGCTTTGCGGTACCGAAAGCCCACAGAGGGCGAGAGCAATGTGCTGCCCAGCACCAATTGTCTGCCGTATCCAACCAACATTTGCCACTCGTTTCCAAAGCGATATTCTTGAGTATCCAGATAGCTGTCGTTTGTTCCCTTACTGCTGTGAATGAATGAAGCAAATAGGGTACTGGCTTGACCCCAAAATCCATCAATCGATCCATTTAGCCACAAAATGCCGTCCCATGCTCCACTTCCGGGTTGCAAATCTGCACTTAGCAAAATGCCATCTTCTCGTTTCTTGTTCGTACTGCCAATCGGGGCTTTTAGGCCCAAACCAATGCTCATATTGGTACGGGCGCTCTGATGCACGAGATATTTAAGTAGTACCGTTGCATCACCTACACCTGTGGAGGAGGTAAAATCTTCGCCCAAGATCTGCGTGATCTTTCTTTCTTGACGTACCACACTCAACAGTACATCAGCAGAAAGTCTACCCGTGATGGCGTGTCCAACTTCCAGCAATACAGAATGAGTGGTGCGCGCTCGACTGCCGTCAGCAATTACACTTCGACCGCTTTTCAGGGTAGCCAATCGATTGAAATCGTATGAGATGCTTGCCTGCCAAATCCCCTTCTCCACTATCGGCAATCCGAGATTCGCTGAAACTGGCACACCGCCCGAGCAACATGTCTGCGCCAACAGGGTAAAATGACCGCTGCAAAGCACAATCATCCCCAAAACCAGAACTCTCCCTCCAATCATCACATTCTATAAACTACCAGAATGCCTGATTGTGTTA
>JAHQVP010000242.1 GCA_019634275.1 Saprospiraceae bacterium
AGAGGAGGGCAGCCTACTATGAAAACCTGGTTGATACGGCTTCGCCGACGGTGGAGGTGCTGCGTGATTCCATTCTGATCGCCTACCAGAAAGAGAAAAGAACAATCCACATCTACGTACCTCCCGACTACACGAAAGATACGACCACCCGATATCCTGTGATGTACTTTTTGGATGGAGAGTCTTCGTTTAATGATCTAGAAAATATGGGCCCTGAATGGCAGATTGACGAGGTCATTAATGCCGCTTCCGAGCAGGATTTGGCAACGGCCATTGTGGTTGGCATCAACCAGGCAGAAGACCGCGATGCGGAGTATACTCCCTTTATTAATGAGGAAAATCCCGATGCGCATGGAGATAAGTTTGCACAATGGGTCGCCGGAGATCTAAAAACTTGGATTGATCAACATTACCGGACGCAATCTGGCCCCTCCACCACTACGATTGCGGGCATTTCCAGGAGCGGAATGATGGCTTACTATATGATCATGGCTCACCCTGATGTTTTTGGACAAGCCATCATTCAATCTCCAGCTATGTGGGTCGATCAGGATCGTTTAATGGATATGGAATTGACGGAGGCGCAGCTAGCAGACAAGAAGGTGTTTGTCAGTGTCGGGGAATATGAGGGCAACGTGATGATTCCGGATGCCAAGGACATCTATGAAAAGTTTAAGGCCTATGGGCTGGATGACGACCATCTTCGCTATGAACTCATAGCAGGAGAGGGACATTGGCACATCACCTGGAGAAAGTCATTTGCAAAAGCGTATCCATGGCTGATGGCAAGTGACTAAGTCTAAATGGTACAAATTACGGTTCGCATGCCAAAGAAGGATAAGACAAGACTCTCAAGAAGCACAACAGTGCTGACTCAACCTCAAGCTGGAAGGCAGTCTCCTGCAAGGCAGCTGGCAGAGAGACATGCCGCAAGCATCCGGACTTTGTATCTAGGTGTGCGAGCATGGAAAGATTGGAGGGCCATAAGGATGATCCAGGCCATGCGGAAGATTTTGTGCTTTTCACTGCTCTTCACCGTTACAGATGGTTTTGGCCAGGTGGATTCGTCGAGGATAGTCCGCGTGCTCTCGTTCAATATTCTCCACGGGAGCACTACACAAGGGGACTTTGACTTGGAAGTATTGGCAGACTTGATAATGGAATCAAATGCAGATCTCGTTGCCATGCAGGAAGTAGACTACATGACCAATCGGGCGAGGCAGTACGACTTAGCGACGGAGTTGGGATGGAGGACTAAGCGCGCTCCTTTATTTGGTCGAGCCATGGCTTATGATGGTGGAGAGTATGGCGAGGCTGTGCTTTCCAGGTTCTCTTTTGTCACTACTAGAAACCATGATTTGCCGCATGTGCCGGGGCAGGAACCAAGAGCGGCCCTGGAAGTAGTGACCTTGCTGCCCAGTGGCGATTCCATTCGCTTTATCGGGACTCATTTGGCGCATGAAGGAACAGAAGGAAGAGTCTTGCAGGCCAAAAAGCTCAATGAGATCGCAAGGCAGCAGGACCTGCCCACGATTTTAGCTGGCGACTTGAACGCTGTACCTGACAGCGAGCCCATGCAAGTGTTGGATACCCTCTGGTCAACCACTTATGATATGAATACTCCCTACCTAACGTACTCTTCGAAGAATCCCCAAAAAAAGATCGACTACATTCTGACGGATAGACATCATGCATGGAAAGTCATGCGATCAGAAACCATCTGCGACACTGTTGCATCCGATCATTGTGCTTATTTGGTCACACTATATCTGGGCATCAAGGACTGAGCACTATATAAGAGCTCGAAAGTCAATTGGAGGTCCTAGTTGGTCGAGCTTGCCGCAATACTGTTGCCAACTGCTCTCCACTTAGGAAAGCATTGTGTTGAAAAATAATCTCATTCCTTTCGCCGATGATTACAAAAGTCGGATAGGAGATGGCTCCTTCCACGCTGCCCAGGGCTAAAGCCAGCTCGTGAATACCAGAATCTCTTCCCGAGGGCTTGTATCGATATAGGCGCCCCCTAAAGTCTACGTTTTCGGTGCTCTCGCCATCGAAGGATATGTAGTAAAAGTCATTGTTAAGCATTTCGACAACCTCCTTGTTTTTTAGGGTAGTCAGTCTCATGTTTTGGCAAAACTGACACCACGAAGTGTGTAGAAATACAGCAAGAGGACGAGCTTCCGTGGTCTGAAGTGAATCTACTTGGGAGAAAGTGAAGCCTCTCAGCGTAGGGGTGTCGTCAGTCGCTTTTTTTGGAAATCGCGTGGCATTGCAACTAAGCAGTAGCCAGCACAGTCCCAAGATAAGGGATGGGTTAAGATTCCACATCTTGGTCAAAATTTGGAGTATCGCAATCCAAAGAAGGCTCTGATGCCTTGATTGGGAGCATATACATACGAGGGGTCAAAAGTCAGTGCCTGGGGATTGTCCGCAGTAGGAATGACGTCGCCTGCTGCATCGAAGGCCACTTGTCGATCGAATGGATCAAAGGCTCTGGCAATGATGGGTTCTGCTTGATTCTTCCACGGCGTCCAGTTGAGGATGTTTTTTACACCCGCATACAACTCTACTCCCTTCCAACCTTTATATGAAAACTGGATATTTTGAATGCTCCACCAGGGAGATTCTGCTGGTCTTAAGTCCAATGGTCCCGCTAGTGGCAATTTCATAGGACTATATGCATTGCCGGTATAGTCGATGGCAAAGGCATTGTTGTGGAATTTGTAGGACAAAGCCCAGGTTCCGGAGAATCGTTCGGTCAGGATTTGCCGCTCCTTGATGTCTCCTTCTTCCTTAGAAACATCCAGTAGCGATGCACCCAGGATGAAGGACAGACCACTGGGCAGCGTGAGGTCTGCGTTGACACTGATGCCCTTTGTCACTGCCGAACCGTCCAAATTATCATAGATGATTTGTGTTGGATTGGAGTCATAATCTGGCAGGATTACATTGGAAAAATGCGTGTACCAGCTTGAGAGTTCCAGACTGCCGGAGGCGCCATTCTGCAGGTACAGCTTTCGCGTGTAGTTGCCGCTGATGTTGAGCGATCGTTCAGGCTTCAATGCTTCCATGATGACGACCTCTCGTGCACCCGTTAAGGCAGCATGATCTTCGGTAAAGAGATTCACAACTCGGAAGCCGGTTCCCATGTTGAGCCGAAAAATATCTTTGTTCGTAATGGACCATTTATATGCCAGGCGGGGTGTAAAGATGTTGCCATGGACATTATTGTGGTCGTACCGTAGCCCCACCAGGAGATTTTGCTTGGGACTGATGCGTATCTCATCCTGGACGAAGACCCCAGGTAGCCAGATTTCGACCGGACTATTCTTTGGATCGGCGTGATCTCCTCCGGTAGCGGGCGTATTGTCGTCGTAATAGGTGTAGCGTAAAGCCGACCCCATCAAGAGATTGTGTCTGCTTATCTTTTTGTCCCAGGTCACTTGGCCGAAACCAATTTTTTGGTCCGCCACATAGGGAATGTCGCCGTAGACAGAGTTCTGCTGGTGCCCATTTAAGGAGAAAGAAAACAGCATCTTTTCTGCCATAGGCAATTCATATTGTCCCAGCAGCTCCCATCGCTTTGTTGTAATGGCTTCTCCATATACCTCGTCTCCACCTCGAAAGGAGGGTGTCCAATCGAGTTCTCCGCCCCAACGGTCCTCCCAATAGTATCTTCCAGCCATAGTGAAGAGGCGATTTTCGGCTCTCTGAAAGTTCCACTTCTGAAAGACAGAGACTCTTTCCTGAATCGTCAGATCGGTGAAATTATCCTGATTATTGTCGATGGGTTTGCCATAATGGAAGTAGTTCAAACCGGTCAGTACAGACGCCACGTTGCCCACATTGACGCGCGCTCCCAGGTCGACGTTGGATTCGGACCAAGAGGTGCGCATGAGATCGGCGCTGAAAAGAGGGGCATTTTCAGGCTTTTTAGTGATGATGTTAATGAGGCCACCGATGGCTTCACTTCCATAAAGAGAAGAGGCAGGGCCCTTGACGATTTCCATGCGCTCTACCAGGGAATTCGGAATGCCCGAAAGTCCATATACGGTGGCAAGGCTGCTCACAATGGGCATGCCGTCTATCAGCACCATGCTGTATGGACCTTCGAGTCCATTGATGTGGATGTCACCAGTATTGCAAACTTGACAGTTTAGCTGCGGACGGACACCATTTACATTCTGCAAGGCCTCATATATATTGGGGGTAGGGTTTTTGCGAAAGAAAGCTGGAGTATACACTTCGACTGGAACCGGGCTCTCAAGTCGCTTGACGGCTCTGAGCGTTCCTGTCACCACTACTTCGTCCATGGTATTTGATGATTGGTCAAGATCAAATCGAATAAATAGACTATCTCCTGATTGCAGCTCGATCTGCCTCTGCATCGATTCGTAACCAAGAAAAGAAGCCATAATGCGGTAAGAACCTGGGGCTAACCCTTCTACAAGAAAGAATCCTTCCTCGTCCGAACTGGTGCCCAACGCGGTGCCTGATATGCCAACGTTTGCAAAACCCAGGGCTTGGCCACTAAGACTGCGCACCTCGCCATAAACGATCGCATCCTGTGCTTGAACAAGCGTAGAAAACAAGATGAGGAATGCGCCCAAAAACAAAATGACGTTGCTGCGTTGACCGCGTTGCATGGATTTATGTTAGTGATATAAACATATAAAGTTAGATAGTGCTAACAAAGTTTCAAAAGGTATTTTTTATCTTTTGGGCATCAATCCAACCAATGACCACGACGGTTAAAGAGAACTATTTAAAGGCACTCTACTTCCTGGATCAGGAGGACAGCAAAATCAATGTAACCGAGCTGAGTAAGCGACTCGATGTGAGCAAGCCTACGGCCAGTAGCATGATTAAAAGCCTCAAGGAGCGAGGTTGGGTCAAGCATGAGCGATATAGACCGATACGGCTAACCGCTAAGGGACGTAAAGCAGCGGCTCTGATAATACGAAAGCATCGATTGACGGAAATGTTTCTGCATAAAGTCATGGGTTTTGGTTGGGAGGAGGTTCATGCCATAGCCGAGCAAATGGAGCATATTGATTCTGATAAACTATTTACACGCATGGATGAAATGCTTGACCATCCTGTGGTTGACCCTCATGGTTCTCCGATCCCGGATCAACAAGGTCAGGTCATCCAGCAAAAACTTCAGAAAATCACAGAATTGGTTCCGGGACAGCGCGGAAAACTCACGGCTCTCTCTCAGAGTTCTTCCGAATTGCTGCACTATCTAAATGGTTGCAGGATTGAGTTGGGTACCATTATCCAGTTGGTCAAGATCGAGGCCTTTGACGGGAGTTGTTCCATCAGTTGCAATGGCCAATCTCCCATCACCGTCAGTAAAAAAGTGGCTGAAAGTTTACTGATTGCTGTCAGTTAGGACCTGATGGCATAGGATAGATCAACCATGCCATCTTTGAAAGCGGTCACGTCCTCAAGGTGCAAATCGATCTGTCGCCCTACAAAGTCAAAAAATAGTACGCCATCTCCCAAAATCACGGGCAGGATGGAGACGACAATGCGATCTGCCAGATCCAACTGTAGGCTCTTTTTTATCACCTGCGGCCCTCCCACGATCCAGAGATTCGGATGCGCAGCCTGCAGATGATTCTGGAGAAGCGTCTGCAAGTCCCCATTATGAAAATATACCTGCGAGTGGTGCGCAGTCAATTCTTGCGATGTCAAAACGTAAGCGGGCTTGTCCCCATAGGGCCATCCCAGTTGTATGGCCAGTTGATAGGTGTTGGATCCCATGAGGTAGGCATCGATGCCTCTTAAGTAAGTTTCCACATATTTCGGTGTGAGGGCTGTACCAGGTTCAAAATGATCCTTCGACTGCATCCAATCGACGGAGCCATCTAATTTGGCTACAAAACCGTCCAGGCTGGACACCATATGAATGGTGATGTTTGACAGGTAACTATTCTTCATCAGACAGCGTGATGTGTTTTGTCGGGTCCCAGCTGAGAGGATGGCCCGCAGTAAGATCGAACCATAGTTGGGAATACTCTATTTTGCAGCTAATTGTTCTCGACATGATAATGCAAACTGCTATGAAAATACGACCCTCGCTTTGCAATGCCCTTTTGCTCTTACTCTTTTTACTAACGACAAGCCTCCTTGCCCAAAAGGATGCGGAGCCTTTCGTATATGGTGATGCGCTTCCTGATGCTCCGGAACTTGCTCAGAGAGGAACGTACGCAGTAGGAGTAAGGACCATCGATTTGGTTCACGAAGATCAGGTCGATGTGCTGCGCTCGAAGGAAGGCAATGATCCACTCTATGATCGACCGTTAAAAGTGGAGGTCTGGTATCCCTGCCTTTCGCAAAGCCCGGATGCATCTCTCATAACGTATGATGAGGTGATGGGAACAGCCGGAGATGCAAAAAGGCCACTGATACCATTTCAATTCTTGGGCAGGGCAAATCGAGACGCGGCTGCCATCACGGGAGAGGGCGCATTTCCTTTGGTTGTTGTATCGCATGGATATGTTGGATCAAGGTATCTGATGACCTACCTCACCGAAAACTTAGCTTCTAAGGGATATGTAGTAGCTGCTATTGATCACACGGAGTCTACTTTTCGCGATGCTGCGGGTTTTCAAAGCACTTTGCTTAATAGGTCAAAGGATATTCTATTTGTAATCGATGAGATGGCCAAGCACGGTGCATCACAAGACGAGAACTTCTTTGGTGGAATAGTGGATGCGGAGCACACGGCAGTGATCGGATATAGTATGGGTGGCTATGGGGCCCTAAACGCTGCTGGCGCTGCATACAGTGAATTTGCAATCAACTTCTTTAGTGGAATGACGGGGGGCAGCAAGGCCTTGGCTTCAAGGGGGGTAGGAGAGGAATATGCCCGTTCATTGGATCCAAGAATCAAGGCAGTTGTCGCTTTTGCCCCGTGGGGTATGGAGCGTGGCGTTTGGGATAGCGAAACATTGAAAGGACTCACTGTCCCAACCCTTTTTGTGGCGGGAAGTGAGGACGATATATCTGGATATGAGAATGGCATCAAGGCAATCTACGAAGGGGCAGTAAATGCAGACCGGTATCTGCTTACCTACATTAATGCCAGACACAACGTTGCACCAAATCCCCCTCCGGCAGCAGCTTTGGCTCCGGGATTGCATATAGATGAGTATTACCGATATGCAGAACCATCCTGGGATCAGAGGCGCATGAACAACATCAACCAACATTTTATCACGGCATTCCTAGGCATTCGTCTCAAAGGACTTGAGTATGAGCAGTTTCTAGATATCGCTCCGGATTCAAATGATGCGACATGGCCTGGATTTGTACCCAGATCATCTACTGGTATGGAGCTGCTAAGCGCTAAGGCGCAATAGGGGCTGCGCTCTTAGATCCTGCAGAAACTATTTAGTAGGAGGGCTTGATTTTTCAATTAGGATCATGCCGTCGAAGCATTTATGCAAATAGAGGGTATTGGATCCTGATAGATCCAAAAAGGAGTCATTGACAATTATCTTTTTGCGAAGCCAGCTGCTACGTCTGGCACTTTTTGACTTTAGATCGATAAAGGTTACTGGATGATCGCATGCATTGATGATGTGTTTGATGTCCAAGGCATGGGTGTCTGGAGCAAGCAACGCCTTCTCTCCATTTTGTTCGTATGAGCCTTCGCCCAGAAACGCTCCAACACTAAACATGGCTTGTCCAAATTGAGGCAGTAAAAATTCTCCCATAACTTCTTCATGTTTGTTGAATCGGGATATGTGAAAATTGTGCGCCACGACGATGACTTTTTGATCCGGGTAGACCTCTTCAAGTAACCAAGTAACGTTTTGAGCCATGCCTCGATCACGAGCCGCCCATCTTCTGCTGTAATCGCGATCGTTGGAGAAGTCTAACATATACTTCATGTAGTCTATTCTGTTATCCAGCGTTTGCAGTACAAACTGATGGTCATTGGTACGATTACCGGAAGCAAGTGCACTTCTCAATATCAGCTGTAGTTCTCGGTAGGACGTTAGTAGTGCAGTGGCACGCTGCCGAGACGCAGGTGAAACCCCTTTTCTATTGGCGATTTCCTTTTTTATAATTCCAAATTGATCCTCAAGGTCTGTGTAGTCTTGTACAGCGATGCCAAGTTCCTTACATACTATTGCCAGGAGGCTTTTGAAGAAGCCGCCAAAGCCGCGTTGCACATCAAATCCTGCAACGCTCATGTCATTCTCTTTGGCAAACGTCATGAGCTCCTCAAAAGCAGGGGTTTGCCACTGACCAATTAAACTATACGTCATGGTTTTTGGACTTATCCTACTCTTCATTCTGTCCACTGCATAAGCTTCACCGATTCCTGTCTCGAATAGGATCACATCGAAACCAGCTTTTTTGTGTAGCGTCCTAATGAGGTCATTCCGGACCAGAAAATTGTCTCTGGAACCATGATTTAGTTCCCCTAGAAGTACGATCCTTTTGTCCCCAATTTTATCGAGGACACCCTCCCAATTTCCTTGCTCATATTGAGTGTTGGGAAAGATATTGATGGCGTTCGCCTTGATGAATCTCAGCTGTTTATTCGATAAGGCCTGAGAGTGAACGCAAGAAGGCCCAAAAGCAATGCCAACCGCTGCAAGCCAGATGTGAAGAACGATTGGTCGTAGCATTTTCATAGTCAGTACCTTTTTCTGATCGACTCTTTGTCGCTCAATCCCAAACAAACCGCCAATTGCCATCGGGCTGTCGTTTCCAAACAGTATGAAAAATTCCTTTGTTTTCTTTGATCTCACCAGCACTATCTAGCTGGGTAAAGGTAAAGTCGCCATATGTGTAACCCAGGTCACCCGAAGCACTCACATCAACAAAGGTCGGCTTCCATGACAGTGATTCATCAGGGCGCACGTCTTGCTCGTACCATCGCCCAATCGCGCGCTTTCCGGAAATGACCGATTTCCCTCTTTTTATTGCTCCGTTAGGTGCCGCATAGTATTGGAAGGCCTGAGCAAGTCCATCCGACTGTGCCATATCATTGAATGCCTGTTCCACATCGATAATCTCTTGGATCCACTGCGCGCGCATGTTCTCCTTATCGGTAGGATTACAGGCCAAGACACATGTACCTATCAGGAGCAGTCCAATGATGCAAAACTTAGAGAATGGACTGGTAACAACACGCCAACTACTACGCTGTTGCATGAGTTTAGACCAGCCGCTGATGCCAGCTTTCCTTGAAAGGTTTTAGAAACGCCTTCTCTAAATCTGCCTTGGTCTTTACCAAGGGATCGACGAAAAGCGTGTCATCTGCTAGGGCTCCATTGGCGTGCATGTCTTTTAATTCCGATCGAGTGACGCCCTTTAGCAGGTCTCCCTCGACCACGTAAAATGTACTGCGATCAAAAAAGTCTATTCCCAGGGAGTCGCCCAATTTCTTTATGAAATGAACGGAGGAATCGATGGAACATCCACTGGCCCCATTACGTTTTTCGTCCACCACTAAAACAAGAAAACGTTTGTCACGAATGTATCCATTCGCCGTTAAGGGTACCTGGTGTGCAGCCCATTGGGCCACAAATTGCTGGATGGCATGATTCGCTGCCGTTAGTTCCGCTTCCGAGAGGAATCGGTCAGCAGCATATATCCACACTCTGCTTTCCGGAGCCATTTTTTCTTCGATCACAATTGCATGTTATTTACAATTAATTCAGAGAGGTCATAGACCATAATCTCCTCCTGTTTGTCTTTTGCCTTCAAACCGTCAGACAACATGGTGAGACAGAAGGGACAGTTGACCGCGATAGCAGATGCATTGGTTGCGATGGCTTCCTCCGTGCGTTCCACGTTAATGCGTTTATCACCTGGTTCGTCTTCCTTAAACATCTGCGCTCCTCCCGCACCACAACAAAGGCCTTTTTCTCTGTTTCTCCCCATTTCAACCATGTCAGTGGTGAGTTGGTTCAAGACATCTCGTGGGGCAGCAAACTCTCCATTGGCACGACCAAGAAAACAAGAATCGTGATACACGATTTTGTCTGTACCCGCCTCTAGCGATAGCCTTTCTTCTTGGATCAAGGATTGGAGGAGCTGGGTATGGTGCAGGACCTCGTACTCGCCTCCGAGGGCCGGATATTCATTCTTGATAACATTAAAACAGTGTGGGCAAGTAGTGACAATCTTCTTGACCCCATAGGTGTTTAGTGTCTCAATGTTCTGTAGGGCCAGCATCTGAAAGACAAACTCATTGCCGGCTCGACGAGCGGGATCTCCGGTACATTGTTCTTCTTTTCCTAGTATGGCATAGTCGATGTCTAAGCTATTCAGGATTTTTACGAATGCTACCGTGACGCGTTGTGCTCTTGGATCATAGCTGCCAGCACAACCGACCCAGAAAAGTATTTCGGGGGATTCGCCTTTGGCGACTCTTTCTGAGTATCGTGGTACCTCCATGCTTATGTATTTATTGGGAATCAGTTGCTGTCCAGGCATCACGATCAGCACTCATTGCCCAGACTGCCCCATTGTTTTCAAGGCTATTGAACATAGGCAACCAATCTGTCGGTCCTGCTGATTCGGTGAGGATTTCGTATCTGCGCATCTGCAAGATAATGTCGAGTGGATTGATCAGTACTGGGCAGGCCTCGACACATGCATTGCAGGAAGTACATGCGTGCAGCTCTTCGCGGGTGATGTAGTCAAAAAGGGATCGATCGTCCGCATAGTTTTGGGATGTTAAAGGATGGTTGTTTTTCCTGGCTTCTTCATTTCGAAAAGTGAGGTTTCCGGAATCCAGGTTTTTACCAATCTCTGTGGCACGGTCCCGGACATCCATCATGATCTTCCTTGGAGATAGTTTCTTACCCGTAATATGGGCTGGACAGACCGATGTACAGCGACCGCATTCAGTACACGTATAGGCGTCCATGATGTTTTTCCAGGTGAGGTCTTGAACGTCTTGCGCACCAAATTCGGGAATGTCTTCGCTCATTGAACCGGTATCCTCGGTAAGTCCCAACATGCTCTTGACTTCCACCATCACTTCGGGCATATTTTTCATCTGTCCCTTTGGAGAAACCGAAGCAAACCAAGTGTTGGGGAATGCAAACAGGATGTGCAGATGCTTCGAGATCGGTAGGTAAAGTAAAAATCCGCAGACGACAAGAAAATGCAACCACCATCCGAACCGCTCCATCACTCCTAGCAGGTCAGGATCCCAAGAACCCATAAGTGCAGGTCCAAGATGGCCGCTAATGAGAAAAGTACCCGTCTGCACATAATGCGAGGGGTCTATGATTTGTAACACAGAATCGGCCATGTTCATCGTGAAAATGCCGATGATCAATAGAATCTCACCAAATAAAATGATGTTGGCATCCCAACTGGGCCATCCACGCATCTCCGATTGCTGAAAGCGTGCCACTTTAGCCACATTTCTTCGCCAGATAAAGGCTAAAGTCGCGGCAAAGGCAGCCAGAGAAAGCAATTCAATGGCAGAGATGATCACCGGATATAGATTGCCCAAAAAGGGGGCAAACACGCGATGTTTTCCGGTAAGGCCATCAGCTATGATTTCAATGAGCTCAATCTGTGTAAACAAGAAAGCCACATAAATTGCTGCATGCAGGAGGGCGGGGATGATGCGCTTAAACATCTTCTTCTGACCCAGTGCCACCAGGAATACGTTGAGCCAGCGACGTCCTTCATCCTGCTCTCTAAGGGGCTCGATGTCTTTACCCAGCCGTATGTTTCGAATGACACGTCCATATAGTTTACTGGCCAGGCTTGCCGTCACGATGAGGACAATAAGGAATGCTATTTGCTGAATACTCATTGCTGCTGTATTGCTATCGAATCGCAGATCATCGTGCCCAAGTCAGCTCGATTCATACTATCTTCACGCTTTTACTCACTGTTGATGAAGATATTGAATGAATCTCAGATTGTGCAGAAGATCAAGCGACTCTCGTACGAGATTTTAGAAAACAACTTCGAGGAAAAGTCAATTGTGCTTTTGGGCATCAATCGCAATGGATTGCATTTTGCACAGATGCTTCATGATTACCTGGTGACCATTACCGAGATTCCGGTCGTGCTGACGCAGGTCACGCTTAATCCAGCCGCGCCCCTTGATGAAGAGGTGAAGCT
>JAHQVP010000243.1 GCA_019634275.1 Saprospiraceae bacterium
CATTATTATCGCTGCGGACGACGCCATCATGCCGCAGACCAAAGAAGCCATCAGCCATGCTCAAGCAGCTGGAGTACCGATCGTGTTTGCCATCAATAAAGTCGACAAAGAAGGTGCTGACCCTGAACGAATCAAACAACAGCTGGCTTCCATGAACATGCTGGTCGATGCATGGGGTGGAGACTATCAGTCTCAAGACATTTCGGCTAAGACAGGAGCCAACATTGATGAGCTGCTAGAAAAGATCGTCCTGGAAGCAGACATGTTAGAGCTTAAGGCCAATCCAGATCGCATGGCAGTTGGAACTGTCATTGAAGCCTCTTTGGACAAAGGCCGTGGATACGTTTGTAAGCTATTGGTGACCAACGGTACCCTTGAGATTGGATCTACCGTCGTCTCTGGGGAGTATTCAGGTAAGGTGAAGGCGATGTTTAATGAGCGGGGCAAGCGCATGAAGCAAGCAGGTCCTTCCACTCCAGTACTCATACTTGGTCTGAATGGTGCTCCTGCTGCTGGCGAAAAATTTAAGGAAATGGCTTCGGACCAGGATGCCCGCGCAGTGGCCACCAAGCGAGCCCAGATCTCTCGCGAACAAGCCAATAGAGCCAGCAAGCGCATCAGCCTTGACGAAATCGGTCGTCGATTGGCACTGGGCACCTTTAAGGAACTTAACCTTATCGTCAAAGGGGACGTGGACGGTAGTATAGAAGCACTTTCTGATGCATTGATTAAGCTCTCGCAAGAGACGGTACAGGTGAATGTAATCCACCAAGCTGTAGGTCAAATCATCGAATCGGATGTTCTATTGGCTTCTGCTTCGGATGCCATCATCGTTGGATTTCAAGTCCGACCCTCGATTGGCGCCAGAAGGCTGGCAGAGACAGAGGGCGTAGAGATTAAGAGCTATTCTATTATCTACAATGCGATAGACGAAATTAAGAGCGCCATTGAGGGCATGCTCGAGCCGACCAAGGAAGAGAAGATCTTGGGTCAGGTTGTCGTCAGAGAGACCTATAAAATCAGCAAGATAGGCACGGTCGCAGGATGTTATGTGGAGGACGGTAAAGTGACACGTGACTCCCTGGTGCGGGTCATTCGAGATGGCATCGTGGTGTATCCCACAAAGGAAGGCGTCAATGCAGAAATCAGCTCATTAAAACGATTTAAGGATGACGTCAAAGAAGTCAAGAACGGCATGGAGTGCGGGATCACCATTAAAAACTTCAACGACATCAAGATTGGCGACAACATCGAGAGTTACGAGATCGTCGAGATCCGCCAGGTGATGAAGGACTGATGAAGCGGACCTCCGCGCAGACAATCAAGAAAAAACTGGATCACTATTTTGAGCACTACCATCAAGTAGCGTTTATCGAAGACGATCCCATAAGCATCCCACACCTGTTTCAAAAACAGCAGGATATTGAGATTGCAGCCTTCTGGGTGGCCATGCTATCATGGGGCAATCGTACTACGATCATCAATAAATCGAAGGCCTTGATGGAACTCTTGGATCATGCGCCCCATGATTTTGTACTCCATCATCAACCGAAAGATCGAAAGCGGTTTGCTTCATGGGTTCATCGTACTTTTCAGTACACGGACTCGATTTACTTTTTAGAATTTTTCCAACAGCACTATCATAGGAGTGACTCGCTTGAGTCTCTATTTCTTTCTGACGACGGGCAGCTGGATATTGGCCTTTTTCACAATCGGTTTTTTTCTTTGGCTGACGTGCCTAAACGTACACGCAAGCATGTCTCCACTCCCATCAGAGGGTCACGCTGCAAACGCATTTGTATGTTTTTGCGGTGGATGGTCCGTCAGGGACCCGTTGATTTTGGATTGTGGACCAATATATCTACTGCAGACCTCCTTTGTCCACTGGATCTGCACGTGGATCGAGTGGCTCGTTCGATGGGCCTGATCACTCGCAAGCAATCAGATTGGCAGACGGTGAATGAGTTGACGGATACACTCCGCAACTTCGATTCCGAAGATCCTGTGAAGTATGATTTTGCTTTGTTTGGTCTTGGCGTAACAGGTACCTTCTGACCAAGTAGGCGAGCAACATTAACATAACGCAATCGTATTTGACGGGTATCGGTCTTGCTTATACCTTCTTGTCAATACGGAGCTCCCTGATCGTAGACTGGTCTCCTTTGTCCTCGAAATAGACGTAGATACGGTATACCCCTGCACTGGTGGTCAATTTGCCGATGGTGTATCGGGCAGTACCGCGCGAATTGCCTTCGTGGACGATCTCGTAAGAAGAAGGGCTATTCTTGCCGAAGAAGCGTGTCAAAAAGGTGGTTGCTTCTGATTTGGAGTAGATGTTGACATCATCCAGATGGCAAATCTCTATCGATTTGCCCATGTGTCTGGCAATGGCATCTACATCTCCTGAGCGAAACGCCTCAGGAAGACCCTGACTAGCAGCAAGAGATACCGAGCCAAATAGCATAGCCAAGAAGAGAATTAGGCCTTTCATTTTTAGTGTCTTGATTAGGTATACACTTCAACCATGCAAACAGGTAGTCGCCAGTTAAACGTTCCTGCGGTTCCTTAAAATTGTGTTAACTACCAAAATGTTAGCTTTGGCCCACTGTTAAATCAAGCCTTTGAAAACGAAGAAAGCAGCACTGTTAATTCTCGATGGTTGGGGATTGGGACCAGACCCGGAACGAGATGCTATCCAGCAAGCAAAGACTCCCTTTTATGACCAATTATTAGCGCAATACCCACACAGTGAGTTGGTTACGTATGGCGATTTGGTGGGGTTGCCGACAGGGCAAATGGGAAATTCTGAGGTAGGACATCTCAATATTGGCGCTGGCCGAATCGTATATCAGGATTTTGCTAAGATAAATCGAGCCATCGCTACCGGAGAATTGGCAAAAAATCAGATTCTAAAGGGGCAAGTAGAGGAAGTTTTGGCTCGCGGAAAGGATATTCACCTCTTTGGTTTGCTTTCTGACGGCGGAGTACACTCGCACATCGATCATTTGAAAGCATTGATTGACATCCTGGAGAAAGAAGGAGCCCGAGAAATTTTTGTACATGCATTCTTAGACGGCAGAGATACAGATCCTCAGGGAGGTCTGGCCTATGTGCAAGACTTGGAGCGATTTCTTGATGGCCGAAAAACCAAATTGGCCAGTGTCATTGGTCGATATTACGCGATGGATCGCGACAATCGCTGGGAGCGCATAAAACTTGCCTATGACTTAATGATTCATGGGATCGGCACGGGTACAGGGGATGTCCAGAATAACATACGGGATGCTTACGCCAATGGCACTACGGACGAGTTCATGGAGGCCTACTTCATAGAAGATCATGCGGGGAAACCAGTTGCCAAAATAGCAGGGGGAGACCTCGCCATCTGTTTTAACTTTCGAACCGATCGTCCGAGGCAGATTAGTCAAGTACTCACGCAACGAGACTTTCCAGATTTCGATATGCATAAGTTGGACATTGCTTATGTCACCATGACCACTTATGATGCTTCCTTTCAAGGCATTCATGTGCTTTTTGAGAAAGACAATCTACGAGATACCCTGGGAGAAGTGCTTTCCAACAACGGTGCCTCACAATTGCGCATGGCGGAGACGGAAAAATATCCACATGTGACCTTCTTTCTGTCAGGAGGAAGAGAAGCACCATTCAGCGGAGAGGAGCGTATCGTTGTCCCATCACCCAAAGTGGCTACCTACGATCTGCAACCCAGCATGAGTGCATTTGAATTAAATCGTCAGGCAAGTGAGCACGTTGATAAATATGCGCCCGACTTTATCTGCCTCAACTTTGCGAATGCTGATATGGTGGGCCACACGGGTAATTTTTCCGCTGCGCAGGCCGCTTGTGAGGCTGTCGACGAATGCTTGTCGACGCTGGTCCCCCATTTGGTGAGTGAGGATTATGCCGTTATCATCATAGCAGATCATGGAAATTCGGACTACATGATTAACGAGGACGGATCTCCCAATACAGCGCATACCACTAATCCGGTGCCTTGCATCTATGTCGGCCATGACTATCAAGATGTGCGACTAAAAGATGGGAAATTAGCCGATGTTGCTCCTACCATTTTGCACCTTATGCAAATCGAAAGCCCAGAAGCTATGACGGGAGAAGTTCTTATTGATTCGAAATGAAGTGTTGGATCTATCTAGCGGTTCTTGCCATCCTATGCAGCTGTGCTCCGATTGAAGAACAGGGCACGCAAAGTGCTTTTTTCTCGATGGCGGATCTGGTAGACCAGCATCTACAGGGATCAGACTCGCTGGTCGATGTTGTCAAAACCATCACGGTCGATGGAACCCCGGAAAGACAAGAACTGAAGGCATACAAGATCAATCGAGACATTCAGGGATTTGCCTCTCTCGACATTGACCGACCTGCTCTCTGGGAAAAGTACCAGGTCGATACCTCAAAGTTAGCTGATGGAGAGAGAGTATTCTACCAGGCTTTGGCGGACGATCTTTCCATTCGGTCTGTTGAGATCATTACAGAAAATGGAGAAGTAAGCCGGGTACGTACACTCAAACGAGCAAACACATTCCTTGCGGATGTCCAATCAGAATACGATTGGGTTCCTTCTATGGGATATACCATACTACGCAATGAGAAGCGCCTGTTTGCAGATCCTAGTCAACATGAAATTACTGTCGAAATCCAACGATAGCAGACACTAGGCAGAGTAGAGATCGTCAAGGCGGTTCTTTGCAATCACTTGTAGTGCCTGGATGGCAAGTCCCTTAACGGCCTGGTCCAGGTGCTTAAATCGGACATCCTGCGTATATCCCTTTACATAACGATAGTAGATCTGCTGTACGATCACAGCAATTTTAAAGAGACCAAAAACATAATAGTACGAAATAGGCCCTAAGGGAATGTTCATGTGTCGGGCATAGGCCTCAGCAACTTCTGCACGTGAGGGATTGCCTGGAATCGTGGTCGGACTCAGCGCAAGACGCTGAAGCCAATCCGGATCATCGCTATTTACCCAATAACCAAGGGAGGTGCCTAAGTCCATCAATGGATGGCCGATGGTACACATCTCCCAATCCAAGATGGCGATGATCTTATTGGTGCTCTCCTCCAGTACTACATTGTCGTATTTAAAATCATTGTGGATCAGACTTGCTTTTTCTGCGTCTTTAGGCAAGTGTTTCTGTAACCAATGCGCTGTTTTATCCATTTCTGCCACGGTACTCGTACTTGACTTTTGATACCGCTTGTACCATCCAGTCACTTGTCGATCTGTGTAACCGATCGGTTGACCAAAATCTCCCAGACCCGCTTCTACATAATCGAGCTGATGCAATTCGGCTAAGGTCAGCACCAGCTCATCGGCAATTTCTAGCATACTCGCAGGATCAGGCCAGTGGCTGGAAGGAGTTGTAGACCGCAAGATGGTACCTTCTATTTTTTCCATCATGTAGAAGGGGGCCCCAAGGGGTTCTGCCTCCGATTCGTACAGTACCGCTTTCGGAACCTTATGGTAGTGAGGAGCAAGAGCCGATAGGACCTTGAATTCTCTGCCCATGTCATGCCCTGATTTGATCTTTGCTCCGTGAGGAGGACGCCTGAGCACGTACTCCTTTCGGTTATGCCGGATCAGGTAGGTGAGATTGGAGAACCCTGCTGGATACTGCTGTATTTCTAGTGTTTCAGTTTTCCCCAGATGCGCATCAAGATAGCGACGTAGCGAAGCTTCATTCAGTTCTTCTCCTGGTCGGATCTGTTGTGCCTGATTTTTGCTCATGAGGAATCTCTTGCGTAGTGCAAAGCTACAAGTTCGGCTACACAGGCTGGCTTTTGGACGTCCTGAATCTCCACCTCTAATCGGATGCCAGTCCTAATACCTCCTGGTATGTGATCTACCGATTCCAAATATACATGTCCGCGAATCTTGCTTCCAACGGGGGTAGCATGTGGGAAGCGTACTCTGTTCAGGCCATAATTGATCGATGTATGTACGCCCTCTATCTGCAACACCTGACTACAAAGGTGGCTGCTTAGCGACAATACAAGGAAACCATGGGCGATGGTTTTGCCGTAGGGGGACTCTGTACGTGCCCGATCGGGATCCGTATGAATGTATTGTTCATCCAATGTGTTCGAGGCAAATGCATTGACCATCTCTTGGGTAATGTCCATCCATGCCGACGAGCCTAATTTAGACCCAATGCTTTTATGCAAATCAGTGATCTCTATCCGTTTCATTTTCTATATGTCATGGTCGTGTTCATCCAGGAGATCCCGTGGCAGATGACGGCCGGCCATCGCGTAACAAAGTATCGAAAGTAGCGCAAAGAGGCTGCACAGAAAAATAGCCCATCGTAAGGCATCAGCTCCCAGCCTTGGCGACAGCCAATCGCTGATAGCACCGACGAAAACAGGGCCGAAGCCAAGGCCGATCAAATTGAGGATGAGGAAAAGAACGGCCGAGGCAAATGCACGATCATGTACACCTACCATGCTGTGCGTCATTGCAATGGAAGGAGGCAAATAAAATGTCATGAGCAGATAGGGAACAGCCAAACCAATTAAGGCAAGGGTGGTGGCGTCTGCAAAAGAAAATAAGGCATAAAAAGGCAAAGATATGGACATGGCGATGACGATCACGTTAAAGTACCATCGTTTGTCTTTGGACCCGAATAGATCCGCCAATCGCCCACCTGCATAAGTCCCTATGGCTCCGCCGACACCCGCAATCAAAGCGCTCCAGAGTCCTATTTGACCCGGTGACATGTCATGCATTCGTGCAAGAAAGGATGGGAACCAACTGCCTACTCCGTAAAGAACAAAGGTGTTGAAGCCCGCACCCAGCGACATGAATCGAAATGATCGCTTTGACCAGAGTTTTCGGATTACTTGACCGAGTCGAGATGATCCACCGTGGAGATTGGAAAGCTTCTCGCTCAAACCTCGAGGCGGCTCTTTTACAGAGAAGAAAAATAGGATTGCATAGGCCACTCCAGGCAATCCCAATGCAAGAAATGCTATGCGCCACCCATACCATTCGTCTAGCCACCCAGCAAGTGAAAATCCCAGAAGCACACCGATGTAGATACCACTGGAATAAATCGCCAATGCAGTGGCCCGTCGCTCGGGCGCAAAGTAATCCGAAATCAAGGCATGCGCAGGCGGACTACAACCTGCTTCTCCAATGCCTACTCCCATGCGTGCAAGAAAGAGTTGGACATAATTTTGTGCCAACCCACACAAAGCAGTCATTGCACTCCATGCCGCCAGTGCGATCGCTATGATGTTCTTGCGATTGGAACGGTCCGCCATCCGAGCGATCGGCAGTCCAAGGCCTACATAGAGAAAGGCAAACGCAGGACCCGTGAGCAAACCCAGTTGGGTGTCTGACAGCCCCAATTCTGCTTTGATCGATTCCTGCAAGATTACCAGGATCTGCCGATCAATGAAGTTAAATGCATACACTCCTGTCAGTAGAATCAGCACATAGTTGCGATAGCGCTGAGTGACATGCATATTGTACTCTCCTTTTGCTGACATAGGGTTTGCATCATTCCAGATGCGCAGTTTAAGCAGCCATAAGGTGCAAAAATCTCACGATGTTCCTTTACCTCTGATCGTGAAGGATCCTTATATTGTACGTGACATGTCTGTCCATTGCATCAAATCGTTCTACAATGCTTTCGAGGCTCGTGACGCAGAAGGAATGGCGTCTTGCTACCATGCAGACGTGGTCTTTACCGATCCCGCATTTGGTGATCTGGAGGGTTCTAGAGCGAGTGATATGTGGCGCATGTTATGCAACAACATAGAAGGGAAGTTCTTTGAGTTTCATTGCGACCAGGTTCAAGGCGATGAAAACAAGGGAAGTGCTTACTGGGAGGCCAAGTATGACTTTAGTAAGACAGGACGGAGGGTTCACAACAAGATCCATGCAACATTTGAGTTTAAGGAGGGTAAGATCATCCGGCACATTGATCGCTTTGATCTTCATCGGTGGGCGGGAATGGCCCTTGGTTGGAAAGGCAGGTTGATCGGCGGAACCGGATTTTTTCGACGGAAACTCCAGCAGCAAACCAATGGCTTGTTAGACCGTTACCTGCAGGAACGCCAGGCAGCATCTCAACCCAATAAATAACCCCCATCAGCGCCATATACTGCACCTGTAGTGTAGCTTGATGCACTTGATGCCAAATACACGGCCAAACCTGCAATTTCATCGCTGGCACCCATTCTGCCCAGTGGGATCGACTTTTCGAATTGTGACAAGATCTTTTCATTTTGCCATAAGGCCGCACTGAATTTGGTCTTTATCAAGCCTGGGCATATGGCATTGCATCTTATATTGTCAGCACCCCACTCTTTGGCTTGACTCTTGGTTAACATGATTAACGCAGCCTTGCTCACACTGTAGACACCAAGGCCGGGGCTGGGCTTTACTCCTTCGACGGATGCAATGTTAATGATGCTTCCGCCACCTCTCTCCTTCATCTTTGGGTAACAGAGATTAGACAGCAGCATGCATGCTTTGACATTAATTTCCATGACTTTGTCAAAGGCGGCAGCGGTCGTTTCGCTTAGGGGGCCGAAGACAGGATTGGTGGCTGCATTATTGATCAATATGTCTACACCTCCATAATGTGTCACTGTTTGTTCCACCAGATTTATCAGGTCAGGCGCTTTACCTACATGGCAAGCCACACCCAATGCGCGCTCTCCCAAATGTTGGGCTACAGCTTGGACTGCTTCATCGGATCTACTGCTCACGACCACTTTTGCACCATGGTGTACAAGTGCTGCCGCCATGGCCGCCCCGATGCCCCTCGATGCACCCGTTATAATGGCTACTTTGTCCGTAAGATCAAATGCATTCATGTCGTATGATTGTGGTTAACGTTGCCTCTGATGAAAGATACATTAGCTATAGCAAAATAGAAGTAGGACATCGGTTAAATCATAGAGAGAATCCCTTTTGCAATAATAAATGTGCTTTCAACCAGTTATTATACTGATTGGTACCCAAGGCCTACACCAACCGTTAGCGAGTTCTTAACAGCTCATTTGCATTTTTTAACGGCTACTACCTCCATATTTGCAAAAGAATATTCTTCCTCAGCAGTAGCGTGTATTTACTGAATGGAAGAAACGATGCCCTAAGCAATGAATGCAGTAACCAGAAAAAAAACGACCATTATGTTTACCGATGTGGTCGGATACTCCCGCATGATGGAGGCGGATGAGTTGCAGACTTTCCAGCAGATGGTCCAGTTGAGACGTCTAATGGACGATGTTCACGAAAAGTACCATGGCGACCTCAAAGAGTTTATCGGAGATGGCAGCCTTAGTACTTTTGACAACCCGGAGGAGGCCGTCAAAGCTGCCATCGAACTGAAAAAGGTCGTACCGGTCTATTTAGGTTTTCACTTACGTATCGGCTTGCACTACGGCGCGATCATGCAACAAGGATCGGACACGGCGGGACACGCCATTAACCTGGCGGCTCGTATTGAGGACTGTGCGGCAAACGATTCGATCTATTTGTCGCGTCCGCTGCTGGATCAGCTGCCTACAGCCGACAGATATCGAGTCATTCGGCAAGGACGGTTTCGTTTTAAGAATGTAAAGGAAAGATTGGAATTGTTTTCTATTGAAACGATTTCGGAGACAGCCGTTGCCGAGGAGAGACTCACTTCTTCCTTTCTTACGAGATGGTCAAGTTTTGTATCGGGCATTGCTCTCGCATTCTCACTCCTGATGGGGGCAACCACTGAGCATCAACCAAGAGGGAATCAAAAATGCTATACCTCCTGCTGTGTCGAGCAAACAGTGACCAATGCCGCACCTTGCGAGGTAGAATTGAAGTCCAATACGAGCAACCGCGTTGAATTCGAACCCTGCATGACATTGCCGCAGACATAGGTGGGGTGGAGTATTTTTAGTTTTAGCGACTTACCACCAACCTCTTTGCAGACCGACCGGTTCTTGTAGTCAATACGATCATGTACATCCCTTCTGGCACTGGGGTGAGGTCCATTTGCATGCTTTCAGAAGCATCTTTCCAGGGAGATTGCAAGATGAGTTTTCCGTGTAGATCGAACACTTGGGTATGCAGCACCTGGACACTCGGATCGACATCGATGCGCAGATGACCTCCGCTTGGGTTGGGGTACATCTCCCAGACCCTTTGTAAACGATCATCCACATTTGTGCTGCTTTCTCGAATGGCTATGGGAAATTGAGTGATGGGTTGCCATCCACCCAATTGGTCCACAAGGGTGAAGGAAAAAGCATCGCGTGAGGGCAAATCTAGGAGGTGATGATACGCCATCAATCCTTCGTCAACATCACGTTGACTAAATTGATTGCCAACCACTAGGAGCTCACCATTCTTTCGCACTTCTCCCGCAGTGGGAAGGGTGACCAAGGTATAGCGCAATTCTCCAGCATCGACTGAAGTACTAGAAGCCATGAGTTCTTGTGGTGATAGGATGGCCATTCCGCCTACTTCCGTTCTCAATGTGTCTATGGACAGTAGCGGATTGGTGGGTGCGATGCTCCCACAGACTTCAAGTTGCCATTGATCGATACGACCACCACTGCCGACCATGCTGTCGCTAACTTCCAGAATCCAGTCACCCTGAATTTCTTCGCCATTAAATCTCGACAGACTATCGCTAGGCTGAAAAATGGCATTGGAGAAATTAAATTGGCAGGAAAGTGCTCCGGGTGCATCGTCATCAAAAGTTAACGCAAACTGCCGATTCGAAAATCCACATTGTCGACTGACCAGCGTGACCGCGGTCCCGGCCGGACTGATCAGTCGCATGGTGACATCGCCAAATCCTTCATGAAATCCAGATATGTTCTTGACATTGACGTCGCTGACGGTACCCGATTGACCAATGGTGATCTTAGATTGGACGGTCGGAGTCTGTGACTGCGAGAGATTAATCGGGACTTCCATCCCAGACTGTTCGGCACAGGATTGCGTAACAGTGTGAAAGGACTGAATGTCTGAGGGCATTCCGGGGCCACAGGAGTTTTCTGGTATAATCCTCCAGTAGTATAGGGAACTTTGGTCCAGGAGCTCGGCTGGGGTATATCTGTTAAGGAGACCATCAGCTGTGATGGGATCCGGAAAGGAGGGATTCTTATCCAGTTCCAATATGTACTGCTCGGCAAAATTGCTGGGGATCCAAGAAAATTCAGGTCGGATATTTTGGTTAGACGCACCATTGATGGGGCCAACAATTGATTGGTCCGAAAAATCATTAAGTACGGCGTCGATGAGCACTGTACGTCGAGAAGTGTCTCCGTCTACTATGAGTCCCAAGACGATCGAATCCAAGCCAAGATTGGCGTCTTCACCGTAAGCAGCACTTATTAGTGGGGAATCTCCGCCCCTTATGGTTTCTGGTAAATTCAAATTGACGGAAGAGGGTGCGTCCAGGACGACCAGCTCGCCGAGTCCATCAAAATCAAGGGTTGCAAAGCTCTCTAAGTTGAGTTCTGAGGTTCCAGGTACGCAAACAGAGGCGCGTCGAGGGTAAAGATTCCAGGCAATGCCGGGAGCTCGGGCTTCTGCAATAATGGTTCGAGCCTCATTGATGTCAAAGAAGATATTGTCTGCGGCTTCAACCATGAATCGTACCAGTGGAGTAAGGGTGTCTGGTATTAGGATCTGTTCATGTCCATCGTTGGCCACATCAAGCGCCAGATCAAAAGGAAAAGTGTTTCCCGCATCGGCCGACATTTTGATGTTTACACGTTGACAATTTACGGGCGCCTGATCCGTATTGGCTACGTCCCATTCAATGTCTAGAAAGTCACCACGACGAATGGTGTCTCTTCGGAAGAAGGAGGTCAACACAAATGGCCCTGCCTCTTCGGTAGCTTCGAATTCGACTTCGTCCCAGGCAAAACTTCCCCCACCTAACTGCTGGTCTCGTGCGGTGACTCTAAAAGTCAAATCACGGCTGTAGGTGGGCAGCACCTCGGTGTCGTCAAAATTGCCAGCGAGAACCTTGGACAAGGCAGGAAAAATGCGTTCTGCCGATGCGGACGGTTCAAAAGATCGAAAGATGGGCCCATTGCCTACAGGTTCTGCAATAGGGCTCATCGCGGCCGATCCAATGCCCGCATCATACTGCTCCCAGCAATAACTGAGCGTGTCTCCGTCGGGATCACTCCCTGTAGCCGTCAGCCGAAATGGGGTACGGATTGGAATGTAAAAGCCACCCTGGACCAAGCTGCGGACCGTAGGGGGGGTATTGTCGAGGACGGAAGTTTCCGCACAATTGCGCGCGCCGTTTTCTACAAAAAATTGGATGGCCGTCAAGGAATTATTATGGTAGTAGAAGTCTTCACTAAAAGCAATGTTTTGAGCCGCACATGCGCCGGCATAGCTCATGATGGTGCTGCCACTGCCGGGTTCAAAAGCGGTACCGGCGTTGAACTGATTGTCGGGCGCTGTAGGACAATTATTCCAGGTATGTTCGGCACCAAACTGATGTCCCAGTTCGTGACAAACGATGCCGATGTAGAATCGGTCATTGCTGACAATCTCACATGAGGAACCGAACCCTTTGTTGGTACCGCAGACGGTGCCTATGCCTCCTGATGTGCCCACAATATTGCCACAATCGGTGCCAAACACATGACCGAGATCATACTTTGTGGTAATCACATTGGCCGCCAGATAAGCGTTGTTTTCATTGGCCATGGCACCTGCTGATCCATTGGTGTACGGGTCTGTCGCGGAGTCTAAAAACAACAGATCGTCATTGTCTTCAAATAATCTTAAGCGAATGGCAAGTTCTGATTCGAGGATAGAATTGATGCGTGTTAAGGCGACGTTCATCGCTTCTAGTGCCCCCTCTTTAGTGCCTCCATGTCGCGCCGCATACTCACCAGTGCAAGCAAGGGCGAGATCATAAGTTCTTAGCGAAACCGTAGCCGCACTGCGCGAAAATGGAGAAGTACGAGGATGTTGGATGAGGGGAGTAACTTCATTGGAAAAGTGCTCATGAGTGCCGTGCATAGAGCGAACCCATGGATCAACGGCTACATCTGCCGTATAGTAGGCAATCTGATAGGGTTGACCTTGATGCTGGATGGCATCCAGATAGAACTCCTTGCCCTGGTAATGAAAGACCCCATTCATGCCTGAAGGACCCGTGGAAAGATAGCCTTCAAGATCTGTGCCCTTGACGATATGGGTGGTGATTCCAGGATATCGAGCGGCGAGGCCCTTGGCAAAATTGGAATGAACCTTCAATGTCACTTTGACCAGCGAACCATCTGGACAAGGCAAATCGAAGGCGTCACTAGGCGACTCAGATTTGTAAGTACTGATCTGATCTTCGGCAGCTGCAAAGTACCGGTAGGCCGCATAGTCCTGAGGCCTGGCATCCATCGCTTCCAATGTTTCCGAAAGATGATCCGGAGCAATGGAGTTCCACTGCTGTGCCCCTAGTGAAAGCGGCAAGAGACATAAAATAAGTAGTCCACGCATATGGCAAAGGTAATGCAGTCTTAAAAAAACGCACTCACCTGTGCACGTGCTGTATGGACCACTCGAGCAGCATTGCTCTTACGTCCGTCATATGACACATTGATACGGATATTATTGGCAAGCCGCCGGTCATAGGCAACCCCCCATATCCAGTTGGTGCCGTCCTTTAGACCTTCGAGCATGGTAAATTCGAGACTGGGATTGTTCTTCCCTTCAAAGTCGATCAGCACCAGGGCCAGATTGGCCCGGAGTGTAGCCGTTTTGGCCTGATTGAATACGGATTCTAGTTGCAGATCATTGGCAGTGGCCCTCTGACCTCCTTCTGGCAAAGTATTCTCGCGCACAAAATACCGGTACTTTGAGGTGATCCGAAAGGTGCTCGAGGGTTGAAAGGTGACTTCAGGATTAAGTGACCATCCGTCCAAATGGAAGTCCTTCAAGTCAAAATTTTCACTGTCTTGAATATTGGCCTCCTTACTGATGGCCAAATTGGTACTCCATGTTCTTGCAAAGTTGATGCGTGATCGGAGGGTATGTTTGGTGATGCTTCTGGATTCGAAGCCGGTGGTGAGGACAAGGCGATTGCGGGAATCCTGCCACTCCCAAAGCACATTGTACTTTGGATTTGTCCTATTGAAGTAGAAGACATTGCGTATTTGTGACCCCACCGTGATCAATGAGCTATCTGCTACGTTTAGGGCAAAAGGGTTCCATAAGGAAATTTCGGCGTTTTGTAGGTTCTTACGATCGATTCGAATCGATCCCTGATTGGAAAATTTGCTCCAAAGGCCTTTTTTGTCGCTGCTTAATCGCTGTGGATCAATGGAGTAACTCTGGTTGAAGGTAATGTTGTTGGTGGGAATGAATTCATTGGTCAATACCGTGACCCTAACATATTCTGCCTGCTCTTGAAAGGCTGCAATTTCAAATTCATTGACCTGCTGCAGGCCATCCTCATTAACGTCGATAAAGGTATAGACACCGAGTCCGGGGTCTACTTTTAAATACTGAAAGGTGCGTTTGGGCTCCTGGCCGGAACTCACCTGATAAGCAGAGTTTGTTCTGATAAATCCGTTGGAAAGGTTCAGGGTATGGGTGATTCTTCCCAGATAGTTTATCCCTGCATCATTGGGATCAAGACTGCCATCAAGAATCTCTAGTTCGCGAATGGTCACCGTTCCTTCCAGAATCGATTTCTGGCCTTCCGCCCAGCGGCCACTGATCGAGTAGTCATCGGCAAGCGTCTGGCTCCTAAAATCCAGGCCTACTGGTCGGTAATCCCATCGTTTTTGATATGAGACTCCAAAGTTGAGCTTGGGGCTTTGTTGCTTGCGCAAATACAGTTTGCCAACGTCGTAGTAGAAAGAAGGAGCGGAAAGAGTATCGGAAGGAAGAGCTTGTCTAATGCTGTTTTTTTCCTGTTCAAAATATGCTCCGATGGTCCAACGCTGATCTTTGTCCAACGATTTTGAGACGTCGATGATGGGTCGCACAAACGTAGTGTTGTTATCCTGGGATTTGGTCCCCAATACATTGTACTGGCCTCGGATTCGGAACCCTGGTGTTTGATAGAGTGCCTTGATCATGTGACGATGTCCTTGATATTGAGAGCCACGATACAAGCCTCCATAGCGGTAACCCAGCGAACGATCTGTCCCTTGGGACAATTCGATTTCAACATCAGTGAGATGTTCGTCCGTTTTTTTGAGTTGCCCCAGATTCCAATCTCGACTAAACTCGGCGTTTCGATAGGGATTCAGCCGCTGAAAGTCTCGCTGGACGAATTCGTGCATGGCCTTAGTGCTAAGCAACAACGGCGGTTTTTCATCGGGTGACTTTAAGACAAATTGCTTTTCAATTTGATTGTTCCACGCGATGCCCACGTCGTTGTTTTCATCTCGATCCGAAAACCGATTTAAGTCGTTTTTAGCGGCACTCATTTCGCTCCGAAATTTGCCCCCATGACCAAGGTCGATGTGTCCACCGAAGCTAAACATCTGTTGTTGGCGCGGGGCGACCAGTTGCTGAAGGGGTTCATGGGTGCCCTGGAGTACGCCGTTTGCATCTGGTGCTACCCAGGCATAGACCTCTCCATTGGACTCGCTAGCAGTCTGTCTGTAATGACCTTGATTTTGACCCACGAAAGTAAACCGCGCAGTATATAGCGCCTCTTCCGGATTCTGACTGCGCACCAATACTTGCGAGAATCCCATCGAATCGACAAGCTTATACATGATGATGTTGGGGTCAAAACCTTCTGCGCGACGTCGTACAGAACTGACCGTCGAGGATCCAATGCTGTCACCAAGTTCGGAGAGGAAGCGCTTATCTTCTATGGAAAGATCCAGTAGTCCTGAAGACAGCGTGCCGTCCTGTTCACTGTATGCATTAAAGTAGAGGCCATGCCCTTTGGCTGAATAGTCCAACTCAGCAGTGTAGATGGATCGATTGTAACTCTGAACAGAATATTCGTACTCGGCTATGATCCGCTTGTCTTTCGTGATGATCTGATGAGGAGTGAAAAAGATCTCTCCCGCATTGTAATCGATGGTGTAGTCCTTTTCAAGTCCCCTCTCCAACAAGATGCCATCAATGTAAATTTTTTCAGATCCGGCGAGTACAATGATAAATCGCTCTCCATCTGTACCGCGAAGCCGATAAGGCCCCTGATTGCCTTCGACTCCAGGTATGATCAATCGGGCAAATTTGCCCTTAGAACCGGCTATGCTGATGGAAGTGGACAGTTTCTTTTCTTCTCCCAGATCAACTTCTGTAAGAAATCGGGCGCCTTGCGTTCGCTTGAAGTAGTTCATGAAGTGTCCTTGGGGTCGCTTCAATTCGTAGTCGCCTCCAATAAGTGTATTTCTTCCCTTAGACAATTGAATGAAGATTCGGTCAAATTCCTGAAGCTGCTGGGTGTTGCCGTCTGGTTGAAGAGGAATACTATTGTCTGATAGCGCGGCGAGTATCTCAATGTCATCACCCAACGGGCCTGCCATGCGCAGATCAAAGTTGGAATTAAGCACCAAGTCTTGACGGTTACCTACAGAGAGTCCTCTGGAAAAATTGCCATCGTACTTGAGGCCCTCTTGTTGAAAGACAGAAGCACCCGCCGGAGCAACGTAGCGTAGGGGCTCCAGGACTTCCATCATGCCATCTCGATAGAGAACCGAATCAAACCGAGAGTGCCATCGATCCAGATCATAGGGCAGCACCCGAAACGAAACAGAAAAATGGACGGTGTCTGTGAGGTCAGTTCTGGGAAGGAGCCAATGGAAGTAGTGATCCTTTATCAGATAGGGAGGAATGGACTCAGAACCATCAGCAGTGACCGCCACGCTTTCCGGAATGATCGACTTATAGTGCAGATAGAAGCTGTCCTGGTGCGAATGGATACTGACTTGGTGACGATTAGAGGTCTCAGAAGTCCACTGGGCCCTGGCTTCGGGACACCATATGGCAGCACAAAGGATGATCAAGAAACATGATGTACGTCTAGGTCTTTTCAATGAAGCCTGCAGTTAGATCAAATGTTAGACGGATTTAGACTTGAAAATGCATCCAGGTGGATATTCGCGATGGGTGTCTAATTGACCATAAATCAACGATTTGGGTGCATAAGTTGGTGTACCACTGAAAATATCCTCTCCTCCACATCGAGATTTTTACTCTTTGGGCAAAAAATGGCACTCAAATTGCAGTACGTTTTAATGTGAAATCTAAAATTATTTAGAGTATCGATAAAAGTGAGATGTACATGCCTTTGAAAGTGGTAATCATTGAGGACCATCTGCTGGTGGCAGAGGGGGTAAAGAAAATGGTGGAAACCAGTGATCTTAACATGAAGGTTGTTGGAATCCATGATGGTGGCGATCGTTGGGAGAAGCTCTTTAGGAACAGACAGGTTGATCTGGTTCTATTGGATCTGAACCTACAAGGACGAAACGGCTTGGATTTGCTTGAGCCGCTCAAAGAATTAGCTCCAGAAGCACGAATAATAATTGTGACCGGCTACAAGAACAGCAAAGTGGTCAAGCAGGCTTTCTTGGGAGGCGCCGATGGATTTGTGTTAAAATCAGCTCCTTTCAGCGAGTTAGAGACTGGTATTCGAACAGTCTTGCAGGATAATACATTTATGGGTACAGGCGTTCAGGTGACGACAAAACCAAAGAATGGAATTGTCAAAAACGGGCACTTTCAGGACGCTTTTAGCGTTCGTTATCAACTTACTAAACGCGAACAAGAAATTCTTGAACTCATCACGCAAGCTTTTAGCAATAAGGAAATAGCACGTAAACTCTTCATTAGCGATCAGACGGTAAGTGTACATCGCAAGAACATAATGCGAAAACTGGGTGTCAGCAACACGGTCAGCTTAGTAAAAGCTGCTCAAGGGCTGACCGCAAATTAACCGATCACCAAAATCATGTCAAAAGAAAAGCAATGAGAAAACTATACTTCGCCTTTCTGGCTTTCACAATGATGTCCGGCGCTCTGATGGCGCAAGGACCGACTTTTGTTTTATCCAATACGTCGGGAGCCCCAGGCAGTGTTGTCAGTGTCGACTTTTCAGTCAGGGACTTCAACAGTTTGGTGGGCATGCAATTCTCAATCAACTGGGATGAAACAGTGCTGTCCTTCCGGGAATTGAAGAATGTGAGTGGATCGCTTCGGGACTTTGATGCCGGAGCGTTTAACCTGGATTCAAGGTTTACCGAAGACGGCATCATCATCGTTTCTTGGTTTGATCAATCGGCAGAAGGAAATTCCCTTGATAATGGGACGATCTTATTTACGGTGGATTTTGACGTAGTAGGAGGTGCCGGATCCGGTACGAATGTGACCATCAGCGGTGAACCAAGAAGGATAGAAGTAATTGATGAGGGCGAGAATAACGTTGGTCTTTCTGTAGAAGGAGGACAATTTGGTACTGGTGGAGGTGGTGGCAACGGAAGCCTGAGGTTGATCGGATCAGACGAGACGGGACAGATGGGCGAAACGGTCTGCATTGATGTCTCTGTCGATGGATTTACCGATGTGACAGGCATGCAGATGAGTCTAAACTGGGATCAGACATTTCTAGAGTTTGTTGGTGTGGGAGCGTTTAATCTCTCCGGCCTCAATGACGGTTCCTTTACCCTGGACGACACAGGCAATGGCAAATTGGCCTTGCAGTGGTTGGATCCCTCAAGTAATGGGATTACACTAGGCACTGGTACGGACATTTTTGAGGTATGCTTTCGCATCATTGGCAGCAGCGGATCACGTACCGTTCAGTTTTCAAATGATCCCACCCCCATTGAAGTCATAGACAATCAGGATAATCGAATCAGCTTTACCAAGAAAGACGGCACCGTCACCATTGGAAATGGTGGTGGGGGCACGGGTCGCGAATGCGAGGTCACCGGTTTTGCGATGGTGGCATCAGAAGAAGCTCCGGACCCTGGAAGTGAAGTCTGTGTAGACATCAGCGTGAAGGGATTTACGGATATGTTGACCATGGAGGGAACCATCGAGTGGGACAATACCGTACTATCCAATCCGGAATTGCGGAATTTTGACCTGCCCGATTTGTCCAATGGGACCTTTAATCTGGATCAAGGCGCTGCGGGAAGAATTTCTTTTGCATGGTTTGACATGACGACAGATGGCCGAACGGTACCTGATGATCAGGTGATTTTTCAGCTTTGTTTCAACGTAATAGGAGATCGGGGTTCTTCCACGACAATTGCGTTCACCGATGGCCTGACTACCAGAGGAGCATCCACGACGACCACATCACTTGACTTCGGCCAGTGCGATGGGATTGTAGAAGTGGGAGGATCTACAGGAGGGAATGTCTCGGCAAACATTAGTGCACCGACCTGCGATGGTGATACCGATGGTTCGATCGACATCACCGTTTCGGGAGGAAACGGTCCCTTTACCTACGCATGGTCGCAGGACGGCAACCAAATCAGCAACAGTGAAGATTTAGAAAACATTGCGGCGGGAGTATACCGACTCGTCGTCACGGATACCGATGGCACGGAGATAGAAAACCGAGACATCACGGTTAATGATCCGATGAACATCGTCATCACCGATGCTCAAGTGACGGATGCTACTGATGGTAATGAAAATGGCTCGGTAAATATCACGGTCACAGGGACAGGTCTGCAGTACAGCTGGAGCAATGGAGACATGACGGAAGACTTAAACAACGTATTCGGGGGTACTTATACGGTCACCATTACCAACGCAGACGGATGTGAGATAATGGAAACATATACCGTCGGAGGAGAAGGGGGCGATTTTGATGTTGACCTTGATGTGGCCGACCTCAATGGCGTCGGAGTGAGTTGCAATGGAGAATGCGATGGGAGTGCTACCGTGAGCATCAGTGGAGGTTCTGCTCCTTATACGATTACCTGGAGTACGGGGGAGACCTCGGCTTCTGTAACCGGGCTATGCGCCGGCGAAGTGTCGGTGACGGTTACGGACAGCGATGGAAATTCTGCTTCTCTTACACAGAATGTAATCGAGCCGGAGGTCCTGACGGTACTCATGAGCAGTACCCCGGCACCTAATAATGTAGAAGGTACGGCCCTTGCCGAGGTCAGTGG
>JAHQVP010000244.1 GCA_019634275.1 Saprospiraceae bacterium
CCCGCTTCGCGGTCATTTCGCTTCAAGGTCTCCCAGACCTTGATCCTACGGAATCACTCAATGATCTTAACGTTAATCAGATGGCCAATGTCGGCACAAAATTAACTCGCTGTAAAGTCTTGATCTTCAGTATGACACCTTGTGTTTTCTTTAGGAATCCTCTCACGCCATTAATCTGCAGGGTTAGCTCAAACAGTATTTTGCGCTAGTCGACATTGACACATCAGATGAACTAAAATGGTTAAGGCCGATCGCAGGTTCCGATCGTAATGCTTGGTTTGACAATACTGCCATTTCCCCCAGCATATACGAGATGATTGCCATCAAAATAGTACTTAGCCAAACCCAAGTGCTGAATTTGCTCGACCCCGGCGCATGGAGCGATGTCTGCTCGTCAAGGTATTTCATGCCATCATGCTTCTTTTGTCACAATCCCACTGGCTTGGAAAAGCAAAGCCCCAGAAAGGTGTCTAGAGTTTGAGGATTTTGTGTGCTGACGTTTTTCCACTCCGGTGCTCAAGTCTGACGAAGTAGATCCCGTTGGCAAGGGACAACATGGAAAATTGATGTTGGGTGTCTTCACGTTGGCTACTCCAGATCGCTCTGCCTGCTGCATCAACCACACGAACTCTGACGGGCGAGTCACTCATGATGCGGACATCATCATAGGTGGGATTTGGCACCATGCGTACAGAACCCAATTCTTCATCTTCAGATGAGGTAGTAAATCCCTCCGTTACTGCGAAACCATCGATGGCGGCTTCGTAGATGTGCACCTGGCCACCATCTCTGGCTACCAGCCGGAGGTACATGCTGTCGCTGAGGGTAAGATGATCGAGCAGGCGTACTTCCGATCGGGAGCGCCAACCAGCATTCCCTTCCACTAGGAGCTCGACTAGGCGTTCCTCCTGGCCATTGCCTACGTAGATTGACAAACTGTCATCAGGTTGCAGGACTCCTCCCGCGTAGTACCAAATGGAATAGTACAGTACGGGATCTGAGTAGTTGGCGCCATTAAATGGTGGCGATTGAAGGGTGCTTGAGCCACTTAAATTGCCTCGTAGACCACCGCTAAGGCCCGTGACAAAACAAGATTTTCCAAAGTCCTCGCTGAGATCTTCATTGGGGTTTACGAAGATGCTGTCGTATCGAGCGCCGATGGGTACGCCGCGTGCCCATTCGTCAATGGGTCGATTTTCTGGACCGGGATCTACGGTCCAGCCATGGTCAAATTCAAAATCATCGCGATACCCCTTTTCAAGAAGAAAAGTCATGGAGGTTTCAATTTCAAGACTTTCTTGTATTCTAAAATCAGGTTGCCACCCCCACATACCAGCCCCTATAACGTGGTCGGCAGAAGGGGTCTCTATGGTGAAACTTCCATCCTCTTCCGTATGTACCGATTTTCCTTCTCGATCGCTGAACACCCGCACTTCTGCCCCTGCGAGGGGTGATCTCGTTTCGGCATCAAGCACTGTCCCACGAATGGTCTTGTTACCGAGTTCGACTAGAACAACCTTGAGAAATATGACTTCAGAAGCTTGCAAAACCGTATCGATTCGCAGCTTGGGATACTCAGGAAAATCAACGGGATTGTCGTTGACTAGTAGGGTGGCAGCACCTGCATCAGGAGTGCCAAGCCTAAAGGTGCCATCGGCTGCGGTAAAGTCATTTGCAATTTTCTCACCCGACAGAGCCACTTTTACTCCCGGTATCGGAGTGTCCGTTTCATCTACAACCATCCCCTCTACGTACGCTGCTCGCGCGTAGGAGGGCTGAAAAATCCAAAGTCCAGAAGACCGATCGGAACCATAGATGAGCCCACTCGTGGTGAAGGGATAGGCACCCCAAAGTCCGGTAAATCCACCATCTCTAAAGTGATAGGTGTCAAAGCTTCCGACTTCCACCAAGTTTTCCGGACGATGGGCGTCCAAGATTTTCAATCCATCCGAATAGAAGGAAGTGACAAGGTAGCCCTGATGATAGTGTACGTTATGAGGGATGACACCGAGGCCCCGAGTGCCGGAGGGTACATAAGCATCCAAATATTTCGTGTCATCCAACTCCTCAATATTGAAGGATCTTACCTGTCCGGCAGTAACTTCATTTGTGGTAAAGAGGTACTGGCCATCTGTCGAAACCCATGCGTTGTGCGTGCCTCTCTGTCCTTCATCGGTGGTTTCCTGGGCGGCAAGGATCACAGGATTGGCAGGATCAGATACATCCCAGATCGTCACCACCCCATGCCAGAAATCACTGGAGTATAACCTGTCATCCTGCACATATACGTCGTGCGAATACTGCTCAATGCTGCCCGTTGATCCGACATAGACCGGTGCAGTAGGATCCATCGAGAGGTCGAAAATCAAGACCCCCGTGCCTGAATTGCCATCAATCCGACAACCTGAAAGATACAGGTATGTACCATCGATATAAAGATTATGACAAGTCGTCAGGGTATCGCTCAAACCTGGTTGTACGGTCAATGAAGGAGTGAAGTGACTAAAACTAACGGAATCAGGGGCAGTACTCATGTCGATGATGACTACGCCGTCCCTGCCTTCATCGGCCGTCACGTAGATGTAGTTCTCGTAGGATTTAAAATCCCTCCAGCGTGACAGTGCTCCTGGCACAAAATCAACTTCGGTCGGATACACTGGATCCGTTACATCAAAAATGACTGTCCCATGGCCTACCCCCACGATGGCATATGCACTGCCATCTGGAGCCTCCCAGCCCCAGACGTCTGTGTACCCATGATACGCCGATGGTATGGTGTCGGGAAAGTCAATACCTATGTTGCTGATGTACTCCAGGTTAAAATCAGGCTGCTGTTGAGCAGCAGCAGGCACATAAAGTGCAATGATTATGACTGGGACGCAAAAAAATCTCATCTATTGTTATTTACTAGCCACTACCATAACGGTCAATCGACAAACGCATACAAGAATCTCTTCGTGCCTAATTTCAATACTCCATACCTGAATTTTGCGTCCAAGACGAATTGGTGTGGCGGTTCCGATTACGTATCCTTCCCTTACAGCCTTTAGATGGTTTGCATTGATTTCTACTCCTACAACGCTCGAATGACTTGGATCGTCCAGACAACAGACCGCAGCGAAGCTGCCAAGCGTTTCTGCAAGGGCTACCGATGCCCCTCCATGCAACAAACCCATCGGTTGTTTAGTACGGTGATCGACGGGCATGCGAGCCGAGAGATGATCGTCCCCAACCTCATATATATCGATTCCCAAGTGGCTGACTAATGTCCCTTCTCCCAATGAATTGAAGAAATCCTTGGATGGTCTGTTCTTCCAAATCATTTTAAGCTGTAAATTTGCAGGAAGCAGTGGTAATAAGAAAGGTATGAAAATCTATCACAACCCCAGATGCAGGAAGAGTAGAGAGGCACTAAACATCATTCAGAATTATGGGGTCGATCCCGAGATTGTGCTTTACTTAGAAATGCCTCCAACACTCAAGGAACTCAAGGATGTGCTTGATAAACTTGGCATGGGAGCGGGCGAAATCGTGCGCAGAGAAGAGAAACTCTATAAGCAGGAATACAGCGATAAGGATTTGTCCGATGACCAATGGTTGCGGATTTTGGCTGACAATCCAAAACTGATTCAACGTCCCATCGTCGTAAAGGGAAAGAAAGCGGTGATCGGGAGACCACCAGAGAGCGTGCAAGCCTTATTTTGATCTGCTAGGGCCTGTCCTACAGGTTCACCTTATCTAGTGTCTTAATTGTGCCTTATGGCAACCCTTTGGTGAGGACCGCATCTTCATTGTGGAGTGCAGCGTCCCCTGACCCACTGAGCATCATTTTTCGTCGATTAGAACCAGGCCTTTGCCGTCTAAAAGTGATTGCGGCAGGGATTTCATCCATCTTTTGTCAAATAGTCTGACAATGACGCACGATGGATTAGCAGCAATCAAGAGAAACCACAGACTGCGACGCAGTAAGCGAAGGGATTTCCTAAATATCGGTGATCAGTCTGTCCACAGTTCAAATGAGATTCGACCGCAACCTTCTCGGAAAACACTAGAGATGGCACGTGCTGCAAAACGAAAGAAGATGGCGAGGGAGTATTTGATCTTTCTCATCACCTTGATCCTGGTCATCGGCTTCGTTTTACAGCTCTGCTCCTCCTATACTATCTTTGGGTATAGCAATTTTTAAGCATGACCGAGCGAGAGAAAATGTTGGCAGGACAGCTCTATGATCCCATGGACAAAGAACTGCTGCGTTTGCGGTCTAGAGCCCGTCAACTCTGCCATGGATTTAGCGCAGCCGATCCGTTAGATACAAAGTCAAGGGCGCATATCGCGCACGAACTTTTGGGAAGTGCTGGCAGGAACATTTTGATCGAAAGTCCTGTAATGCTAGACTATGGTGTGCACACGCATGTGGGCGATGACTTTTTTATGAACTTCAATTGCTGCATTTTGGATGGTGCAGAAGTATTCATTGGTGACCGGGTCATGATTGCTCCATATGTACAGATTTACACCGCAACACATCCTTTGGAAGCTTCCGCGCGCAATGCTGGTCGAGAATTGGCCAAATCCATTACTATTGGGAATGATGTTTGGATAGGGGGTGGTGCGATCATATGTCCGGGAGTCACCATCGGTGATCGTGCTGTTGTTGCTGCAGGATCCGTGGTCATCAAAGATGTACCACAAGATGTCCTTGTTGGAGGCAATCCTGCACGGGTGATTCGATCGATTGGTAATGCAGCAGTGCAACCTTAGGCAAACCATGGCAGATGGTTTGCCGTGCGTTCGCCTCGGAGCGGTGGTTAGTTTCGCGTTATTTTTTGTCGCCCCACATTTGGGAGTCGAATCGTCCCCTCCTTTTGGATGTATGAAATGATGTCGTCTATCAGCAGGTCTTTACTTTTTGAAAGCACCTTGCAAGCAGCCAACATCTGATATCCATCCCCTCCATTGGTGAGATAGGAACTGCTGGTGAGTGAGTACATGCGATCAGGATCAAGAGGTTGTCCATTGATCTGCACTTCTTTTAAGTCTTTGTTGGCATCGTAGGTTAAAGTGACGCCAGCAAGCTGAGCCAACCCAAAATGGAGCTCAAGGCTGTAGTGCAACATTTCCCATAAGACCTTTCCCGGTACTTCCACCTTATGCCATTTGTCCACAAAGGGATAGATATTTTTAATTTCTTCCACGGTGATGGGACCAACATCAAGATCTGCGCGAAAACTACCTGGATTCATCCATCCAATGTCGGCCCCTGAGGCTTCCTTGAGAACATCGCTAATAAACAATCCCAGGTTGGATTCGCGATAGTAATTTCGGTAACCCGTTTCAGCACAGCGACCGATCACCTTAGTGAGGGATGGGTGAGCTGCACGCGCGGTCTGGATCAGTTCTTCGATGGCTTGGTCTGGCGGAAGCCTATCTGCATCGACGGGCAAAAGCTTCCCGTTCACGAGGTGGACTTTCCCGTTGGCATCAAGACGCAACTTCATGTATCCCAGATGCTTACCCTGGCCGAAAGTTAAGCCAATCCATGTATTTGTCCGGGGGTGTTGAACGGGTTGCCATAGGCCGTGATCAGAATGTCCGCCAAAGAGAATGTCTATGCCTTCTACAGCGCCCGCCAGGGCATAGTCCTCGTCAAATCCACGTTGCACCTCAGGATCTATTTCTTTATCTGATTGCATGGGAGCACTCTTGTTCTGGTGGGTCAGCAGGACCACAAGATCCACTTCTGGACGCAATTGATTCACCAGTGATTGAACGATAGGCACTGGATCATGTACCTCGAGACCAGCCCTATGCTTAGGATGAATGGTATTGTGGAAAGCCTCAATTCCCATGATGCCGATGACCCCTATTCTAAACCCATCTTTTTCCAAAATGGCATGGGATCGAGCAAATGGGATATCCGTTCCCTCGTAAAATATATTGGCATTAAGAAAAGGGAATCGAGCTCTTTGAGCAGTGCTGCGCAAGGATTCCCAGCCATACTCAAACTCGTGATTGCCCACCGCCATGGCGTCGTAGCCTACTGTACTGTAGATGTCAAAGGGAAGTTTTCCCTCCGTTGCTGCGGATAACGCCCCCGTATAGATGTCTCCGGCATCAAAGAGGAAAGAGAGCCTTTCTTTGGCTTGCACCTCCTTTATCAAGGTAGCCAATTGGGGGAATCCACCGATCTCTTGCAACGAATCGATCCAATAGGCATCGATCGGGTCATATACGCTTTCGATGTCATTGGTGTAGAGCAATACCACTTCCCTTTCTTGTGCATTGGCCACCGAGAGGCAAAGAGCAAACGATGCGATTAGCAGGATTTGGACTCTGATTTCTTCCCGTAAATGACGTTTAAATCCCTTCATTTTTGTCAAGTTATGTGATTCTCATGGTGACATGTAGCGCTGTTTTTTGACATAGTACGCTGAAAATCAACCAATAGGAGGGTCCACATATTTAAAAATCTGTCTTTGTAAAGACATGCCAGTCAGGCTCTTAGATGTAACAATTTTCTATACCTTCGCCCTCGACTAACTCATTATACCACAATTTTTCTCTTTGCTATGAAAGTTAACTACTTATTCAAGTCCACCTTGGTGGTACTTTTTGCTTTTTCATTGGTCACTGCTTGGGGCCAGGGATCCACCTCTTCAAGAATCACGGGGTTGGTGACCGATGATGGGGAGCCGCTCATTGGAGCGACCGTACTTGCGGTACATCAGCCAACGGGTTTCCAGTATGGAAGTGCGACGAACTTAGAGGGACTTTTTACCCTGAACAACGTCAATGTCGGTGGTCCTTACAAGATCACTATATCGTATACGGGCTACGAAACCCAGGAAATTGAGAACATCTTTCTCGCCCTGGGACAGACCGAAAGCTTTAATATCGAATTGTCTCAGTCATCCGTGTCCTTAGAGGAGATTATCGTAACCGCGGGAGGGCTTTTCGATGGTAACCGCACAGGATCAGAAACTAAGGTAAGTGCTGAGGCGATAGCCACGCTACCTACTGCTGATCGCGGACTCAATGATTTTCTAAGACTGACTCCACAAGCGGATGTTGCCAACAACGGATCCAACAATAGTGGTGGAATCTCTTTTACGGGGGTGAACAATCGATTTAAC
>JAHQVP010000245.1 GCA_019634275.1 Saprospiraceae bacterium
GTCCTGCAGAGTCTGGATGGTGTAGATCAAGGTGAACTCCTTGTTGCATCGCGCGAATCAAGTCCTTCGCTTCTTGCTTTCTACAAAGGGAAAGCGCAAGAACAATGGGTGCGTCGTCAAATGGAAAGTACTTTGCCAGACTACATGGTGCCCAGTAAGATTATTCAATTAGAAAGGTTTCCGCAGCTTCCCAACGGAAAGATCGACCAGAATGGCTTGCTCGAAGTTGGCGAACGATCCGTTTCGCAAGAATCGAACATTGAGCTGCCAGTGGAAACCCACGAGTTTGAAGGTGACTTGATTAAGATTTGGCAAGATGTGTTGCGAGTCAAGGAAGTGAAACGAGAGCAAAACTATTTTGAGCTGGGAGGCGATTCGATCAAAAGCATTCAAATCATTGCCCTAGCAAGAGAACACGGAATAAAGATTGGGCCCGCCATGATCTTTAAGTATCCAACCGTAGCAGAGTTGGCATTGTTCTGCAAGCCGATTGAAGATCAAGATTCAGGCTATGCAGCCTCGATCGGTAGAGCAAAAATTTCCCCAATTCAAGGGTGGTTTTTTGAGGAGCATCGATCTGCTCCGCATTACTGGAATCAAGGACAGACCGTCGCTTTGAGAGAGAAGATCCCATCAGAAAAACTGTATCAATGCTGTCTCTACCTGATTAATCACCATGACGCACTGCGTTCAAGTTTTCATCGTTCTCACGAGGGATGGGAGGTGGAATTTAGGCCAAAGCAGACACACCTGGATGGCCAATGGCACTTGCTCTCCGGCAAGAATTGGTCTGAAGCCATTCGGGAGCTCCAGCAGGCCATAAGATTGGACCAAGACGCACTAATTCATTTTTGCATAGCAGAGGAGGGAGCGATTGCCTCCTTCTCCATCATAGCACATCATTTGGTGATGGATGCGGTTTCGTGGTCATTGTTGCTATCGGATTTGGAACGCCTGATTACCTCCACGAGAAAGCATCAGGATTTGCAGCTTGATCCCGTTACAATGGGATGCAAGGAATGGGCAGAAAGACTAGCAAAAAGAGCCACGCTGCTGCCGATTGAAGCAACCGAATACTGGCATCGACAAGTGGATGAAGAAATAAATTTACCAGTGGCAGTAGGACTTCCTGTACGTGAGCAAGGAGTTAAAAGGAGGGTAGAAATCATAACAGGAGATGTAGTGGATTCACTGTTCACTGATGCCTTAGTGCCCTTTGGAAATCAGGTATTGGACTTCTTGGTGCTCGCGGTTGCCAGAAGTTGGCAAAAGTGGACCGGTCAGCATCGTTGCCAATTTCTCCTGGAAGGCCATGGTCGAGATCTCGAAGGGATTGATGTCACGCATACAATAGGATGGTTTACCAATTTCTTTCCAATGCTTGCAGAACTGTCCGGTGCCCACATTGGGGATCAATTAAAATATTTGAAGGAAGCACTTTTCCTGACGCGGAGAAGAGGGTGGGAGTATGGAACATTGCGTTATGGGGATTCTGGTCAAGATTTACCAGACTATGTGCCTTCCCAGATTGTCCTCAATTATCTGGGAGATGCAAGAAGTGGGGTGTCTGCAGAATTTAAAGATGTGCAGTTTCTCATGGAAGAGATGCGTGATCCAAATAGTGAGCGCCACTTTGCTCTGGAGTTCAACATAGCAAGAGAGGTGGAGGGGCTTGCCATCAGTCTGAGTTATGCAGAGGAACTGGCGCAATTGGGAGTCCTGGACTTCCTTAGTGGTGTAGTCCTTGAGATCCGAGAGTTAGTGCACTTCTGTCTGGAAACAGAGGAATCTGGCTATACTCCCTCTGACTTTGAAGAAGTTGATCTGTCCCAGGACGAATTGGATGATCTTCTCTCTGTTCTGTAATGTTCAAAACAATCTCAATGCGGACAGCGTTGGGACATGAAGGTGAAAGCGAAGCGAGAACATATTGATGCTATCTACCCCCTCACTTCTCTGCAGCAGGCTCTACTGATTCATCATTTGAGTGCAGACGCAGATCAGGGGCAATTGACGGTCACATTCGACATACATGGACCACTGGACGTGCCGCGATTTAGAGAAGCATGGAAGTTGATTACGGTAAGACATGAAGTGCTCCGCAGTACGATTCACCATGAAAAACTAAAAAGTCCCGTTAGGATCGTGCATAAGGAGATTACCCCTGAGATCTCCATTTCAATGCCAACCGATCAAAACCTTAAGCTGGCCAAAGCTCCTGTTGACAAGATCTATTTAGAACAAACATCGAGTCTGCATACGCATGTCACGTGGGTATGCCATCATATTCTGCTGGATGGCTGGTCCACCTCCATCATCATGCGGGATCTCTGCCTCGCATATCAAGCCTTGGAAAGCGACAATGAATTGACTTGGCCCGCGCTCCCCAGCTATAAGTCATGGTTGCAATGGCGAAAAAGCCAACCACCGCAGGAAGTGGATTTTTGGAATGAAGTTGAGGATGCAAATAGAGCACCACGCTTATTCACGCGATCGAGCGGCGGAGCAGCATCTTACTCCGAATGTACGGTTCCGCTCCCCCCTGAATTTATGGAGTCATGCTCCATCATGAGCATCAATGCCGGCACCACGCAAAGCATCTGGATGCAGGCAGTCTGGTCATGTGTTCTTTCGGCCTGGTATGAGTCTGGAAGCTTTCAGTTTGGTCTTACTCGATCCGGTCGAAATATTGATTTTCCTGGCATCGATCTGATGGCAGGGTTGTTTGTAAGCGAAGTCCCTGTATTGGTGGATATTCAGGAATCTTCCTTATTTGCAGATTTGCTTGAAAAATTACATTCATTCAATCTGAAAATCAATGATTTAGAGCAATATGGAGGTGTGTATCAAGAGGACCCTGGAAATCTAGAGAGTCATGTGGAGTCCATGCTTACGATCGAGAACATTCCGGCCTCCGAACTCCGTACCGATACGCTCAAGATGTCTACTTTTTCCAGTGGTATTACCAGTACTCATCCACTGAGTCTGGTCATGATACCTGGTGATCAGCCTTCACTTACCATACATCATCGACTGGATTTTGTGTCAGAGGAGGAGGCACAATCCATTTTGGACGCTGTGATTGAAATTGGTCGGGGGGCCGGAGTATCAGGTGCATCAGTAGAAGATCTGGCGCGGCATGTACCTTCGTTATCTACATTGGGCGGGTCTTCGCTGGAGCAAGAGCCGAAAAATGGTCAGGCCATTTATGCACAGCCCGAGCATGAGGTCCATTTGAAACTGGTCATGATGTTTGAAGAGCTATTGGCCCTTAGTCCGATTGGCATTGATCATCACTTTTTTGAGAATGGGGGAAGTTCGCTCCAGGCACTAAGACTTTTGGCTCGCATCGAAAAGGAATGGGGAAAGTCTGTTTCTCCTGGCGTTTTCCTTCAAGATCCTACAGTCAGATCCATTTCCAAGTACCTTTCGGACGATACCGAAGCCTCCTCATGGTCTTCGCTAGTGCCGCTTAGAGCCAAAGGACAAAAGCCACCGATTTTTTGCGTCCATGCCGGTGGTGCTCATGTCTTCTTCTACCAACCTTTGGCGCGTCATTTGGGTGAGGACCAACCTGTATTCGGCATTCAGCCCCAGGGCCTCAATGGTGAGGTGGAAATGCACAGCACCATTGAGGAGATGGCCAGGCACTACTGGAGTGAAATTCAATCCGTTCAAGAGGAAGGGCCGTGGACGCTTTTGGGATACTGCTTTAGTGCTCCGGTTTGTGTGGAAATGGCTAAAGTGATCAGGGCAGAAGGAGGAGAGGCCAATGTCATCATCGTGGATTCGGGGCCGTGGTTTGAAGATGGAACAGAACAATCTTCTCTTGGTGAACAGATTGCCAAGCTGATTACGATAATAGGCAATCGAAACTGGAAACGATTAAGAGACATCATCGAAGAGAAGACAAAGAAGATTAGAGGCAAGTACTTGAGCAGGCTGGAGAACGAACAATCGGCCCACTTGCTTCGCATGGAGCAGGCGTTAAGAGGAGTGTACTATCGATATGATTGGCAACCATTTGATGGCAAAGTGATACTGGTCAGAAGTAGTGAGTTTGCAAAGCGACCAGACAAAGAATTCCATTTAGAAGAATGGTCAGATCTCGCACAGGGTGGACTCGACGTTATCGTGGTAGATGCCAAGCACAAGACCATATTTGAAGACCCAGATGCTGTGCAGCTGGCGTCTGGAATAGCCGACTATTTGGAGCAGAGGTGAGCCTTGATGCACGGTTTATGAGCGGCCTTCCATTGCCAACCATGAGCATTGGTGAGATCCACGTATGGGCTGCATGTCCTTCCACTCTTCCTTTGGATTCGGTCCACAGGGCCTTCCTCATCGAAGAGGAGAAAGCTCGCTTTAGTCGGTTTCATTTCGAAAGAGATCGATGGACGTTCCTTGCCGGCAGGGTTGTGACAAGAACGCTTGCTCATCACTATGCAGGCGCGTCCCCAGATACGGCGTTTAGATACAGCACCTACGGTAAGCCTCATTTTCCGAATGCTGCTTTGCAGTTCAACATTTCGCATTCCGGAGGATGTTTGGTGGTTGCTTTTACAAGGGGCAAGTTGATCGGCATTGACATCGAAGAAATACGGCCAGGCCTTGAGTTTGAGCGATTGGCAAAACGTTTCTTTTCGGAACGCGAGCAAGTCGCACTTAAGCAATCGCAAGACGCTGCTTCTCAATTTTACCAAATCTGGACAAGAAAAGAAGCGTTTATAAAAGCAGACGGTAGAGGAGTAAACCTTCCCCTAGAGCGTTTCTCTGTGGTGGAAGGCACGGATGGAGCTCAGGTCTGCACCATGGATCTAGCTGAAAAATTCCCCCCCTTGGTCCTTCATGACTTTCTTTTTGGTCCTTTGATTAAGGGAGCGATTTGTCATTCACCAGCTCAAACCGTAAAGTTCTTCAGATACGAACAGATGCTTCTGGATCATTTAATAGAGCAATAGCTCCCTTAGATTTCTTTGATCACGTCCGTGATAAGTTCACTCATTTTTGCTGAGAGTCCTCGGCGCTCATAGAGAGTATTGTCATACTTAACTTTAGGGGGAATCTTGCCAGAGAATAAGTCCAGTATCAGCTTACTAATGTTGGAACTTGCTGCTGCATCGCTACCCAAGACGATGGAGGGACCCAAAACCCGATTAATGTCGCCTGAACTGGGGCCAAAAACGACAATGGGAGCACCTACTGCCATGTATTCATAGAGTTTTGCAGGAAGTCTTCCCCTGGCATTATTTACATCGTCGTTAATCAGGAGCAGAAGCAGACGGGCTGCCTTCATTTCCTTCATGGCCTTGCGGTGCGGAATAAATCCCAGATAAGTAACATTCGATCCCAGACCATAATGTTCGATGCTGTCTTTGACGGCCTGCCCTACGTGCCCCACGAGTCTGATTTCGAGGTTTTCTCCTAGCTCCGGATTGGCGTCTATGAGCTTCCTTAAAATGGCCCAGAATTGATGAGGGTTTCGATCAGGATTTAGGGTGCCGATATGACTAATTACAAATTTCTCGCTTTGCTCCATCTGCACGTTCTCTAAGTCAATTGGATCATAGCCGTTGGTGATGACTGAAACAGATTTTGCTCCATTATTCTGAAATTCCTGGGACCAACTCCAGGATACCGTTAGGACATGATTGGCAGCCATCAGGACCTGTCTTTCTACCGCTTGATGCCTCTTAAGTGACCAACGGGTGAGCGGCATTCTTGAAAACCATTCATTATTGGTCCACGGGTCTCGAAAGTCTGCGATCCACTTCAGATTAGGAAATCGGGACCGTAGCTTAAGTCCAATCACATGACAGGTATGTGGAGGCCCCGTTGTGATGAGCACATCGATGGGGTGCTTACGTATATATGCACTTACTGCTTTTACACAGGGACGAATCCAGGTAGCTCGTGCATCTGGAAAGACCAGGTTGGATCGGACCCACAACGACAGATTTTGCTTTAGTGTACGACTTTCAGGTGGCGTATAGAATAGACCATCGATGTCTTTTCGACGTGTCTTTTCTTTAGAAAACTTACCAATCAGTTTGCTGTAATAATGGCGCAACTCCAGGATGGGTACTTCATGGACTTCCAGGTCGGGATCTATTTGATCCATAAGGTCATGCTCTACGAAGGGATATCGTGCTCCACTGGGGACAAAGAGGATGGGCTCAACCCCGAACTCAGGAAGATACTTGGCAAACTTGAGCCAGCGCTGAACCGAAACTCCCCCTGCTGGAGGCCAGTAGTAACTGACAATCAATGCCCGCCTCACTTGCTGGACTTGCCTTTATTCTTTTTCTTTTTCCGAGTCTTCGCGTTGGACGACCCGGCCTTGGTGGATTTCGTACCAGTTGATCGCTTCTTCTTCAGAGGCTTTTTGCTTCCCTTTAGAACGTCACGATTTTGATATCCCAAAAACCCAAGTAGACCTAGGAAACTCAGTGAAAATAAGGCACTAATCCACTCGCCGGCGGTATATAGATTGGGATCGAAGACAAATTCTATGCGGTGATCGCCTTCGGGAATTCGTAGTCCACGCAAGATGTAGTTTACTCGAATGTGATCAACGCGCTCCCCATCTATATAGGCCTTCCAGCCCTTATTGGGGCCATACCATATTTCTGAAAATACGGCGAAACGCTCTCCATTGCCCTCACTCTCATAAATCAAATGATTGGGTTCATAGCTTACCAAATCAATGGCACCTTGTCTTGCTGGATTGAGTCCTTCGCAATAGTCTCTAAATTCTTCGTGAACGATGGCGTCCAGTCGGGGATCGAAGTAGTTGAGGGCATTCATCTCTTCATCAGCGTTGCTAACCCATCTGAAGTTTTCAATAAACCACGCGTTACCTAGTATATCTCTGTTGCCAACCACTACTGGGTTACCATCTTGTCCACGCTGTATGTAGTACTTGGCATTGAGCATGTTAATGACACGCTGGTTTCGTTCTTTGATTTGAAGCTCAATAAGATCTTCGTAGCGTCGGAGTTTTGCAGCGTGATAGCCACCTACCGATTTGTGGAAGTAAGAGGGTTGAGAGGAGGCAAAGGTCGGCACCGTCTGGTCAATGACCCGATAGTGTGGATCAGGGTCGGCCATGATTTGAAGATCCACTGGCCTGGGGGCGACCATGCGTTCGACTTCTTTTGGCTGCTCAAACATGTCAGGGAACAAGTATCGTCTATTGATGCCCATGAAATCAAAGAGGATCAAAACAGCTATTCCACCCAGGATCACGTTAGCGGACACTTCGAATCGAAAGGTGGCCCAGATCAAAGCCAAAACCAGTACGACTAGGACAAGGCCTCTTAAGGCGTCATCACGCATGTATGCAATGCGTTCACTGATTAGAACATCGGGGTTCATGCCGCGTTGGGCAAGGGAAGCGTCACTGTCCATGATAAGGGCACCCTGATCAGGAGTAGAAAACATGAAGGACAAGAGAAGCCCAGCAAAAATTCCTCCTGTGATCAATGCATTGCGTAAGAACTTCTTATCCAGTTGGCCACTTCGTAGTCTTTGAATAAAGGGGATGGCCAACAGGGGAGAAAAGAAGATGGCCACTTGCATGATGGAGTTGGGAGAACGAAATTTCTTGTAAAGAGGCAAATAGTCAAAAAACAATCGGTTGAACCATTCCAGGTTTTTGCCCATGGACAAAGCAGTAGCAAGCAGGAGGCAGCCCAGCACCCACCAACGCATGGAACCTTTACTGGAAATAAAACCGAGCGTAGCCAAGAGAAGAATGACAATGCCGAGGTAAGGTGGTCCGCCAGAGAACGGCAGGTCTCCCCAGTACAAATTGACTCGACTGTTGTCGACACGAAATCCATTGTCTGCATATTCCTCGGCGACGCTAGAATTAGGACGAATGATCTCTGCCGAGCTTCCTCCCACAGCAGCAGGAACAAGGAAGGATTTGAGGTCATTCCAGCCATGAGAAAACTGCATGGTATAGTCCCATTGTGAGGTGAGGCTGCTGTCTTGGCTGGTCCATACGTTTTTAGATGATAGAATCTGATCACCCCGGATGGACTCCTTGGCATACTCGTATGTCGTCAGCAACTTGGTGGCCGAGGGACCAACCCCAAGCAAAACACTAGCCAAAAGCGCGATCCCAATTTTCTTTAAGTCTCCGATTTCCTTAGCTCGTATCATCTTAACCACCTCAATCAGGGTATAAATGCCAAAGAACAACGCCAGATAGTAGGTGACTTGATAATGGTTTTTGTAGACGTTAAATCCCATGCCCAACGACAAAAGCAAGGTGCCGAGCCAAAATCTACGCTTCTGGAATAGAGCATACAGACCAGCAAAAACAAGTGGTGCGCAAAGGATGGAAAAAAGCTTGGTGTTATGGCCTACGTCAAATAGGATGAGATTGCTGGTCGAAAACGAAAATGCGATTCCCCCCAATAGAGCAACCCATCGTCCAGTACCCATGATCAAAAACAAAACATAGGCGCTCATGGTACCAAATACAAAGTAGCTGATTGGGCGACCAAGCCCTAAAGTCGCCACCTTCTCCAAATAACGATACACATTCATATGTTGAATGCCACCGATCTGATACGTGGGCATCCCGCTGAACATGGAGTTGGTCCAGAGGGTGGATTTTCCATATTTGGCATAGTAGGCCTTGGTCTCCGTGGACATCCCATTGAACTGAGTGATGTCGCCCTGCTCCAAAACCATTCCCTGGATCTGAGGATAGAAGTAAAAAGCAGCGATGATGATCGCAACGGTCAATGCGATGAGGTGATGCAGATTTTTCTTAAGTAGGTTCTTGATCATTTAATCGCGCATTTACGTGTCTATTTCTTCCACTATGAAGTCGTATGATTGGCTTCTATGGTCTGCCAATCAGCGGCACTATACATTAAATAAAATCTAAATATATAAAAGATGTCTGCCAAATCGGAATTCGCTTACCTTTGCGCCTTTTTGAAGCTAAAAAAGAGGCCTTATGTCCGATTCTCTCCGAAATGTAGCGATAATTGCTCATGTTGACCATGGCAAAACAACGCTTGTGGATAAAATGTTGATGGCAGGCAAGTTGTTTGAAGATCACGAAGATCCAGGAGAGCTGATCATGGACAGCAATGACCTCGAGCGGGAGAGGGGAATCACCATTGTATCCAAGAACGTTTCGGTGCGTTATGGGGGATGCAAGATCAACGTGATCGACACTCCGGGCCATGCCGATTTTGGAGGAGAAGTAGAACGGGTACTCAATATGGCGGACGGCGCCCTGCTGCTTGTAGACGCCTTTGAAGGCCCGATGCCTCAGACACGTTTTGTACTGCAAAAGGCCATCGAGCTAGGGCTGAAAATAATCTTGGTCATCAATAAGGTTGACAAAGAGAATTGTGATCCTGAGCAAGTGGTCGAAGACGTTTTTGATCTCATGATCCAGCTTGATGCCTCGGAAGAACAACTGGATTTTCCAGTGGTGTACGGTTCAGCAAAGTTTGGCTGGATGAGCGATGATTGGACAAATCAGACGCAGGACATCAATCATTTGATCGATACCATCATCAAAGAGGTGCCAGCACCCACACAGATCGATGGTCCGCTGCAGATGATCATTACCGCACTCGACTTTTCTCCCTACATCGGACGTATTGCCATCGGTCGAGTCCATCGTGGAACGGTCAAATCTGGTGCGACGGTGAGCCTACTGGGAGACGGTACGGAACCACGCAAATCGAGAATTAAAGAGCTCTTTACATTTGAAGGTTTTCAGAGGCAGAAAGTAGAAGAGGTAAACTCCGGAGAGGTCTGTGCTCTGGTGGGACTAGAAGGTTTTGAGATTGGAGACACCATTGCCGACGTTGAGCAAGCGGAGGCTCTCGGAAGAATCAAGATCGACGAGCCAACGATGTCCATGCTTTTTACCATCAATGATTCTCCCTTCTTTGGACGAGAAGGAAAGTTTGTGACGTCTCGTCATGTAAAAGAACGTTTGGAGAAGGAGCTCGAAAAGAACCTAGCGCTACGAGTAGAGCCGGGAGATACTGCGGACTCCTTCCGAGTTTATGGAAGAGGAGTATTGCATTTGGCAGTACTCATCGAAACCATGCGTCGAGAAGGATATGAACTGCAAGTTGGACAACCACAGGTCATTTTGAAGGAAATAGACGGCGTCAAGAATGAACCCATGGAGGAACTGTTTGTGGATGCCCCCGAGGAACTGTCAGGTAAGATCATCGAAGAGGTCACCAAGAGGCTGGGGACCATGACTTCGATGAGAAGCAAGTCAGGACGGTCTATGCTTGAGTTTGAGGTGCCCAGTCGAGGTCTGATTGGGTTGCGCTCATGGATGCTTACGATGACTTCGGGACAGGCCGTCATGAATCACCGATTTGTACGTTTTGGTCGATACAAGGGGGTTCTGCCAGGAAGGATCAATGGTTCTCTTATTAGTCTGGAAGCGGGCAAAGCAATTCCCTTTAGTCTTAATAATCTTCAGGAAAGAGGTACGTTCTTCATTGCGCCCAATGAAGAAGTATACGAAGGACAGGTCATCGGGGCCAACAGCCGTCCCATGGACTTGACTGTCAACGTCACCAAAACTAAGAAGCTGACGAATATTCGTTCGGCCGGTGCAGATGATAAGGTTAGACTGGCACCGCCGAGAAAATTCACGCTGGAGGAGGCCTTAGAGTACATTCAAGCGGATGAATATGTGGAAGTCACCCCTTCGTCGATGCGTCTGCGAAAGATCTTGTTGAAGGAGCATATGCGTAAACGTGCTCGTCACGCCGAAGCGAACTAGCTGCTAAGAATCACTTTGCCTGTTAAGGGGCAGTCTTACAGCAACCTTTCCTTGGTTGCCGTGTTCTCAATGCAAACTGTTAGAACATGGCAAAACGCAAATCAAAGATTGATAGAGAAGGCATTATGGCAGCGTACATGAGTGCGGTGCTAGAGGAAAATCTTCCTGGCAATGTATATGCTTTCTCAAAGATGTTGGGCATTGAGGAGGCGCTCTTCTACGAGTATTTTGCAAGCCTTGATGCCATAGAAAAAAGCGTTTGGTCAACGTTGATGCAGAAATCCATTGATACCGCAGAGCGAGATACTGCCGGTCAAGAGTCCGATCTGAAGGATCGTTTGCTCAGCCTCTATTTTACCTTTTTCGAAAACTGCA
>JAHQVP010000246.1 GCA_019634275.1 Saprospiraceae bacterium
AGTCCATTAAGACCGTATCCGTTAAGGGTTCGTTTGACCACGACCACTTCCCTTCTCCACTGGAGAGCGCTATAGAAAGATCTTCGTAGAAAATGCGGCTTACCACCGAGACTTCGTTCTTTGCCCACGTCACATTGGTCACCGATACATAAAACTCATGCATTATTGCTGTCGGTCCGGTCCCTAATAGAAATAGGAATACGTACATCATAAGCGTCTAGCTGACTACGAGATCGATCTTTTGGCTAGAGGCCATATTTGTCAATCAGATAGATTATCGCGGCCATCGCTGCTGTCCCCAATTCCATCTCGCGGGGATGAACAGAATCAAAGGTATCGTTGGCAGAATGATGCAAGTCAAACATCTTTTGATTGTCTGTAAGCAATCCCATCATGGGTGTACCGTCGCTGCGGTGTAGTGGTCCAATGTCTACTCCCCCCCCGCCCTTGCGGATGTAGCCTACTGTATTCGTAGGAAATAGGGAGACAAAAGATTGCAACTTTGCGAGCTGTTTTTCGCTCCCGGTGAAGCCGAAACCACGAGGAGAATATCCCCCGGCATCACTCTCAATGGCAATGATGTGCTTTTCTTCATTCGCATCCGCCAGTGAAGCATATTCCATGCCACCTCGGGTTCCATTCTCTTCGTTAATGAACATGACGGCCCTTAGTGTATGACGAGGCTCGTACCCCATCTGTTTCAACAATGTCAAGGCTCCCAGCGCATGCAGACAACCGGCTGCATCATCGTGTGCACCACATCCAACATCCCATGAATCGATGTGCCCTCCAAATGCAATAATGGAATCACTTCTTGATCCATCCATTTGAGCAATTAGATTACGTGACTCTGCATCCGGATACCAGCGTGGATGCATATGAAGTTCGACTTTGGCGCTGGGATCTAGTTTTACGATGCTTGCCAGCAGGTCAGCAGATTGACTGCCCAGTGCAGCAGCGGGGATCGAATCAACTCCTTCTTTGTAGTATCCTACTCCCGTATGCGGTACATCATCTGTGCCAGAACCAACGGACCGAATGAGGGACGCGACCGCCCCTTTTTCAGCTGCCTTAATGGCTCCCTGTGCGCGCATCCCGACATTGGCACCATAGGATGCTCCAGGAGACAAGGTGCTGTGATCCCACGAAAAATTATAAAAAACGATCTTGCCTGCTACGTCATTTGCATCGGCTTCTTCGATCTCACTGAGCGACTCCACCGTATATACCTGAGCAGATATGCCTTGCTGTGGCGTTGCAACGGATCCCCCTATCGCCATTAGGTTGAGAAGGTAACTTCCTCCATGACTGTCTTTGATCAAGGCTTTCTCCGCTGGACCTCGTTCCCAATGAGGCACCATCACCTTCTGACTAATCACCTGATCAAATGCAGCATCCTTCATCACCATCTCCAACCAATGCAGCGCTTCAGCGGCTCCTTCAGATCCACTTAATCTTGGGCCGATCTCACAGAGGGACTCCAACCATCCATAGCTCTGCCTTTCTCTTAGCGCTTCTTGAAATAGTGCCCTGATAAACTTACGATCAGACACCTCTTCTTGTTCGCTGCCGAACTGAGGCAGGCTATCCAAATCACTTAGTGTGATAGCACTTGGAGCATCTATATGCTTTGCGTGGAGAGTGCTAATGTTACTGGTCAGATGGAATGCTGCCAGCAGATAGAGGAAGAAATTCATAGGTACTTTTAATATCCTCAATGTAAAGGAATCATCAACTAAATCGATGCTTGAGAAGCAAAAAACTTTGGGGGACACTTCACCGTTACTGGCCTGATTGGACTAACCCTATAAGCCACATTGTAGGAGTCAAAGCGCCCATCTTGCAAGAAAATGGAATCTATCTCGTCATTCTAGTGAAAAGGTCCCGTCTTCTACAGAAAATCGAAGTCCAGATGCCCTGTATTTGATTGTAACGCGATTATTGAGTGGCTCTTCTACCTGCAAAGGGCAGGGAATTTCTTCTCTTAGGTTATTGCCAAGTATTATGCCCCCGGATATCTTAATCTGATCAGTAACATATAGCACATAATCCTTCTCCCGGGGAGCAGCCCCTCCTGATGGGTAAAACACCTCTCGAAGGTCAATGCGGTGGCAAGGAAATCCCTCGATGTTGATCACATCATTCTTGTCTTCATTGATGTAGAAATCATAATACCCTGAGGAGTCGCTTGACTCCAGGAGATACGGCTCCATCATGATTCCTCCTCCTCGCTTGTTGATCAACAAATTTTGGCCCGGTACAACCACATACTGAGCGGTCAGGTCCTGATCGACCTGCTCCTCGATCTTGACAGAGTCTGCATTAAAATAAACGCACTTCGTTTGTCGCTTGGGAACAGTAGTAAAGTGACTGATGTAGTCCAACGTAATGCTGTCGATGTTGCCGTTCTCATCAGCAAACCCACTCTTGAGATAGTCTGCCAACGAATCCATGTACGTCTCCACGGCGGGCTGCGGAAAGTACGTGAGGCAAAATCGACCTTCCGTGATTTCTTGAGCACCAGCAGAAAGAAAAAATAAAGTAAGGATAAAAACAGATGCCCCTCGAAGGTTGGTAGATCTCACCAGGTATTTAATCGTTGTACTCATCAAAAAGGGAGTTGATTTAATATTTGTCTGTGAAGCCGCACCATCTTAAAATCCAAAGCCTCCACCAAGACCCATTTTCTGTAGCTCCTCCATGGTCATGGTTTTGTAGTCTCCAGCGGGTTTTACAAAGAAGTTATCTGGAATAGCTTTGGTAAGCTCCTTAGCGGTATAGGTCATTTTCATCAGACCGCCCACGTCGATGGTCATTTCCATAGGAGTTCCATCTAATTGGACATGACTTAAGTTTTGAATATAGGCTTGTGGTACTTTGATTTCGTCGGTTACATACAGTACCAGTTCCATTGCACTACCGTTGGCTTCAAATTTCATAGTGGCTTTGTGACAATCGTATCCAATGATGTTCTTCTTGTCGGATTTGTCATAGACTACCTGGGCATCACCCATCAATTCTGCAGCCTGCTTATTTTGCTCTTTTAGCTCATCAGCGTTCATGACCGTTTTGATCTTATTGCCCATCATGTCCATATAGGTCTCAAAGGAATCTTCACCAAAGTCCTGATAGACCTGGATACTTAACATTCCACTCATCATCCCGATGACCACCTTTTGTTTCTCCTGGGTAAAGTAAATGTCTTGTGTAGAACCCTGCATCATCTGCGTCATTTGCTGCATTTCTTCCTTCTCCACCTGTACGTCGGTAATCTCCATCTTTAGATGACCTTCTTGAACTTGAGCGTTCGATGTCATCCAAAAAAGACCTAGTAATAGGATCGTGGCACACAATTTTTGTATGGTATTCATGCTTTCTGTTTTCAACTTTTTAAAGAATTCTTCTGTTTGGCATTGTTTGACATGGATTCGCAACCATGAATATACGATGGCAAAGTTCTCGCAAATGTAGAGGATCTTCTGTGGCAACAGCAAATACGGGAAATAAATTCACTATTGAACCTAATACTGCCACTCATCTAGGTGAGACTTAAAGATTTTGCCGGTATTGATGGCATCATCTATGGCTCGATGTGCCGTACCCTCGAATTCAATGCCTTCCAGCCGCAATGCTTTTCGCAATCCCGCTGGTTTCCTTAGCATCCGGATGCGGGTATACTGTTTTTTGAGATCAATGCGAGGAGATAACCACTCTTGTGCCACGTCATGCAGCCGGCAGTCACTATGAAGCATACGCATGTCGTCAGGACCCCATGATGCGAGCAAATAATCATCCTCGTCCATCTGAGCCCAATCTTGAAACATTTCGATCACCTCAGGAAAGTAATTCGCCCGATCCACCCATTCTTGCTTAATGGTGGTCAGTTCTACACAAAAAGCAGAGAGACGCTGGTTGACGCGAGGGCGAACAAACTTATTAAATGTGCTGATCTCTGTCCCATAGTTGTCCATCATAATGGCACCGATCTCTATGATCTCCTGCACATCGTTGGGGGGTGATCCCAACCAGCACGTAGCCTCCAGGTCAAATACAATGAACTTCATGATTTCTACTTCGCACTTAATGTTGACGTAATGGCAGGTTGGCGTCCCGTTACCAGGTCCTCTAGTCCATAGTGCTTAAGTCTGTTGTGATAATAGAAAAGGAGTTTGACGTTCTGGCAGTGGATGTGATCGCCCTTTAAAACCAATGGCTTCTTCTCATGATACAAACCCAACTTCTGAATACCATCAGAAGTTACATCCTCCAACTCCCACTTGAGAGGTTCGGAAAGACGAACTTCCTTCCGTTCTTCCATGCCCTTCAGATGATCGATCAAAATGCCTACTTGTGCCTGCAATGCTGTCCGGGTGAGTCTAAAATCTTCTAATGGCAGCTTGAGCAAACCCATGATATCCAAATCACGATTCTTTTCTCTAATCATCTGGAAGGCCGTAAAGGCGATCACATGGGAGCTTAACACTACATTATCTTTTAGGTAGCGCTCGACGATACGATCGGCCAAAATGGTGGTGTAAACCCGTTCACGTTGTGGATCTTCGGTGATCTCTCCATCGTGCCGAAAGTAGTCATAGACATCGATGATCGAACCATCGTCGCTAAGACTCTCTCCCTGATCATTAACAAAGTTGCCCAGAACGTCGAACGGTTCTCCCAATGACATCACAATTTCTGATGATTCCCGATAAAACTGCAATAGGAACTTGAGCAACTTCCGTTTGCTACGCGATTCATCTCGGATGGCAGCGTAATGCTCACCCCCTATCTCTTGCAGGTATTGCTCGATCAAAAATTTGCCTTCCAAAACAAAATGATAGTCCAATATCAACGGCACAACAAAGATCTTATTGGCGCCTCCTTGTTGTCCGATTCTTCGCTGGGCTTCGATTGTAGTCCCCAATAGGCCCAACTTGCATTTTTGATCAACTTCGCCACTACGAGAACGCGTGCCGCCCGGATAGAACAGAGAGTGAACCCCTCGCTCCATCGATAGGGTCGACATGTTTTTGAGCACATTCAAGTAGATCGGATTCTTTTTTCTGCGATCCACGCGATAGGTCCCGATGCGATTCAGGAAGTAGGCTACCGGTCCAAAATTGTAAAGATTGAGACCAGCTCCCCAAGAAAATGATGGAAGTCCCACCTTGAG
>JAHQVP010000247.1 GCA_019634275.1 Saprospiraceae bacterium
AGGCAAGTCCACTGGCACTGAAGCGAATTCCCCAGCCACCGTATTCCCTCAAAGGGCTGTATCGTCGAACCACGCTTCCTCGGATATTGTCCCAAGGGATCGTGCGTGTTCTACGATGAAAAGGTTTAAACTGGTAGTGGACGCCTCTCTGATCAATCTTCGTGTAGAGTGTTGCTCCCACCATCATGTACAGTACCAAGGCGGTACAAAAGACCGGTACCGACATTGCCCAGGTTGGGGTTTGGATGGCCTTCAGGAGCAATATCATCAGGATGACAAATGCTATCCCGGCCACAATCTTGCCTATCCAACTGTCCATAAATCGTTGTCGCTCCATAAAAGTCTCTTTGCCCATGACTGCTCAATATTAGTTCGGACAGAAGTTCGGAAGAGTTGACCTGGGTTCGCACTTTCAATCGGCTAATACCCGGTATTTGACGACCAAGGAAGTCACATGCCTATTCCTTTAGTATAGAATTAGAGATTTCCTCAATGCTTCTCAAGAGAATGGGGTGCCCTCCCTCCGGCATATTGCCATGATTATATCCCTCTAGCTCATATAGACGAACGGAAGTATGACCCACTAATTGCAACATACGGGCCTGATAGGCAACCTCTTCATATCGTCCAAAGAGCTCTTGATCTCGATCACCTGTAATGATGATATAAGGCGGCGCATCTGCCCGAGTGTGATAGAGGGGGGCAAATTTGTCGACAATCGGTTGTGACCAATCTATGCCCATTTCTGTACGAATTGTGAAATGCGTCACCGCATGTCCGCTATACGGTATGAGTCCGGCAATTTCATTGGGATGGATGCCATGGCGCAATAAGTAGGTAGTATCAAGCCCAACCATACTGGTCAGGTATCCACCCGCGGAGTGACCAGAAACAAAGATCAGATCTCGACTCCCTCCATACTCCGCGATGTGGTCAAATGTCCAGGCTACAGCTGCTGCCGCATCTTCAATATAGGTTGGAGCAGACACCCTGGGATGCAGTCGATAATTTGCTGCCACAACGGCTATGCCTTGATTTCTCAATTGTTCGGGAATGTGCTTGTTACCCGCCTTTATGCCACCACCATGAAACCATACTACGGTCGCAAAGTTGTCCTGATCATTAGGCACATACAGATCGAGCTTACAGCGTTCGAGTGCATAGGAATCTCTCGATTCTGCGCGGTAAGGAATGTCTTTTACATGTAGGTAATCACGCTGATCCTGTGCATGGACCTGCAATGACATAAACAAGGCGATGAAAAGCCACAAGAACTTCGTGCTCATTTATTAAATACTTGGGTTAAAAATTCCTTGGCTGGCCTACGACCAGGAGTCATCTTACTTACCATCAGATAGGTCAGCAAGGCAATGACAAATGAGGGCAGCACTTCATGAATGTCTTCCATACCCGGGTATCGAAACCGAATCGTCAATCTCCAAATCACGTTGACCAACATGCCTACAATCATCGATGAAAGGGCTCCAATGTCCGTTCCCCATTTCAAATAAAGCCCACCAAAGATTGCGGGAAAAAAACTGGCCGCAAAAACTGCTCCTGCAAAGGCGGTGAGTTCTACAATGCCTGCCGGTGGATAAAGCGCAATGGCAAAAACAACGAGGCAGTAACCGAACATGGCGTACTTGGTATAGGGTACGACCCGATCTTCTCGAATGGGTCTGAGCACTGCCAAAATATCACGAACAAAAGCGGTCCCAACGATGAGGATCACAGAGGCAAGGGACGACATACCTGCTGCGAATAATCCGGCTACACAGATCGCACTTACCAGAGGCTGGTCAAACTTAGCCAACATGAAGCCAATCACTTCATCCGTATGATTAATCAAATATGCCGCCTCTTCTGCTGTCGCCATCCCATGCACCAAAGCCCCTAATCCCATCACACTGACTAGTGAGACGCCTAAAAAAATGGGCGTCCATATCATGGCAAACTTCATGCTTTTGGCGTTGTCGATGGAGTAGAATCGAATGAGGCACTTCGGCTCACTAATTTGTTTCATACCAACCGCCAGGCCGATTCCCAGGATATACAGATAGGAAACCAAATCTCCAAAGGCGACCAGACCGTTGTCGATCGGCATGCCATCAGCACTCAGATGATCTGTTTGAGCGATGCTTTCAAATAAGGGAGTTACACCGCCTAGAAAAAACACCGGGATGCAAACCATGATGATTGCCACAGCAAACATGAGAATGCCCTGGACCGCATCGGTCCAAAGAACGCTATACATGCCGCCCCAAATGGTGTATGCACATGTTATGAAAATGATAATGCCTGCCCCAGCGGCATACGGCACTTGCAGAACAGAAGTGAGCACATGCGCACATCCCTTGGCTATCCCCACCATATACCACATTGTGGCAAACAAAATGATGACAGCGGATAGTACACGAATGATACGCGACAGCGAACTACGATAGCGCAATTGGAAATAGTCCGGTATGGTGTAGGATTGTAGAACTGAAGTCTGATTGCGCATCCGAGGGCCCATTATGTGCCAGGAAATGATGCAGAAGATGACCCAAAATAGTCCGACCCAAGCCCACGACAATCCGTATTGAAAAGCCTTTCCGGCCTGCCCGATATAGGTATTCGTGCTGGCAAAAGTGCTAAAGAAAGCAAGGGATACCACCCAACCGGGAATCTCCCTCTTTGCAATGTAGTATTCCTTCACACCCTGTTCAGCTCGTCTCTTAAAGTACCAGCCAATCGCAAGGCAGAATACCACATAGATCGAAGTCACGAAAAGGACCAGAGCATGTTCCTGGATATACTGCATCAATGATCTTTGTGGATTTCTTCCTCTATGTCAATCTTTCGTAGCGTCACCCATGCGGCGTTGAACAGGACTAAGATGATGATGCCCAGGTACGGAAAAATCGTCAGGAAGTCCATTGTGTTGGGTTATTATGATGGTGAGTCACCAAGGCCTTTTTGGTTACTTTACCCAACGTGTTCTTGGGCAATGCTGTCATGAATAGAAATTTGCGCGGGTTTTGATAGGGTGCTAATCGCTGTCGCAGCCATTCGCGCAGTTGGTCAAGAGCGACCTCCTCCTCCCTGGATACAATTGCCGCCGCTACTACCTGCCCCCACTCCTCATCTGGAAGTCCCACCACGGCACACTCACTTACCATCTCATGATCCTGCATGATGGATTCGATTTCCAGAGCCGATATCTTATACCCGCCAGATTTAATGATGTCTACTGAGGACCGACCCAGGATTCGATAGTACTGGTCATGGCGTACCGCAATGTCTCCGGTCTTGAACCATCCCTCATCCGTAAAGGCATCTTCTGTTGCTTTAGGCTTCATCCAATACTCCTTAAATACGGAGAGCCCCTTTATTTGAATCTCTCCAGAGTGGCCCTCATCTTCGATCACAATTCCATCCTGGACAAGTCTTAGCTGCACTCCTGGCAGTGGCAAGCCCACAAACCCAGGTCTTCGCTCACCATGATAAGGATTAGAAAGGGCCATTCCGATTTCGGTCATGCCATAGCGCTCTAGTAAGACATGCCCGCTGATCTTCTGCCACGATTGGAGTACGGGAACAGGCAAGGCAGCCGAACCGCTCACCATGAGTCTAAACTTGTTCAGAGCCGCACTGCATGCCAATTGTTCACTCGCCTCCATCTCCTGCCAACGAAAAGTGAGTTTATGATATATCGTGGGAACGGCCATGAAGACATTGATTCTGCCTTCTTTGAAAAGCTCCCAGACCACTTGGGCATCAAATTTGGCCAGCATATGACAGCATGCACCATTCCAGAGTGCAGTCGTGAGTACATTCACGATACCATGGACATGGTGCAAGGGCAATACATTCAGGATATAATCGCTTGCTTGCCAGTGCCATGCCTGGGACAGTGCGTTCAATTGCGCTTCCAGGTTTGCGAATGTGGTAACTACCCCTTTAGGCCTATTGGTAGTTCCACTGGTATAGAGCATCATTGCATTGGCATCCAGAGAGATGCCTTTCTTCTGCACCTTTCCCGGGATTTCCTTCATCTCCTCAAGCAAACAAATCTGAATGTCGAGATCCACACTTGCATCCTCAATCTTGGTGAGGTGTTTCCGTTGGGTGATGACGATTCCTGATGTGGAATCGGACAAGACATGGGATATGGCTGCAGCAGGATGCAAGTCGCAAAGAGGAACAGCCATCATTTCCAATCGCCAAATGGCCCACTGAGTCGCTACATAGTCAAATGACGATTCTACTAAATAGGCAATGCACATCGTGCCAGGGGTCGCCCTTTTTTCGATTGCGCTGGCTATTGACCCGGATGCATCCAACAACTCGCGATAGGTGTATGCACGACCACCGCTGACCACTGCTGTCCGATCTTGTGTGCGTGAGGCCCGATTAAAAAGATCAAAGAATTTCATCCGGATAATGACAGGGTAGCGACGCTTTGTTCCATTTGCCCTGGAATTTCAGTTCAGGAAAGCGCTTTATTGAATTGTTTGCTATTTTCGCAGCTTGCTTAAAAATTTATTGAGATTACATAAAGAAAATCAAAAATGGCGAAGAAAATTGCAATTAATGGATTTGGCCGAATTGGAAGATTAACCTTCCGTCGCCTTTTGCAAAATCCTGATGTAGAAGTAGTAGCGATAAACGACCTGACGGACAATGCCACGCTGGCTCATTTGCTTAAGTACGATTCTGCACAAGGTCCTTTTGAGGGTACTGTTTCAGCAACTGATACGCACCTGATCGTAAACGGAAAATCCATCAATGCTTCTGCCGAACGCAATCCAGCTGACCTGCCATGGACGGAGCTTGGTGTGGATGTAGTCCTTGAATGCACGGGCGTTTTCCGGACAGCAGATAAAGCCGGTCTGCACCTTGAGGCTGGGGCAAAGAAGGTGGTCATTTCCGCTCCCGCAAAAGGAGAAGGTGTCGACACCGTAGTGCTCGGTGTAAATGACAAAGGCATGGATGCTTCATGCAATATCTACTCCAATGCCTCCTGTACTACAAACTGTCTGGCTCCAGTGGCGCAGATCATTAACGACAATTGGGGTTTGAAAGTTGGAAGCATGACCACCACACATGCCTATACCTCCGATCAGCAGATTCAGGATGCTCCACATCCGGATCTAAGGAGGGCACGTGCCGCCGCCATCAACATCGTACCTACCAGCACAGGAGCAGCAAGTGCTGTGGGCAAAGTAGTGCCAGCAGTGGCTGGAAAGCTAAGCGCCATTGCAGTGCGCGTACCGGTGGTCTCTGGCTCAATGATTGAAGTCAACTGTGTGTTGGAAAAGGATACCACGGCAGCGGAAGTAAACGCAAAATTCAAGGAAATGGCGGATGGTCCACTCAAGGGCATCTTGCAGTATGTCGACGATCCCATCGTTTCATCTGACATCCTTCGTAACCCGCATTCCTCCATTTTCGATTCCTTGATGACCAGCGTCATTGATGGAAACTTCCTCAAAGTGGTAAGCTGGTATGACAACGAAGCAGGTTACTCTGCTCGTCTGGCTGACCTGACTGCTCGAGTGTAGTCGAAAGACCGAAATACATTACTGAAAAAGGAACCCCAGGGGGTTCCTTTTTTAATGCACTAGTGTCGGCAATAATCCTATTCGTATAGATGTCTAAATCCCCGTATCGTCGACATTAAGTGCAGCATAGTGAGGTACAATATGTTGTAGAATCTGCCTCAGATGCCGACTCTGCATCATGACGTCAATGGATTCATTAATTGAAATGTTTTCCACAGTGGTATAGCCTGTTTTCGATGCCGGGTAAAAGAACATATTGGCATTAAGCCCGTAGCTTCCGCCATTGTGCCCCATTCGTCCATCGGAGAAATGCCACCAAAATAATCCATTAACGATGCCCTGAAATCTGCCAGAATCTTGCACGAAGTGCCCCTTCATTATTTCGCTCCAAGATGACTCGGATAGGATTTTTTGCCGACCTTCTCCAGCCGTCATCCAAAGGCGTAAATACGCATTGAGAACGTCTCCATTTGCCATCACTCCCCCATCAGGATAGGTGGCACACTGTACGTCAGGAAAGACAATGTCATTCAATGCATAGCGTTCAGAGCGCTGCCTTGCCGAATCAAGGTCCCAATGCCAACGAAAATCCTCGAGGCCCAGAGGCTTCCATATTCGTTGCGAGACAAACTCGTAATAAGGCATACCGCTGATGTTCTCTATGATCAATGCAGCCAAAGATGATCCTACATTCGAGTAATACCATTCTTCACCGGCTGGCCTCTTAAAGAAATTAGATTTGCTGTAAGCCTCTCCCCCTGGCACAAAGAAAGACTGCATAAAAGCTTCCAGCGTGCCTGGTCGATTGCCATCAAGGGACTTGAGCTCCTTTCTTACTTGTTTAGGGAACGCCCTGTAATCGATGCTTTGCTCTTGGGTGATCCAACATGCTTTGTTATACTCTCCCCCATCATTTATAGCTGCTGAATGCGTCGCTAAATGACGTAGACTGATCTTGGAATTTGGCCTATGAGGATTTTGGACTTTGAAGGGCAGGTACTGATTTATGTCGTCATCCAAATCGATCTTGCCCTCTTCTTTGAGCATGAGCAAAGAGATGCCAATAAAGGTTTTTGAAATAGACTCCAACGAAAAATAGGTCTCGCCCGTAAAGGGAATGTGCTCTTTTAGGTTTGCATATCCCGCCACATACTCATACTGCGTCCCACTTTGGTTGGCAATGCTGACTCGAAATCCGGGCACATGTCCCCTTCCATGCAAATGTGTCAACACTTGATCCAGGTAGTGATTGCGATTACTGTCCAATGCAATTAGTGAAATCATACATTGTCCTCTGTTCCGCTTCTTAGTTTGAAAGGGCGCAACCTCTATTTTGTAGCATCCAGTGGTATCCGCCGCAATCACCACCAGTTCTTCTCCTGCATCATCATTGGGGCTGTCAAATACGTCCAACTGTGTCCCATCTGGTCGAAACAAAGTGGCCTTTACGTCAATGCCCAACTGAACAACCTCCACGGATGCAAACGTCCCTTTACTCAAGCACACGGAAAACTCCGAGAGACGATCAGCGCCGGCTTCAAAGACAATGGGTTGATTGATCTTCAAAGTATCAAGGGCAATGGAAGGACCAGCATAGAGACAGCAGCCAAAGATTGCATGGGCACGTAAAATCAATGTAAATATCTTTTGCATGCTAATTCGGTTTTAACAAATCCGCTATCTCGTTTAAGTAAATCTCTCGTTCAAGTTCTTTGATCTTACCGTTGCTGCCGTTCATGATGTAAATCAAAGTCGTTTCGATTTTGGGAAAGTAGAGCATAAACGAACTGTACCCTCTAATGCGACCACCATGTCCGATGCCAATGAAGTCCGGGTACTCAAGATGAAATAGTCCCAAGCTGTATTTGTCAAACTTGACTTTGCGGCCATCCGTCCTGGGGGGAGTAAGTTGCTCGACATCGTCTGTTTTGAACATGAGATCGAGTGACTCTTGAGAAAGCAGTAGGTCAGGTGTACGGAGGGCTCTCATGACCTGGTAGAGATCCTGTAAAGTGCTGCAGATCCCCCCGCCATGGAATGGTGTGCAAACGTCACCCCGGTGGCATCCCTAAGTTTTAGATTGCCCAGATCATCCCAATATCCCCGCACGAGCTGATCCGGTAGCGCTCCCTCATCTGAAAAGTAGGTCGAGCTTAAGCCCAGGGGATCAAATATCTTTTCCTGAAATAAGGCACTCCCCGTCCTGCCGGTAGCGTGCTCTGCTATCAAACCCAATAACAGAAAGTTGGTATTGCAATAGTTGCGTTTCGTACCCACGGCAAACTGAGGTTCGGCATCGTAGACAAACTCAAGCTCCTGGGCCGCTGTCCATTTCCTTGTGGGACGATCCAATTGTGCAAGTGAAAAGTCAATTTCGTCACTATAGTCTGCGATACCACTGGTATGATTTAAAAGTTGTTTGATGGTTGCCTGATCCGCATTCCGTATCCGTTCGACGATTGAAGACGACAAATGCTGTTTAATAGAATCCTCAATAGTCAACACCCCTTCCTCTTGCAACAAGAGTATGAGAATGGCCGTAAAAGTCTTCGTAATGCTTCCAACTCTAAGCAAATGACAAGGTTGCATAGGGGTCTGATTTTGCAAATCCGCAAAGCCAGCTGCTCCTCGCCATTGGCCCTCAGGATTTTCGATCAACATGGTCATTCCGGGGACCCCGCCGCGGATTTTTCCGAGCATAAATTCTCTAAACTTAGCAGAGTCGGGGAG
>JAHQVP010000248.1 GCA_019634275.1 Saprospiraceae bacterium
AGATCATCAATTCCGTGCTGACGGGCATTGAGCAAGGAGTAATTGAGATCGATAACAAACTGCCATCGGTCAATCGACTTTTGATCGACTTCGATGTTTCGCGAGATACGATTGTCAAAGCCTATGACCGACTACAAAGGATGGGAGTGGTCCAATCCGTGCAAGGAAAGGGATATTTCGTCAAGAGCTTAAATACGAATCGGAAGGCACGTGTCTTTTTGCTTTTTAACAAACTTAGTGCGCACAAGAAGATCATTTACGATTCTCTGCAACGCACACTTGGTGATCAAGCGTCTATCGATTTTTACATCTACAACAATGACTTCAGATTGTTTAAGAATTTTATTGAGCCTAGTCTTTCCGCTGATTTCAGTCATTTTGTGATTATCGCTCACTTTTTGGAAGGTGGGCAGAATGCCATGGAAGTACTTAACCGTATTCCCAAGGACAAACTCATCCTCCTGGATAAGAAGGTCCCGGGGGTCAGTGGTCAATTTGGTGCCGTCTATCAGGCATTTGCCAAGGACATGTACAATGTACTTACCGAAGCAGTAGATCCGTTGCGAAAATACGAACGACTGAAGCTCATATTTCCTGCGGATACCTACCATCCACAGGAAATCATCGCGGGCTTCAAAAACTTTTGTTTAGAATACGCATTTGCTCACGAAGTTGTGGAGGACATCCAGACAGCTGAGATCTGCAAGGGCGATGTCTTTATTAATGTAATGGAAGACGATCTGGTTACCCTTATAAAGAGGATCAGATCGGATGACCTCGTGGTGGGGCAGGACGTAGGCATTGTCTCCTACAACGAAACGCCGCTCAAGGAAATTCTGCTCAATGGAATTACGGTGATCTCCACCGACTTCAATGCGCTGGGAGTCAGTGTGGGTAAGATGATTCTTGAAAATCGCCGCGAACAGATCGAAAACCCATTTCAGCTCATTCTTCGCAATTCGCTTTGAGCGGAGAGAATGATCCAAGTGACGTCAGTCACTTATGTCGCTCTCGGAATCTCTGTTCTCTTGCACTTGCACGGTACTGAAGTGCCTTGGAGGAGGTTTTTCATTTCCTGCAATTATTGCAGGGTGCTCTTCTTAGAGTCGGATTTAGAATTACTTATATAGAAGGAAATATTTTAATATATAGGATCGCTTGCTATTTTTGGCGACAACTATGAAAAGACGCTCTGCAGTCATGGGAGTTGCCTTGATGCTGGCTTTGGCTCCGCTTCTTGCGCAACCCGAGTCTGCCTCTGCGAATCAGGACGACCATCGACTTCAGCTGGGGAAGACCACAGAAGCCATGGTCATTGATGGAAAGCTCATCGAAGACACCTGGAAGTCGGCCGACACTGCAAAAGACTTTTGGCAGAAGAGCCCTCGGGATGACATCCGAGCAGAGCAGCGCACCGAGGCTAAGGTTGCTTACGACGATGTGTTTCTATATGTGGCGGCCATCTGCTATGATACAGGCGCGCACATTATCCCCACGCTAAAGCGCGATGAATACTGGGATGGAGATGGATTTTCAGTGATCCTTGATCCTGTAAATCGTGCTACTTCCGGATTCTTTTTTGGGACTAATCCACTGGGTGTGCAAACCGAGGCACTGCTGGCTGGTGGAAGTGGCGATGGCAACTGGAGTGACCAATGGGATAATCGGTGGTTTGTAGAAACTGCCCAGTTCGATGATCACTGGACGGTAGAGATGGCGATTCCCTTTAAGTCGTTACGCTACGAAAGTGGAACCGCTAATTGGGGAATCAACTTTATGCGCAAGAATTCCAAGTTAAATCAGCTGGACACCTGGGCACCCGTCCCTTTGCAATTCTGGCCCATCGATTTGGGTTATACGGGATTGCTGGAATGGGATACTGCACCCGAGGCAACAGGCAGCAACATGGCGATTGTTCCCTATGTTTCAACCTCCACTTCCAGGGACTTTGCAAGTGTGAATCCAGCAGATCGCTCATTTTCTGCGGGATTGGATGCTAAGATCGCGGTCAGTTCGGCACTCAATTTAGATTTAACCGTCAATCCTGACTTCTCACAGGTAGAAGTCGATCAGCAGATTACCAACTTGACCCGCTTCAATATTTTTCTGCCTGAGCGCCGCACATTTTTTCTCGAAAATAGCGACATCTTTAGCCGAATCGGTTTTCCCAGCATTCAACCTTTTTTCTCTCGCAGATTGGGCCTTGATCGGGAAGGCCGTGCCGTTCCCATTGTATTCGGTGCTCGCCTTACGGGCAATGCTACAAAAACGACTCGAGTGGGTCTGCTTAACGTACTACAAAATGGCCTGGCAGATCAACCAGCACAAAACGTCACCGCAGCGGCCGTTAGCCAGCGCGTCTTCAACCGATCAAGGCTGCAGGCGCTGTTTGTCAATAGACAGGGGTTTCGCAAAGGGGACGCTATAGCCGATGACTACGGAAGAAACCTCAGCTTTAAATTCAATTATTTAAATAAGGAAGGAAGCGTAGAGTTTTGGTCAGGTGCCCATCGATCATTTAAGCCAGGAATCTCAACAGATCAATATTTTTTCGAAAATGGAGTCGGGTATCAGGGCAAGCGATTTTCCATCCTCTTCGATCATATTTATTTGGGAGACAATTATTTTGCCGATGTAGGCTTTATCAATCAAGTAGAAAATTACGATGCGGAGTTGGATACCGTAGTGCGCTTGGGTTACCATTTAATGTACCTTCCCATAGAATATCGATGGATCTCTTCCACCTCAAGCAAATTGAATTCTCACGGTCCTGAGTATTTAAGTGTGCTCAACCTGGATCCACAGGGCAAGTTTGTGGAACATCAGAAGTCAATTAGCTATGGATTTAATTTTAAGAACAGCAGTCAATTGCAGTTCGGATACGAGCATACGGGCACTGATCTGCGTTTTCCCTTTTCTTTTACCGATGGCCAACCGCTACCGCGCGATCGATATCGATATGGACAGGCGAGCATGGAGTATGGGTCTGATGAACGAAAGCTCTTTCAATTTGAGATCGGAGTTGCGATGGGTTCATTTTACAATGGTACGATCCGATCTGCAAATCTGAATCTTGCCTATCGCCGTCAACCATGGGGAAATTTTGGAGTACTGCTGGAGTACAACCGATTGTCATTTCCAGAGCCTTATGGATCCACTACATTGTATGCAGTAAGTCCTCGCATCGAGATTAGTTTCAATCGAAACCTTTTTTGGACAACCTATGTGCAATACAACACCCAAGCGGACAATCTCAATATCAATAGTCGAATCCAATGGCGTTTTGCCCCAATGTCGGATGTGTTTCTGGTCTACACAGACAACTATAGCATAGAAACATTCGGGGCGAAGAATAGGGCCATTGTGCTGAAGGCCAGTTACTGGTTTGTTAGATGATGGTGGTGTTGAATAAGCTCAAGAACGGGCGACTGGCAGCACAAATCAGTGAGCGATCAGATATGCTTTTCATCTCCACGCGATTAGATAACTGAAAACGCTCAAGTATCTGATACCGCCGTGCCTTGTTGACAGATTCTGCATGTAACAGACACTTGTTTACCCCTTGAGAAGATTGAAGGTTTACCGCTACTGTGATAAATGCTCATCCTCGAGTGGGAGATTCAATTTGTGTACCTTCTTCGGTATTTTTCTACATACAACGTAAACCAAATGGCCAGATTAAGGATATTGCTGCTTTTGCAGGCAATCACAATGTTTTATATACTTCCTGCTCAGGAGCTGATCTTTGCGACTGGATTTAATGATGCACTTCAAAGCAGCACTGGGCAGGATCCCAGCGATGCATCCAACGTGATTTTCGTGGAGGGCATTGATCAGAGCGGCATACACATGGGAGAAGAGGCCATTCTTAAATACGAAACCGACAATGCAATCTTCAGTGAATCTGGGGGCATGACGCTTTGGGTGCGGCCCAATTGGAAGCCCGGAGAGATGCTCAGACGCATCTTTGTGGTTGAAAGTAGCCCTGTTTTCGAAATGCATGTGGAGGAGACTGGCTCACTCATTTTTGCCATGTTTTCAGATCAGATAGAAACACGGATTCTCGGATGGGATGTAAATAGTTGGCAGCCGGGTGATTGGCACTTTATTGGTTTCACTTGGAGCAGCGATGGAATGGTCATTTTTGTAGATGGTCAGAGAGTGGCACAGACTCCGGTCGGCTTTGAGATACCTTCATTTGGATCCGGTATGATTAACCTTGGGTCACTCAACGGCATGGATCCGTTTGATGGCACCTTGGACGAACTGAAGATCTACGATGGTCCGATTTCGGATGACCAGATTAGGCTGGAGTACGAGGCAGTTTATCCACCTCCGCCACCACCGGCTCCCTTCAAGGGTTTACAGATAGTCGATATTTTTGGTCGGGATGTAACGCATGAGGGAATTAGCTTGGTGGATTGGGAGGGACCGGTTCGCAACCCTGCAATGAAGTACTCTCTGCTAACCACGGATTCGATAGCTTTTCCACTTTCCGTGCAGTTGTCAACAACAGAAGAGAATACTTCTTTCAACCTGCCTTCCACGATTTCGCAGAAAGGAGCCGCTAAGACAATAGTTCTGCAATCAAAGGACTCTATCGAGTCTTTTCTCTTTTCGTACTATATGGATAAAGATTATGAGAATGATTCCTTTGATTTAAAGTTGACTTACGAAATCAATGGAACTGTAGAAACACAAGTTGTACCGGTAAAGGTAATTGACCAAGATTATAGCCGACCTCTCACATATCCCGTTATTGTAGATTACTCGGAAGCTGTGCATCCGGTCATGACCAGTCCTGAGGCACAGGCGGTGATTACCGAGGCTGCTGAGGACTGGCTGTACTATATTGATGGCACCGGGATTGATGAAATACCAATTGGAGGAAGTACGCTTGATATAGGTGGCACTGATCATTTTTTTGAAGAGAAGCGGGTTTCGAACCCCGTACCGTATACCGGCTACTATCTCTATGCATTCGGTAATTCGAACCCGGGACCATGTGTGTGCTCGACAGGGTCTCCCAACAGGGAGCAGCTTCAGACCAGCAACGGAATTGAGGTTCCTGTTTTTAGAATTGGGGCTTTGCACTTAAATATATTTGGCCAGGCGTACATGACCGAGCCTACGGGATGGGAGGTGTTGAGTCCATACGAGAATTGGACACAGGAAGGGCTTGTCGGTACGGACATGTATACACTCGCCAAGCATGAGATTGGACACGCAATGGTCTTCGAAAACTCCCCCTTATTCTTACTTGCTCAGGGCCGGGATCCGAGTAATCCCCATCCGGACGTGACACAAATGCCACCACCCAATGGGTTTACCAGTCCCGCACTCTCCAGCTACTATCCGGACACCATCGTGCCGTTATTTAAGAATTCACTTTCCCATGTGATTGATGTTCTGGACCCAGCAAGTAAAGTGCCACCATACGGTGGTGGCGTGCCTATAGAGATTATGCCAAATGGGAGAGAAATGCTCACCAAATTGGACATTCTAATAATGGAGTCGGTAGGGTATCCCCTGAGAGAAAATGAAGTCACAAAGATGCTATCTGTTGGTGCTGAGGATGTGTTCGTTGGGGATCTGGGAATGCCATTTGATGCTGCCGTTCAGGGGACTGGTGGCGTGCCGGTGTATGACTATGTGCTTATTGAGGGCTCACTACCCCCCGGTATTTCGCTAGACAGAAGAACGGGGCGCTTTAGTGGGACACCAGCAGAAGTGGGGGATTTTCCGCTGACCATACAAGTAAAAGACTATGATGAGCGCAGTCATGGAGCCAACGTTGAAACAACCATACGAATTCGTGACATGCTATCCAGTGCTGACGAGTTGATCAGTTTTGCATTTGATTCGTCATTAGTGGTGATCAGATCGCGCATTGATACGGCAGACCTTGCGATTTACTTTGAACTTCAAGAAGGTACCGACGTAACCAGCCTCATTCCACTGATCGAGATCTCAGAAGGAGCCACCATCATTCCTGCTATTGGGGAGGCCCAGGATTTTTCGAGCTCCATCTCATATACCATTACATCCGAGGATGGGAGCAACTCAACAACGTGGAACATCTTCGTCGATTTCGTGGTATCTAATTTTGAACATGGACAAGCACAATTAGCAATTTACCCAAATCCAGCGGGCAGCGAGCTGGTCGTTGAACATCTCAATCAACAGTCACGTCCATTGCGTTTGCAGCTTTTTGACATGCAAGGACATTTAATTAGAAGCATCGGTCCTTTTGACGGAATCGTACGGATACCGATTGCAGATGTGAGACCTGGACTTCACCTGTTGAAAGTGATTGAAAGGAGTGGACTTGCGTCAACCTACAAAGTTATTGTGGATCGCTGACTGGATTGGTTAACAAAAAGGTCAATGACTTTCTGAGATTCGATCTGCCAAGCTTGCGAATGGAAATGGGAGTGAACCAACAATCATTCTCTACAATGAGGATCAGAGATGCAACGGCTTGTTTTTTTACTGACGAAACAGACGCTGTTCTATTTGGAGGAGATCACTTGTGAGAGAGAGAAGCAAACATGCTCGTTGACCTTTGGTGAATGGGACACCAGGTGGCGCTTTATACGTTGAGCAGTAGATTTTCGGAGTCGGGCTAGATCAGCAATAGATCATCTGTTTTGTGCCTTAGCCAGGACCTTCTCAATGAATTCCCGCGCCATGGTTTCTTTCCGTTTTGCGTATCGTTTTCGATCCTGCTCTGTCTCGCCAGCTATCTTTTGTTTCAGCTCACCATAAGCATTTCGATCTGCTTCATTCTTTATTAGATGGTCTCTAAAAATCAGGTGCCGTTCTAGCTCCGGATTGTCTACATGGCACACGTAAAGGTGATGGGAAATATGGTCAAGAATAGGATGGGGGTCTTGAATTTTGATCCTCTTAAATACCTCCCTGCCTTTTATACCTTGATCGCCATGGTGCCTGTAACCTAATCCCTGTAGAGTGGCCTTGATTGCTTCAAAATCGGAGTGAACAGGGTAGACCAGATCAATGTCGATGATGGGCTTGGCCAATAGCCCCGGCACGGCGGTACTTCCAATATGTTGAATATCGGTTGGGATCAACGACATGGAGCCCTCTATCACGCCCTTGATGGCCGCAAAGTCCTGTGGCCATTGAAGATCGTATGCATGGAGCAAGGGAGGCATGCCGAAATCTACTTTTTTCTTCATGGCGTCTAAAAAGTGGTCTAATTCTTCGTCTTTACTTAGTACAATTACCGTTTTAGAAGAAGGAAGGGCATCCAGTTTTTCATATATCGCCGGTCTCTTCCGTTTGTTGTAGGATGCTACAAATCGATACAGGTTGAGGTCGAATCTTTCGGGGCAGCCCTCATTCATGTC
>JAHQVP010000249.1 GCA_019634275.1 Saprospiraceae bacterium
CCCGGCAGTAGCAGTCGGATGGAAAGCCCATCGCTGCTCCGACTTTACAGAAACGGTTCTGCTCACATCAAAAGGACGTTCTGCTACCTCGAGCACTTGCGTTGAGACTCCTTCTATGGGACCTAGTAAAGCGACTTCACGTGTAACCCGCGGGAGAGATTCCAAGGGGTCTTGAGGCGCCCTGTTCTTCTCGGAGGCTGACTCATCGTCTACCGGCCGATCAACCTGACCATCCCCCTCACCCATTGCTGCATTTGATGAGACTCCATGCACTTTTGAGACTTCCTGATCATAAGGAGGTAGTTGGTCTTTCTTCTTCTCACTACCTCTCCTTAATGCGCTAAAATCAGCAACATCGATAGTCTGTTCTGGCTCGGAATTACCAGTTACCGTGATCGACGGCAAGAGGCCCCTCCCCTTCTTGTCTACTATAGGTTTATTAGGGAACTCATCATCGGAAGCTTCTTGTTCCACAGGTGTTCCATTTGCGGCTCCTGTCTCTGCTGGTACCGACATGTTCTCTGGGATGGCCATCTTGGTTCCACCATCTATTGTGGCCTTTTCACCTAAACTGAGGAGTACGGGATTACCCATCAACATAAATGCAACCAAACACCCCAAGGCCACACTACCGAAAATCCACCAATAGATCAGCCGGCGTTTTTTTCTCGGCATTTCCCGATCTAGGATTTCCTGCATTGACTGCCAACCTTTATCCTCTAGTTCCTGGTAATTCTTCATTTTATCCATTCTTCTTTGCAAAAGTTGACTGTTGTCGATCCAGCATTTCTTTGATCTTCTTGCGTGCGTTGGCAAGGTGCCATTTAGAAGTATTGTCGCTGATGCCTAGTTTTTCTCCAATCTCTCTATGGTTATAGCCTTCAATGGCATAGTGCTCAAAGACCGTGCGTGTCATGTGCGGAAGCTGACCTACGAGTTCTAAGAGATCTTGCAGGTATAAATCCTCCAAAGCTTCTCCTTGTGATTCCTTTTCATAATCATCAAAGACCATAAATTGAATATACTTGGCCTCTTTCCGAAAATGATCACTCATGGCGTGATAGACGATTCGGCGGATCCATCCCTGAAAAGAGCCCTTTCCCGAGAACGTCTCAATGCGTTTGAACACTTTCAAGAAGCCATCATTGCAAATGGTAATGGCCACCTCTTCGTCGCGCGTATAGCGCATGATCATTCGCAGCATAGGAGCAAAGTGAGCCCTATACAACGCCTCCTGGTACTTACGCTGATTCCTAACACAACCTTGTATGATCTCTTCTTCGCTGTACTTCACATTAATAGTAGCCCGTCAAACTTCCTGAGGTATTCCTGTCTTTATGGTTTCGATTCTCTGGACATGGTTTTAATTAAATTACTTAAAACTGCATTGCTATGCCGACCTGTAGTCGCTTATACGTGAGGTCAATTTCAGATGTGGCACTCGAGGTCTCATAGAGAAAGGAGGCTTTTTGAAATTTCAATCCAACTTGCAAAAGCATGTTCATCCCGGATGAGGCACCAAGTCTCCAGCCAATACTGGGATTCAGCATGGGACCACCGCTCGCTTCAGAAATGTCTTGATCAGGATTTGCTATTCCGATGCTATATCCAGCCCGTATACTTACATAGGGGGTAATCGCCTTTGCGGTGAGGTTTCTTCTTGCTTCTACGAAGAGAGGAACCATCATTTCGCCTGCTCTGGTATGATAAAAATCAATGCCTATACCGGCTCCCAGCAACTGATAGGGGTTTAGACGATGGCCCGCGGAAAAGGATAGTTCTACCCCACGAAGGCCACCACTTGCACTGCTGACGGTGTTGGCCAGTAGTGCCAAAGCGTAGGTGTGATAAAATCCACTTTCTGCCATGCTCACAACCCCCTTCTGTCGCAGAGCCTTGAGCTTCTTCTGGGTGATTTTGCTTATCTGGTATTCTGGGATCAACATCTCAGTGCCATGTATGTCCACAAAGTCTACTTCACTGCCCTTGCGATGCTCCAGTATCTTGCCCTTCAGCTTCTTACCTGAATGCATATGGACAATGTCCAGCTTGCGACCTTCCTCCTGACCAGTGGTAGAACCGTAGGCTAAGAATATGATTCCCATTGTTAGTATAATCACTTTCATGCCAGGCCAATTTATAATGTGGAAATAAAACTGAGCTCCTTGGGACTGCGTGGCTTGGACAGATCGAGCTGATATATACCTTCTCTTCCGGTGACCACTGCATGATCAGGGGACAATACAATGATATCTCTTGCATCCATGTCCTTCAGATGAGAAAGTTCCTCCAAATCATGGGATTTCGTCCGATCAAGGATCTTGAGCCCAAACTTACCTTCACATATGTACAGGAAGTTTTCGCGAATGGCCAAGCCATGGGGATTTCGCATTTTATAAGATTTGATCAAGGAGGCAAACGTTACGTCGCTGACATCGATTACATCCAATTGGTTTTCAAATCCCTGGCATGCGCTGCCATCACGAAGCGTGACATAAGCGGTATTATCGTCAGCGACCACAGGATCGCAGGCAGTTGCATGACTGAACGCCGTTTCATATAGCGGTTTGGCTGGATCATCAATACTGTATATAAACATGCCACTATTCGATCCAATGAAGAGTTTATTTTTAAAGGGGTAGATGGTCTCTATCCCCCAACCAAGATTTACTTCACCCCGGCTTTCAGGTCGGCATGGATCTTCGAGATCATACACCTTCATCTGGTAGTCGTTGACTGCATATAGATGGTCTGCCGCGATGGTAAACCGAGCAGACGAACCGCCAACCCCAACATTCCCATTTCCTGGAACACCTCCACTTCGAAAATCAGCGGCTTGTTCCAAGGCGACATCGAAGCGTGTGAAAATCGGTCCTCCCACTCCATCTTGCCATCTTAAACTATTAAAGTTGGGATCTGCACAATCCAATACCTGCTGCTGATCGGTCATGCGGTAGAAAGCCAAATAACCGCGCCCTTCGTGAAAATAGAGCTCCTCGAATGCATTCTCAATCCGGGATTTCTCTTCTGCTTGTTGGGGATTGCTTATGTCAATGGTTACCAGGGCATTGTACCGATTGGCTTGCAACTGATTCTCAATCACAGCAAAGTGTTGATTTCCAGGAATATTAATGAAGGCTAAAGGAGAAGGTGCGGTTGGATCACTGTTGTCAAGGATGTGAATGCCTCGGTATAGTTCGTTAATAAGCAAATAGTTCTTGTAGATGTAAATAATGCCCGGGTTTTCCATTTGTGTAGATGGCCCAACACTAATATCACCATGTAACTCTGCCTCTCCGATGTAGACCGGGTCGGATCGGACGAAAGTTCTGCGTTCCTCGCATTGGTCCTTTAGGCATCCTGTCATGGTGCCCGAGAACACCAACAGAAGCAGAACAGATTGTATCGTTTTCATAGTAGATGACATTTTTTACTGGACAAGACCTGCCATAAAACCAAAAGGGTTGGGTCATGCGGACTGAAGCGGCTGACAAAACTTGACTTTAAGTCAATTTATTGGTATTTTTAACTAGTCAACTGCTTCTCTTATGGTGGAATTGATGCAGGTATTAAGGGACATAGTGAAACATTCTTTAATCTAACATAGAGTCAAATAATGACCACATCTACAGTTACAAAAGAGATTCTTCAAGGAGGCGCCTTTATCGTTCAGGAATCGGATTCGCAAGAGGTTTTTTCTCCCGAGGACATTTCTGAAGATCAGTCCATGGTGCGAGAAATGACCCGGGATTTTGTTGTACAGTCCCGCGACGAAATGCAAATGCTGGAGCATCAAGCGCCGATGATGGAAGCGGCTGGAGAACTGGGCTTATTGGGGGCTCATATGCCCGAGCAGTATGGGGGCATGCAACTGGATGCATGCACCAATGCCTTTATCGGCGAAGAGATTGGTGCTCACGCGGGATCTTTCGGAACGACCTTCGCTGCGCATACGGGGATAGGTATGCTGCCTATCCTTTACTTCGGGACTCCAGAGCAAAAGCAGGCGTTTCTTCCTAAGATGATCTCAGGCGAGTGGAAAGGAGCCTACTGTCTAACCGAACCCAGTTCTGGCAGCGATGCGTTGGCAGCAAAAAGTCGAGCAGATCTTACCGACGATGGTCGTCACTACCGAATCAATGGGCAGAAAATGTGGATTTCAAATGCCGGATTTGCCGATATTTTCATCGTATTTGCCCAAGTTGACGGAACGGATTTCACTGGGTTTATCGTGAAGGCGGACTCGGAAGGCATCTCACTCGGAGCTGAAGAAAAGAAATTGGGAATCAAAGGATCTTCGACTCGTCAGGTCTTTTTCGAGAATGTATTGGTGCCTGTCGAGAATCTCTTAGGTGACTTGGGAAAGGGTCACCTGATTGCCTTCAATGCACTTAATACTGGCAGGTTTAAGCTAGGCAATATGTGCATGGGAGGGGCCAAAGAGGCATGTACCACCAGCATTCGATATGCTAACGAACGCCATCAGTTCAAGCAGCCCATCAGTCAGTTTGGGGCCATCAAGTCTAAAATTGCAACCCAAGCCATATCTGTTTTTGCCTGCGAAAGCGCTGTCTACCGAGTTGCGCACCTCATGGATGTACATACACAAGCCCTAAAGAGCCAGGGGCACAATCATGCGGATGCTAAGTTGAAAGCGGCGGAAGAAGTGGCTATTGAATGTGCCATCGTCAAAATTCTGGGGTCGGAGGTTTTGGATGAGGTAGTAGACGAAATGGTCCAGATCCACGGAGGATATGGATTCTCCGAGGAGTATCCGGCAGCACGGGCATATCGAGATCAACGAATCAGCCGGATTTACGAAGGCACCAATGAGATCAATCGAATGCTGATCATCAACATGTTGTTTAAGCGTGTTATGAAAGGAAAAGTGGATCTCGTCGGACCAGCATGGGCAGTACAGAAGGAGCTTGCAGATGCGCCAAGCTTCGCAGTTCCCGAGGGCCTCTTCGGGCAGGAGAAAAAGTCTCTCTCCGACTTTAAAAAACTGGCCTTGATGGTGTTGGGTGCAGCAGCCAAAATGCAGATGGATGGCAAACTTGAGCTAAAAAATGAGCAGGAGCTCATGATGCATTGTGCCGATATGTTGATCACCATATTTAATATTGAGTCTACGCTCCTGCGGGTGGAGAAAAACCTGCAAAGAGGTCAGGAGACCGCTCCGTCTGCGCTCTACGAGGACCTTTTGGCGACGCTATTCTATGAAGCCAATGCAGACCTAACCAAATATGCTACCGATGCATTGGCCAGTTTTGCAGAAGGAGATCTTCTAGAGACTTTGCTTATTGGAGTACGCAGGTATACTTCTTATCCGATTGTGAATCCCACGGTACTAAGAAGAAGTATCGCCGACTACCTGATCGAAAACAACAAATACGCTTTGTAAGTAAGGCTAAAAGTCTTCCAACAGCAACAACATCTTCATCTGTCGGAGTAGGTGCTCACGCCACTCCCCTACCTTAACATTCAGGAGAGACTGTCCCCTCCCTGCAGCGGTGTTAA
>JAHQVP010000021.1 GCA_019634275.1 Saprospiraceae bacterium
GAGATGGACAATTGATTGAGTGAATATTCTTCGATGCATTGTTGGGTTTAGATTTTGCGCCTTGCTAGAACGGTTGGAAGAATAGCACTGACGAAGCTCATTTCACTTTGTTCAATGATCTTGTTAAGCACAACTGTCGCTAACCGGCGGGCGGCCATATTGACCGACCGCAGGAAGCGTCAGTAGGGTGGAAGCCGGGATTTAGCTCCGCTGAATCCTCGCGAGGGGAGGTCCTCGAAGTCCATACAGGCCCTCACTTCGTTCAGTTTTTTCACTTTGCCATTCCTGTTATTGAAGCATAGCTTCATACCAGTCTGTCCAAATAAAAAAACCCTGCCGATTGGCAGGGTCTGTTTGAACTTCGGGTGGAAGACGGGATTTGAACCCGCGACCTCTGGAACCACAATCCAGCGCTCTAACCAACTGAGCTACAACCACCATTTTTGGGTGAGCAAATATAGTATGAAAAAGCCTATTTGCAACTTCTCACCGATATCTATCCTTTAGACGATTTTAAACCCAAAGATAGGATTCTGTGGTTCCAGGATGCTGTGTTTAAAAGGGTTAAGGATGGCTTTCAGAGGAGGATTGACCTTCCGAGAGCGTCTACTTTTTCTCGGCCAGTAGCGCTTGCACCGCTCCCTCTAATATCTCATCTGTGGCATAATAGCGGACGGCCTTCTGGTGAGTCTCCATGTGCCTTGCCATTGCACCTCCTGTGATTATTTCAGTGATAAGAGCCATAAGTTCTGATGCATTGGGTGGGCTATAACATACGCTGGCAAGACCATGGTGGTCCATGCGTGCTGCACAGCCGGGTTGGTCATACTTGCCGCCACTGATGATCACCATTGGAACACGATAGTGCAGGCATTCATTGATGGTGTTGATGCCGCCGTGATGAACTACAAGATCACTGTGCTGCAATATGAAAAGTTGGGGCGCGGTCTCTACGAAAAGAGCATGATCGGATTCCAGGACCCGGTCATTTCCACCTACGATAAAATAGAACGAATGATCGTTTTCGTCAATTTGTCGAATCAAGGCAGGAAGCTCAGCAGACTTGTCCATGGTGGAGCCCGAAACGTATATAAGATTTCCTCCCCTTTGTTCTACTTTTTCAATGAATGCTTTGACGACGTGATAGTGGGGATGTCGAGCGTCGCTAAGCTGCCTACTCTCCAAGACCATTGGGCCGATGTAGGTAAAATTGGGTGGAGTCGTGTGTACGAAATCATTTTCTAAAGCATTCATGGACCAGAGGGGTAGGTCGGTCCAAAGGTATGGTACTGCAAAGGTGTCGTAAGTCCTAGTTCTGCCTTCCATTTCGACCCCCCACTGATGCGCCAATTTGCTTAAAACAGAGCGGTAGTCTTTACCCTGCCACCGTAAGCGTTTGCTGTAGAAGTGCCACCATCGTCGAGCTGTGAAAAACCACCAACTGACTGCTATGCCCAATCCAGAACCCTTCCAACCAAGACCGGGGATAGTCGAAGCAGAAAGGGGTGGAAGGCCTGGCGACCGGCTGCCATCAAACCAGGAAGAGATTAAGGCAATGGGCAAGTCCAGGGTCTGGGCAATGATGATGTGCGGGGCCAATTCAAAATCAATCAAGAGCATGTCTGGAGCCAACTCCTGCACGACCTCCACAAGGTGGTTTGCGCCAAGGGCTTCCAAGGCTTCTTTGGGAGAGGCGCACGACTCCGTATCGCGAGTGGTGGCCTGCAATTGCAAGTATTCGAATTGATGATCGCGAACGAGATCTGCACAGTCCCATGGACTGGCAAAAACGACTCGATGGGCGGCTTGCCTCAGTCGGTCTGCTAATGCCAGCGTTGAATGGAGTCTGCCTTTGAGCCCCGTTGTTAGGATAAGTATGCAAGTAGCCTTCATGATCCGCTGCGTGGTTGGGTCCAGACGGAAAGGTCCCTTTCCAGCAATTCTTCCAATGCACTTATGTCTTTTTCAAAATAGGTATGCATGATGCGATCATGCACTTCGGCTGATAGCCGATCTGTTACTTTTTGAGATGCGTTCAATGCGTAGAGCTTGTCCTTCCATCTTCTCGACTGTTCTTCTGAAATGATCGAACGAACGATCTTCCTTATGACATTGTCGCCTCTTAAAAGTTTGTCGAATGACCGGTTGCGGATTTTGCGGGCGGGATTTCGGCGAAGGTCGAGTGGCAACGCGGTCGAGGCCTCAAGTCCCATGAAACCAACCAGGTCTGCAAACATCTTTTTGCGATCCCTGATGAAGTCCTCTTCAAACAGATATACACGAAAAGCACTTAATGGAAAAAACCGCAAATATTGCTGAAGCTGGCTAAAATATAGGCCACGGCGAAGGTAGCCGAAGCGCTGGTTGTCGATGGGACCTCTTATTCGCTTGTCCTCTTCAGCAATAGCTTGTTCGAAAGACATTTTTTCACGTTTGCGAAAACGTTCCATCTGCCAGGCGGACCAAGCCCTGTCCACCGGATTGCGAAGTACTAGAATAAATCGGACCTCTGAGCCTGCAGTTTGATGGATACGCTCAGGAACGTGGGAGAAGTGAAAGAAATCCGGATCAACATCCAGGAAAGGAACAGCTGCATTCGCTTCGCCAAAAGGCGAGGAAAACATCCGTTCATATCTGGGGAGTCCTTGATTATACAACTCATCTTTGAGGAAATACTTGGATTCCTTTTCTTTGGTCAGGACCAGTCCAGGCTGGTTCTTTAGAATTTCATAGATGGAAGTGGTTCCGCATTTTTGAGCACCAATTAAAAGGAATAGATTCTTCATACTGGGTATGGCTGATCATCAAGTTGATGCATGCAAAATTTAATTTTCCTTTTGCTACGTAGAAGCATTGAGCAGTTCGATGATGACCTCTTCTACATTCTGTGCATAGGAAGATATGGTTGGGTAATTAAAGACATCGATGATCGATACCTCCAATTCCAGCATAGTTTCCAATCGGGAGGTAATGGATATCGCATCCAATGAATTGCCACCAATTCGAATAAAATTTTGATGTATGCCAATGGCCTCGATGCCTAAGACTTCTGTCCAGACCGCGTGCACGATTTCCTCAATCTCCGTGACTGGTGGCTCTACGTTGCTATTGACCAATGAGCCACTTAAGCCTTCCACCGTTTTGTGCTTAGGCAGTTTTCGTCGATCTACTTTTCCATTTGAAAGATGCTCAAATGACTCTAATCGCATATAGAATTGAGGAATCATATAGGCGGGTAGATGTCGCTCCAAGGTGGTAATAATAGTGGCATCTGAAATCTCTGATCCGATATAGTAGGCCACTAAATTTTCTTGATCATCCACTGCCACGACTGCCTGTGATATGGAGGGGACGTTTTCAATATTAGATTCTATTTCACCTAATTCGATGCGCAGGCCCCTTAGCTTAATCTGATTGTCTAGTCTTCCATGATATTCTATTGTGCCGTCGTTTCGATATCGGGCAAGATCGCCAGTCCGATACATTTTTTCTCCAGGATTCTCGCTGAATATATCCTTAACAAACCTGTCCTCTGTAAGAAGTGGTCGGTTGAGGTAGCCTTTTGCAACTTGCGTTCCTGCGATAAAGAGCTCTCCTTTTAGTCCAATCGGAAGGGGCTGTAGGGCCTGATCAAGTATGTACAATCGCGTATTGGCCACAGGCTTACCAATGGGAATTGGACCACTCAGGTTGTCCCTGGAACAATGCCAGCTGGACACGTCAACGCAAGCTTCTGTCGGACCATATAGATTATGTATTTCCGCCGGTAGTTTGGCGTATGTCTCTTTTACGATGGGCAGAGAGAGTGCTTCACCACTACAAAATATCCGCTTCAGACTGGTGCATTGTTCTATTCCTTCCGCCTGGTTGAACACATTAAGCATAGAAGGAACGAAATGAATATGAGATACTTGATGTTGCGTGATGGACTCGATCAACTTCCGAGGATTCATGTGCCCTTGTGGACTTTCGATCACGAGCGTAGCTCCATGTTGCAATGGCCAGAAGAGTTCCCATACGGAGACGTCAAATGTAATCGGGGTTTTCTGCAGAAAAACATCTTCCGAGGATATGGGATATTGACGGTTCATCCACTGGAGTCGATTGCATATTCCTTCGTGATGACACTTAACTCCCTTGGGCTCTCCAGTGCTTCCTGATGTGTAGATAATGTAGGCTAGATCATCGGGGCTGGAGCTCAGACTAAGGCGAGTTTTGTCAAATTGTGAAATCTGTTCCTCGACATCCGCTACGTGATAACATTCAAATTGCTCAAGGATAGATGCTGGCACCCCACGGTGATTGTAGCAGAGTGCTTTTACATTGGCATCCTGCAAAATAAATTGCAATCGCTCTTCAGGAGTACAGACATCCACAGGAAGATAAGAAGCGCCCAATTTGATAATTCCGTAAATGGAAATCATCATTTCCAGAGACCGATCCATACTGATGGCAATCACGTCGTTTTGGTCAGCACCTTTGCTTTGAAGAAAACGGGCCATCTGGCTTGACTTTTCGTCAAGTGCCTGATAGGTCAAAGATTGTCCTTCGTAGACCAAAGCCACAGCGTGTGGAGACTGAGCCACCTGACGTTGAAATTTGGTAAGAAGTGATTCTTCAGGGAAATCAACCTTTGTATCATTCCATAACGCAATCTGGTTTATTTCCGTTTGTGTGATGAGGGCAGCAGTACCTATTTTCTGACTGGGATCTTCGATAAAGGCATCCAGTAAGTGGAGAAAGTGCTGAGGCACCAGCTCCTGCATTTCAGCATTAAATATGCCGGTATTCAAATCAAAATACAGTTGAATTTGACCAGTATTATCGAAGTCGTGTACGTGGAAACGAATGTGGTGTCGAGGATCCGTATGACCGGAGTGTACCCAAGAAGTGGATACCGCTGCTCCATCAAACGATGTATTTTGAGCGTGGGTGTAGTTAAAAAATACATTAAAGTCCCGATTTAAATCGGCTGAAGATGCTCCCACCTGAGCGTGCTTAAGGAAACCATTGCTTTCCGTTTGAACCTTTTTTAGCAGCGAGGCAAAAGTTTCGTCCTCTTCCACAATTGTACTCAAGGGGAACGTCTCCACAAAATAGCCCAAAGCGTCTCGAAAACTCTTTTTAACTCGATTGTGCGTGGGAGAACCAATAACCAAATGTTCTTGATCAGATATTCGGTAAACGAAGGAAAATAGTGCTGTGAGAAATATATTGTAGAGCGTGAGGTCAGCACTCCATCCTTTTATTCCCTCCTGATTGGCAAGTGCATTAATCTTGGCCGTCCTTTCCCGGCCTAAACTTTTATGCAGACGCCTGGAATTGGTTTCAAGTTTTAGAGTGGTGAGATGATAAAGTGCTGGGGGAGAAGGAAACGTAAGCCGTTTATTTTCCCAATATTCTAGTGTAGAATCAAATTTTGCCTTTTGCTTTGTCTCTTGCTCAAAATTCAAAAACGAAATGTAAGATTCGGGGTCAATAAATTTCGTAGTCTCTGCCTTGCTATTTTTATACGCTTCCTCGACTTGCTTAAATAGAACTGCGGTACTCCATCCGTCCGTTATCAGGTGATGCTGATTGATGTACCAGATGTATCGATCTTCTGCTATTTTGATAAGCGCACAATCGAAGAGACATTTTTCAAGATTAAATAATTGCACTACTCTTTCTTCCTGCCACTGTGCATAAGCATCACGTGGATGTGTGTGACCAGAAAAATCCTCAAATACAACCTCGTAATCAATTGCGGGTAGAAACCGTTGTATGGGTATCTTATTTTTTAAAATGAAGACCGTTCTCAGGGCATCGTTTTGAGCCACCACGTGATCGAATGCAATACAGAAATCTGAAAAGGAAACGGGGCCCGCGATTTCATACGACATGATCATGTTGTACATGGGCGACTTCGGATTAATTTGCTGCCCAATCCAAAGCAGGTTTTGATTCTGGGTGAGTGGGTACTCCTTCATATGCTTGTTGTTTCCATTATCCAATTCTGACTCCATAGGACAGGCCTGAAAGGGGCGCTGACTTGCCTAAGTAATGTGGGGCTTGGAGGGCAGTATCTTGTCATGAACTTCGTCCCTTTACATATTCTTCTATGGCCGCGATGGTCATAAAATTCTCGATGACAAGATCTTGTGGTGGAATGGTAATTTCATATTCTTCTTCAATGTGGGCTATAAATTTCATCATGCCCATGGAGTCCACCAAGCCTGAGCCCAGAAGGTCATCTTCTGCCAAGACTTCTTCTTCACCATGAAGGATTTCTGTCTCTAAGTAGGCAATCAATTCCTCTCTCATTCTTCTGTCAATTTTACAAGTGCGCGATGGTCGACCTTTCCAGCAGCCGTGCGGGGTATGTTTGTCAAAATTATCACCTTCTCTGGAATACAGTAGGACGGAAGTTTACTGGCTACAAAGAGACGGATGGTTCGTTTAACCTCCTCATGGGGTAATGCAGTGACAACCGCTGCCGCCAGCGATTTATCTTGACCCTCCCGGTGTACAAAAACAGCGACCTCGTCAAGTGCTTCGTGCAAATCCAGGATGGACTGCACCTCATCAAGTTCTATGCGATACCCTCTGATCTTGACCTGGCGATCTTTTCTGCCTTCGAAGTGAAGAAGGCCATCGGAGTCCAGAGTCACCAGATCCCCGGTGCGGTAGTAGCGTTGTTCAAAAGGAGCATTCTCTTTTGATAGGAATGCCTTGTCATTCCGCGCTGGTTGATTCCAATATCCCGACATCATGGTAGATGAACGAATGAGGAGTTCTCCCTGCTCATTAATGCCAAGCGAATTGTCATTTTCATCCACGATGAGCATATCGGTGTTGCCCCAGATGTGGCCCAAAGGTATTGTTGAAGCCAAGTCCGTAGAGGCATCAAAATGGTAATATGTGCATTGATTGACCTCTGCTGGACCGTAGACATTGCTCCAGCGAGCATTTCTTGTTTTTGCGAGCAGTATCTTAAGTTGACTGACGGGAAAGGGTTCGCCACCGTAGAGGATCCACCGCAGGGAGGACCAACTTAATTCGTGTATCATTCCTCCCTGCAGCATCTGAGTCAAAGCAAGTGGCACAGAGTACCATATGGTGATGCCTTCTTTGTCAATGAGTTGAGCCAAGCTGTTTGGAATTTTGGTCTCTGCATCAGAACAAATGATGGTGGTGGCTCCAAAGAGAGGAGCTGTGAAATAGCCAAATGTGCTAATGTCAAAATGGAGTGGGGAGTGATTAGCGACTACGTCATTGGCATTCACTCCATAGAGATTTCCGCTTAGACGTGCATATGCAAGGCCACTATGGTGTGTGTGCATAATGCCCTTGGGAGTGCCGGTGGTCCCGGAGGTATACATAATGTAGGCAAGATCATGCTCCAGCATGGTATTGGCAGTGGGAGACCCTCCATTGGATGCTACTAAGGACCAGGATACATTGGGCACGCTTAAGGATACATCAGGTCCCATTACGGCCCGCACCTGCGTCGACGCCAAATCCAATTTCTGAAGGGCCCTACGTTGCTGGTTGTTGCTGATCAAGAGTCCAATACCACAGTCGGCGATGACGAAACGTATGCGTTCAACGGGAGCGAAGGGATCTATGGGCACTGCTACGCCACCAGCCTTAAGTACTCCATAGAGTGCGACAGGAGTGTCAATGCATCGGTTGAGTAGGATGCCTACACGATCGCCTTTTTGCAGGCCTTCGTTCTGTAGGGCTCTGGCCAGATTATTGGTTTGTCGCTCCAGTTCGCCATAGGTGAGGCGTTGAGACATGCACCTAAATGCGTCTTTGTCCGGGTATTTGTCGGCCGACTGCTCAAGAGCATGTTGCAAAAGGTACACCATGTTTCTTCCTAGAGTCCCAATAGTTGTGCGATGATGTTGCGCTGAATATCGGAGGTCCCCGCGTAAAGTATGCCCCCAATGGAATCTCGCAGGTCCCTTTCGACCCCGTGATCTGTGAGATACCCTTGTCCTCCTCGATTACGGATGGCATCCAGGCTTGAAGCCACGTAGCTTTCTCCCAATAGCAATTTTACCATGGCGGTTTCCATCAACGCATTTTTATTCTGTGTTTTAAGCCAGGCCACTTTATATAGCATCAGACGAGAGGTTTCCAGGCGGAGCTTCATTTCTGCGATGCGATTGGATACGGACTGAAACTTTCCAATCGTCTGGCCAAATTGCTTCCTGCTGGTGACTACCTTAATGTTTTCTTCCAACTGGTATTCCATGGCACCGAGATTGCCGGCCAGCATACAACAGCGATCGTATTCTAATGAGTGATTACAAATGCTAAAGCCCACGCCTTCCTTGCCGAGTCGATTGGCTTCTGGGACAAAGCAATCCTTAAAGTAAAGCTCGCCGATTGGCACCGTCCGCAGGCC
>JAHQVP010000250.1 GCA_019634275.1 Saprospiraceae bacterium
CTATTCGATCAGACCGGAGTAGTCCCAAAGGTTTCCTAGGCCCTGGTCTCAAGTCAAGGCATCTTCTACCGGAAAACATTAGCTTACCATCACGAAGCGTTTGGGTAAAGGCATCTTACCCGAGCATCAGCCTCACCGAAAACAGGTCCTGTTAAATCTGTGAAATCACCCTTTTGGGTGACCCCTCTTTTAATCGCTCCCACCATCTTTAGACTATGGTAAAAGTCGATTTTCAAACAATGAGATCCTTACTTTTTTTGATACTGATGAGCGGGGTATTTACCAGCGAGGGGCAAACCTGTCGCGTTATCCTCGATGCCGAGGCGACATATGAAGTGTCTTACTTTGATTGCTTTGGATCGACCAACATGCATCTGTCCGCTGAACTTGATCGAAGATCAGATCCCGCCAAATTCAGACTCTTGGATAAGAACTTCAAAGTGCTAGAGGATTTTGAAGACGACAAACTCGAAACCGACTACCGGGAAGGACAATATTATATTGAAGCAAGACTGGATTCTAGCAGGGCCAACTGCACCTTTCAAAACAGAAATGTTGGACGCGATACCATTCCTTATATGCATGAGGAAATTAGCCCCGATCCACTCTTGGAGTCGGACATAACGGTTACCCAAATTTCGGATTGTGGAGCTTCAGATGGAGTGATTGTCGTCACCCAATGGTCTGGAATCGAATACAGGGTGGCAGAAGTATCTCCGGTATGGCGATCTGGTGGGACCTTTAGAAATCTTTCTGGCGGATCTTATCGTGTGACCATCCGAGATCGTCGTACCCGTTGCGAGTCCAACACGGTGACCGTTCAAATCCTGGAGCCAAGCCCGCAACTAGATGATGAAGACATCACGATTACCCATCCTTCTGCATGTGGAGTGATGGACGGATCCATATCACTTAACCTGCCAAATGGAGTGGAAGTAAACTTTGAGAATGGAGGATGGACTAGCCAGGAACGCTACGAAAATCTATCTGCCGGCACCTACACCCTTACTCTGAGAAATCCTGCCGTACCGGAGTGTATCTCAGCCCCGTACGACATTGTCCTTAACGCTACCGCGCCCCCTAATCTCAATGCCAATCAAGTAATGGTAGATGACGAGAGTTTATGCCTTGCAGAAAATGGAAGCATCGCGATCAATCATCCCTTGAGTGGCCTCGAATACGGCTTGAATGGTACCTGGAGCACTTCTAATACTTTTACAGATCTGGCTCCTGGCAACTATGAAGTCCAGGTCCGCTCCTTTGCAGATGCAGCGTGTGAGTCCAACACCATCAACGTAGAAGTGAAGGCCGCCGACGCTCCAATCTTAACCGCCAATCAGGTAGACAAGATGGATGAATCCGTCTGTGGAGCCGCTGATGGCAGCATCACGATAGCGAACCAGGGAAATGGCATCGAGTACGGACTTAACGGCACTTTTGGCAGCGAACGGGTATTCGAGGACCTTGGTCCTGGATCATATGAGTTGCAATTGCGCGTCTCGAGTGCTCCTGATTGCGTATCCTCGATCGTAACGATTGCCATTACTTCGGCAGATGCTCCAAAACTCGACATCAACATGGTCGACATCAATGATGAAAGCCAATGTGGAGCAGCCGATGGGTCCATCACCATTGACAATCAAAACTCGGTCCAGTATGGCATCAATGGCACCTTTGGCAATACGCGAAGTTTTGAAGGCCTGACTCCAGGAACCTATGTGCTTGCCCTACGTTCTGTCGCTGATGAGAATTGCCTCTCTGCTCCCCTTGAAGTAGAAGTATTGGCTTCAGGGGCCCCACAGCTGCGTGCTTCGGAGATTGAGTTTTCGGCAGAAGAGAACTGCGGTGGGAATGATGGTGCCATTGAGGTAACAAGTGCACTTACGGATGTTGAATACGGACTCAATGGGAGTTTTAGCGCTACAAGCCTTTTCCAAGATTTAGCACCGGGCTTTTACGATGTACAAATTCAAATTGCAGGCCAGGCCAATTGTGCAAGCGCACCCATAACCATCTTCATCGATAGTGTTCCTCGTCCCAGCATAAGGTCCAACGACTTCATTGTTCAGAATGTGACCGACTGTGGCGAAAGCAACGGCAGCGTTCGAATCATCAATGGGACGGGACTGGAATTCAGAGTAGGCGATGGAGACTTTACCGATGACATCGTCACGGGGCTGCCAGCTGGAAAGTACCCGTTGCAAGCAAGATACCTGGGCAATGATGCTTGCCTTTCCAATAAGGTAGAAATCGACATCATTGAACCAGGCGCTCCCTCCCTCTTCGAAGCCAACATAGAAACGGTTGATCCGACCGAATGCGGCGCCTCGGACGGAGCGATCACGTTTGTGGGAATTTCCGGTGATATGGAGACCAGCATTGACAATGGGGAGACCTTTTCCAACACCTCCACCTATGCAGAACTCGGTGCCGGAGTATACTTGGTGCTCATTCGCGATCCCAATGGCTGCAAGTCGGCCACGCTGAGCGTGGATCTGTTCGATGCAGGCGCTCCCCAATTGACCCTTGATGACTTTTTTGTGCTAGGCGAATCAAGCTGTGGTGCACAGGATGGCTCCATTACCGTGAATGACACCGACTATGAATTTCAAATAGTCGGGTTAACTGATTTTGCCCAGGATGCATTTGACCTTGCGGCAGGCAGTTACGAAGTGGAATACCGTTTGATCGATGTCCCAGATTGCAGCAACTTCATTCAAATTGACGTCCAGTTTAGCGAAGGGCAGATCATCTTAAAATTCCCAGGCAGTCTGAATATGTTGGTCTATCCCGATTCCTCATTGGAGTACGTGTGGGGGACCATGGTCAACGGAAACTTTAATGAATTACCACCAGAAAAAAATGACCGCCAATTCTATCTTCTAGAAGATGCCTATAATCCAGGTACTACTTATGCGGTCCAACTGTTCTGCGGGGATGCCATCGATGTCGTCACCTTTGATGGTCCCCCCATTGATGATGCCCCAACTGTTATGCTATTTCCGAATCCGGCCATAGACGAAATTCACATCACTGGGACAGATAAAGAGATTGTTTGGCAGTATCGCATCCTTGATGCTCTGGGGGCTACTCATAAAGTAGGGGTCTTCCCCATTGATGGGGTGCACCGCATCTTGGTTTCTTCCCTTCCCTCTGGCACCTATTTTCTCGCTCTGGAATCTACCGAGAAAGGTACTCACTTCATCAAACCATTTATTAAAACAAAGTGATCATGGCATTGAAGAAAATCATACTTGGACTAATCCTGATGGGCAGCAGTCTGCTTGCTCTAGCCCAATCCATTGAGGTCGAAACAGGAGGGGCTGATTTTGATGGAGCCATCGATGGAGATACCAGAGCAGAACTTGTATCCCTACTTGAAGCTGCACTTCACCGTTACAACAACTACGCGACATTGATCGACCGTGATTTAAGGGAAGTTTCGGTGCATTCTGAAAAGATATTTCAAGGCTTGTTTACGCTCAATGCCGCTGTTCTTGACGATCTCTCGAGGCAAGAACAAGTGCTTTCAGTAGAAGAGTATATTGCTCCCATTGCAGCTGCGCATCCCCGTGGCATCCGATTTGACCTAGAAAACGCCACCTTAAGAGAAGTGACCATTGATGCATCTGGAAACTATCGAGCGCTTGTCGATGTGGAAAAACACCTCTATCAAGGCATTGACCAAGATGGCCTCGGTTTTGAGTGCGAGCTAGGCAGGCGCTATAAATTAGCTATAGAATACCGCTTGCCCTCCAACCAACTGGATCGTGCATTCATACATCAGATAGATGGAAATATCACCTATGACGGTTGCATTAGACAACAGTTGACGCAGCCTAAACTGCAGCTATTCGGTGGTATGGATCTAGATATTGATGGATTGCAAATTGGTCAAAATACCGTCCGCAATGAAGCAGCTGCGTCAGGGGTCAACTGGGGAGTGCAGGCCCGTTATCTTCTTTCCGAGGGGCTTGGTGTGCACGCAGGGATATTTTACGGTTCTCGAAAATTGGATCTTCGCGTGAACGAGGCTGCCTTTGATCTGGGTGGAGCAAACATCGACAGCGACGGCGACAATTACTTCCAGTCCGTCAACCTCAACACCGCCAATGATCAAACCAGTCTGACCCAAATAGAAATACCCATTGGCGTCACCTTGTCCACGTACAGCGGTGGCAAATCCTATGGCATCGAAGTCAGTGCCGTACCTACCTTCATCTCCGTCGACCCCATTCAAAATCGATCGCTGGCCCAATTTGACGTCGCCTATGAAGACCTTCAGTTGTACCTCTCTGGTAGGGAAATTGCTGAACTGATCGAAAATCCAGCCTTGCTAGACGGGCTTCCTTTTGGGGTAGTTGATGGAGGTAATCGTGTCCTTAACCTAGATGAGTCCTTCTCTAGCACAGCCATTAAATTGAGAGTAGCTCCCTACATGACGCTTCAGGTCAATCGAAACATATCATTAGAATTAGGCATATATTACAAGCTGTCATTTATGAATTTATATGAAAATACTGCGCCTATTACTGGCGATCTGCTCCCGGAGTCATTTCAAGATTTTAGTGTCACTAGGGATGTGGTCGAGACCATCGGTCTCAACAGTTACGGTGCAAGAATTGGCATCAATCTGGGCTTCTGAGTCGGACGTTGGCGAGTGTTATGAGAACACTTATCGAGCTGAAGTAATTTTGGAACTCCCCTGGTAACCTTCCCTATAAGTTCGAGGTAATGAGCAAATCCAGATCTGTGTATTTCAAATCATAGCGATCTGCCAAATACTCATTCGTGAGGCAACCTTTGTAGGAGTAAATCCCATTGCGCATGCCATGATTGGCAAAGAGAAAACGTTCAATACCGGATGCTTCTCCGGTATTGAGGAGAATCGGGGTCAGAATGTTACTGATGGCAATAGAAGCTGTACGAGCTACCTTAGACGAGATATTGGGCACGCAGTAGTGGATCACCTCATGCTGGACAAAGGTGGGGTTCTCATGGGAAGTGACGCGTGAGGTCTCAAAACATCCCCCCTGATCTATGCTGATGTCTACAATTACAGAGCCCGGCTTCATCTTCCGTACCATATCTTCATTGACCACCATCGGAGTCCGGCCCGATTTAGCGTGCATGGCTCCAATGACTACATCAGCAGATTTGAGTGCTCTCTCTAAATAAATACTGTTGAGAGAAGAAGTAGAGAGGCGCTGTCCGAGCTTGTTCTGCAAGCGCGCCAATTTGGAAATGTTATTGTCAAAGACGGTCAGGTTAGCACCTAGACCCAGAGCCGATCGTGATGCGAACTCCGCAACGATGCCGGCTCCCAATATCACCACATTTGCTGGCGGCACCCCTGATATTCCCCCAAGCAAGAGTCCATTTCCGCCGCTTGAATTATTCAACAACTCAGACGCGGTAAGAATGGCGCTAATGCCCGCGATCTCACCCAATATGGTAACCACCGGAAAAGAACCATCGCTGTCTTTGAGATACTCCATGGCGATGGCGATGGTCCGCTTCTCTTTCAACTTAACGAGATAGTCGCGCGTCAGATAAGGGAGATGCAGCGGGGAAATTACAATCTGGTTTGGGTGTAGGAGATCAATCTCCTCCAGTGTCGGAGGCGCCACTTTTAGCAAGCAGTCCGCCCCGAAGACCCGCTCTTTATCGTATACGATTTCGGCACCCACTTCGCTGAAATCCATATCCGTAAAGTTTGATTTTCCTCCCGCTGATGTCTCCACCATCACATGATGGCCCCGCCCAACCAGCAACGCCACCGATGAAGGCACCAAGGAAACACGCTTCTCCTGCAAGGTGATCTCCGCTGGAACGCCAATCGTCATCTTTTGGCGCTTCGTCCCTGACTCTACCACCTGTGCCTTGGTCTCATATTGTCCCATAGAGAGATACTCCTCCACTGTCAGCTTTTTCTTATCGGACATAATCTCCAGACTCGTTGATTGAAAATACTATTTTTCTTAAGTGCTCGGATTCGACTCGCATGGATATGGTGAAGTGATGAGCAGGCAATATACCAGCAGCGATTTCGGGCCATTCGACAAAGGTCCAGCATCCCGAGTCAAAAATTTCTTCGATGCCAATCTGCAATAGTTCGTCGCTGGATTCGATTCTGTACAGGTCCAGATGATACACGGCTCTATTTTCCGAAGTACGATACTCTTGCACCAAGGAAAAAGTGGGAGATGTGACATGTTCCTCCACACCCAACGTCCGACAAAGGGCTTTGATCAACGTTGTTTTCCCGGCACCTAAATCTCCTGAAAAGCAGCCAATGGCAGGCATTGCAACCCGGCCGATTATCTCTGCTGCCACTGAATCAAGTGCTGATTCTTCTACCAGAAACTCAACCTCCCACCTTTTGGGTTCTTTTTGGTTCAAAATCAATTACTTATGAGGAAAAATACCCAATCAAAAGACATTCAAAATTAGCACTTTAAAGAGCGTTTGAAACAAAAATCTGCCCTATCTTTTTCGTACTTTTGCAGCCGCATCAAAGTACACAGAATGAGTACGCAAAATAATGATTACAGTGCCAGTAATATTCAGGCTCTTGAAGGATTGGAAGCCGTGCGTAAGCGTCCCGGTATGTACATCGGAAGTACCGACATCAAGGGCTTACATCATTTGGTATGGGAAGTGGTCGACAACTCCATTGATGAGCATTTAGCTGGCCATTGCACTGAGATCCATATGACCATCCACGAAGACAACACACTGACTGTCAAGGATAATGGACGAGGCATTCCCGTGGGTATGCACGAAAAACTGCAAAAGTCTGCTCTCGAGGTGGTCATGACGGTTTTGCATGCTGGAGGAAAGTTTGACAAAGACACCTATAAAGTATCGGGCGGTCTCCACGGCGTAGGTGTATCCTGCGTTAACGCTTTGAGTTCATACCTCAAGGCTGAGGTCCATCGAGAAGGGAAGATTTATGTGCAAGAATACGCACAAGGAAAGCCCACCAGCTCAGTAGAAGAAATTGGTACGACTACCGATAATGGCACCATCATCACCTTCGCCCCTGATTCAGAAATCTTTGAGACGCTGATATTTAAGCAAGAGACGCTCTCCAATCGATTGCGTGAGCTTTCTTACCTAAACAAGGGCCTGACGCTTATCCTGGTGGATGAGCGCGAAAAGGATGAGGAAGGGAATTACTTTACGGAGACGTTTCACTCGGAAGGAGGCTTAACCGAGTTCGTCAAGTTTTTGGATGAAAGTCGGCAGCCCCTAATTGAAGACCCTATTCATGTCACTGGGAAGCGGGATGACGTGGAGATCGAGGTGGCCATGCAGTACAATACCAGCTATTCTGAAAACATCTACTCCTTTGTCAACAACATTAGCACACGTGAGGGTGGTACCCACGTGAGCGGATTTAAACGGGCTATTACCCGGGAATTTTCGAAGTATGGTGAAGAGAATGGCTACTTCTCCAAGGTAAAGTTTAAGATATCGGGAGAGGATTTCCGCGAAGGACTGACTGCTGTTGTAGCGGTAAAGGTGCCGGAACCTCAATTTAAAGGTCAGACGAAGGGTGAACTTGGTAATAGTGAAGTCACTTCCATAGTGTCGCAAGAGGTGGGCGATATCCTAAAACACTACCTCGAAGAAAACCCCAAACAAGCCAAACGCATCATAGACAAGGTGCTGCTGGCAGCTACAGCCAGAGAGGCTGCACGCAAAGCTCGGGAACAGGTCCAGCGTAAGAACGCATTGACAGGAGGTGGCCTACCTGGAAAACTGTCCGACTGCACTTCCAAAGATCCCGAAGAGTCGGAGATATTTCTGGTAGAGGGAGATTCGGCAGGCGGAACAGCGAAGCAAGGCAGAGATCGACACTTTCAGGCCATCCTGCCACTGCGAGGTAAAATCTTGAACGTAGAGAAAGCGCTGGAACATAAGATCTATGATAATGAGGAGATTAAAAACATGTTTACCGCTCTCGGCGTAAGCATTGTAGAAGAGGACGGAGAACGCGTATTGAATACCGAAAAACTGCGGTACCACAAAATCGTCATCATGTGTGATGCCGACGTGGATGGAAGCCATATTTCTACGCTGATCCTAACATTCTTCTTCCGGTACATGAAGCCACTGGTCGAGATGGGCAAAATATACATCGCCGCTCCTCCCCTATACCAAGTAAAGAAGGGCAAAAAGTCCGTCTATTGTTGGAACGAGGAAGAAAGAGCATCGGCTGTAGAGCAGTATTCCAAAGGAGAAAATGACACCAGTGTAAAGATTCAGCGATACAAAGGACTAGGAGAGATGAATGCTGATCAGCTATGGGAGACCACCATGGATCCGGATTCTCGCATTTTGCGACGGGTGACCATTGAAGACAGCCTGGAAGCAGATCGCGTGTTCTCAATGCTCATGGGAGAAGATGTACCGCCTCGTCGCGCATTCATCGAGCGCAACGCAAAGTACGCGAACGTAGACGTCTAGCACTGCTCTTTCGGGTCCTGTTGCCGCAATTTACTAAAACACCAGGGTGGTTTGAAAGAGGAGGGCTCTGTTCATATCATAACAGAGCCTTTCTAAGGGGGAAATTAAATGCTTCGCCCTTTCCATCGGGGGCGCACAAAGATAGCCCCCAGGCCCACCAGCCAAACGTAGATCGGATGGAAAAGGTGGGATAAAATCCAGGCACTAAGGGAGAACTTTTGGTTGGTAAAACGTAGTCCATAGAGGAGCACGATGGAGTCTGCGACTACTTTGATCAAGAAAGCAGTCAGAAGAAAAGGCCAATGCCGTGGATGCCAAAAGACCAATACCACAAGGACAAGTAAGGCAACGCTTAGCAATAAAGGCACCAAAGTAATCAGGCGGCTTGGCAGGTGCGAAAGACTCGGTGCTTTGCCAATCCAGCGAATCCTTTGTTGCCAGAAAGAAGACCAATTTGTACAGGCCTCGCATCGGACGAGGGCACCCCGATCCTTCACAAATCGAACATCATATCCTGCATCTACCATTTTCTGTACCAGAAATATATCATCGCCGGAGCGTTGTGTCCTATTTCCGTCGTAGCCACTTACGTCCATAAAACTGCCCTTGCGGTATCCATGATTGGGGCCAAAAGACGACACCAACAATCTTGATTGCAAGCCTCCGCCTGTCAAGGTCAAGAGACCACAATAGTCCAGTCGCTGAAAATCAGCCAGGAAAGAACTTGAATCCGCTTCGATTACTACGGGGCCAACCACGTAGGCTACCCCCTCACGCAGCAACCCAATCATCATGGTAGAAATCCATGTGGGTGGAAGTATCGCATCTGCGTCGGTACAGAGGATAAAATCTGCATTTGCCTGAGCCACCCCAAACTCGATTGCCTCTTTCTTAAAAGTTTCTGCCTCCCGGAGATGATCGTCCAACGAAATGGAACGAATACGTACGTCTGAAAATTGATCTACGACTTGCACTGAGTGATCACTTGAGTGGTTATCCAGGCAAAGAACTTCAAAACGGGGATAGTCTTGCTTCTGTAGACATTCTAGAAGCTCAGCGATGTGGTCTGCTTCATCACGCATTGGAACGAGAACGGTGACCAAGGGCAGGTCTGCGGACGACGGGATCGATCCTTGTTCGCCGATCTGAGACCAACTGTAGGCCAACCCGAGTTGCACAAACAGGTACATCAACGCAACAATGATTGCGATGACACCAATCCAGGCCATCAATCGAAGAGTTCTTCGTAGTCGGTATCTTCCGTCTGAATCGGAGGAGGTTCCATCGGCGGAAGTTCCAATATCTCCATATCTTCATCCACCACCTCATAGTCGGTATAGGTCTGCTCTTCCTGACGGAAAGTACCGGTCATCTGCTCCACTTTTCGGCCCAGCATGGCGCGACCAAAGAGCAGCAGTGACACTACTGGAAATCCTATTATGGTAAGCAGAGTGGCCACGATGCCCACAATGGTATTGGTCTTGAGCAAGTTCCAGATCCACTTTCCATAGTTGATCACCACCTTGTGATTAATGACAAGGGTGGCAATCAGCAGAATCGGTGCAACCCAGGTCAAGATGGTAAATACACTCTTGGCCAACCAAAAAAGGGCTACGAGTCCGAGCACCATGATGGCAATGCCCAGTATGGTATTCTGCGTATTAAATCCGTATGATCTTCTTTCCTGCATGTCCTTAATGTCAAAAGGGTGGATGTGTCAACAAAGTTCTCAATCTTAGACGAACATGGTGCTATTCTAGATCTAGGTGCTTACTCCGTCAAACTGCATCTCATATAACTCTCGATACCTGCCATTGTCAAGTTCCAAAAGTTCGTCATGACTTCCAAACTCGATTAGCTTACCAGCATCCATCACGCCAATGTAGTCGGCATGTCGAATGGTCGAAAGCCGATGTGCAATGATAATGGAGGTGCGTTTGTCAATGAGCTTCTCGATCGCATATTGAATAACGGACTCTGTTTCGCTGTCAACTGATGATGTTGCTTCATCCAGAATCAAAATATCCGGATCGAAAACGAGTGCTCTAATAAAAGAGATAATCTGTCGCTGACCCATGGACATATTCGTACCACGCTCATTGACTTCAAAGTCATAGCCACCAGGCATCTTACTGATAAATTGGTGAGCACCAATCATCTTGGCAGCCGCCTCGACACTTTCTCTCGAAATAGAGCGGTCCCGCAACGTAATGTTCTCGATCAATGTACCTGAAAAAAGAAAGACATCTTGCAGGACAATAGAGATGCGGGATCGCAGTGCCGCAATACTATACTCTTGGATGGCTACGTCGTCGATGCGAATTTCTCCCTTCTGAATCTCATAAAATCGATTGAGAATATTGATAATCGTGGACTTTCCAGATCCTGTGCTGCCCACCAAGGCCAGAGTTTCTCCGGGATTCACTTTAAAATTGATGTCTTGCAATACGTAGTTGATGTCGTCATAGGCAAAAGACACCTTGTCAAATTCAATCTTTCCCTCAAATTTGCGGGGGCTCTTCTCTCCCGCATCTTCAATCTCTTCGGTACTATCAATAAGCAGAAATACTCGGTCTGCAGCTACCAAACCCATCTGCAGGGTCTTGAACTGATCAGCCA
>JAHQVP010000251.1 GCA_019634275.1 Saprospiraceae bacterium
ACTCTTCACCATAATCGATGATACCCGACTCGAGCATCTCTCGCAACAGGTCATTGCCCTCACGTGTACGCTCACCCACTCCTGCAAATACAGAGATACCATCATATCCTTTGGCAATGTTGTTGATCAACTCCTGAATGAGTACCGGTTTACCAACCCCTGCACCACCGAACAAACCGATCTTTCCTCCTTTCGCATAAGGCTCGATTAGGTCGATCACTTTGATTCCTGTAAACAATACTTCTGTTTCTGTCGAAAGATCCTCATACGCAGGAGGTTTACGATGGATGGAGTACGTCTCTCCTTCCGAGTGCAGATCGTCAATTCCATCAATGGCGTCTCCGACGACATTGAATAGTCTTCCTTTGATTCGCTCTCCCACAGGCATTGCAATGGGCTTGCCTGTATCCACTACAGGAGTACCACGAGTGAGTCCATCGGTTGCATCCATAGCAATCGCACGAATGCTGTCTTCACCTAAGTGTTGCTGACATTCGAGCACAAGGCGATCTCCACCTTCTCGATTGATGACCAATGCGTTATAGATTTCGGGAAGCACTGCTCCCTCATCGCTAAAGCTAACATCCACTACGGGACCAATTACCTGTTTTACCTGACCTGTATTTGCCATATATTTAGAAAATTCGAAAGGCGTTTTGAAAATCGCTGCAAAGATAACTCTGTTGTCAATATAGACAAGGATTCGACGGTCTATCGACATCACCAAGAAGAACTTTATGGGCAATGCATGATTCGATAAAAGCACACCTCCTCCATGGTGCATCTGACCAGGACACTGACATCAGGCTTACTGAGATGGCCGACACCTTTGGGATTGAAACCAATGAAGGCATGATATGGAAGTTGGCATTTGCTCAGGAAGTGCTTTCGAAGGGGGCTCAAATGCTATCAAAGGTGGAGACACCTGCCTCAATTGCACTTGCAGACAAAACCCCAAATTGCAGTTGGGCAGCGGCTCAAATAATCACCAGGCTAGCCGAAGAGCGCAAGAAAGACACCCTCCGTGAGGCGCTTCGTATCGTCGCCTATACCAACAGGCACATCCATCCGCTTGCCCTGCCTGCAATACTCTCCTCACTGCAGCATGACTATCCCTTCTATCCTGATTTGCGAAAAACAATGGGCTCCCGAGCCGACTGGTTAAGTAAGCAAAATCAAAAATGGACCTGGTGGTTGGACTCCAACTCACCCATTGGCGAAGATGATGCATTTGCACAGTGGTGGCCCAAGTACATCATGCAGTTCAGTGTCTCGGCAGAACAGGCCAATGCCGCCATCATCGAAAAACTAGATGTGCTGGACACCACCGCAAAACTAAAATTGGCTGGGTGGTTGAACCAGCATCCCGACGAAAGCAACCTTGCGGTGCTGCCCAGATTACTGCCCAGTCGCTCTGGCAAACTGCGACGAGCCGTACTTAATGCTGTGCTAAGGAATCCACAAAACCCTCATACCAAAGAAATCGAATCGTTTGCCCTTCCTCGTCTGCAGGGCGCCATTGCGCAAAGCCAGACCACTCTGAACTTTTCTCCCAGCAACAGTGCTGTTGTCACAGGCATCACGTTTAAACTTTCGGACATTGAGCTGTATTCCGAGTATTTTTCCAATCCACAGTGGCGATTGTTCTGCATGGTCGCGCCTGCTAAGTATTTGGAGGATCCTTCGTCTGACTTTGTGGTCACGTCCTTAATGGAGAATGAAGGGTTAGAAAGGCTGGCACAGATGGTCATCTGTGGAGCTTCGCATCATAATGACCAAGACCTGGTCATGGCACTTTTAGAAACCTATTTGCGTCTCTATCCTGCGGGCAACACCGTAGGTCTGCAAATTCAACCCTTGACTCAAAGTTTAAATACCGATCAATTGCGCACTTGCATTGGATCTCTACTCAAGACTCCTTCTCGTTTCTTTGAAAAACTTGCACTTGTACTGCATGGCAACACTCCGTACGTTAGTCGTTCCCTCTCTGAAGCCATCATCGAACGCATCCATGAAGCAACCATCTCCGATTTGCCCTTCAACGAAATCCAACAACTGAACCGGTTACTGCCCACGCTGGGCAACCGCCTGGATCCCCGCATCTTTCCAAAACTTAGATCTTTGTGGTCGAACGACTACTATATGGGAGTTTTAACCAAGAACATCAACATATTTCACCAAACCATGGAGCAACGTCATCGACTCTTGGAAAGCATAGCACATAGTTATGAGTAAGAAAAAAGCCATCCTCCGTGCTGCAGCCGAGGAAACCTTTGCTCAGGAACTCAAGAGCATCAAAGCCGAAGATAAGGGCGAGAAGCCCAGCAATTGGGAGCTTTCTCCCCAGGGTGTATTGCTCTACATTATGGGTGGAAAGACAAAGAAAGGAAAACCCATTACCCCAAAGTATTTTGGACAACGACGTTTGGTGGAGCTGTCTATCGCCACCCTGCTGACCGACCGAGCACTCTTGCTCATTGGCATACCCGGCACTGCCAAGACCTGGCTTTCGGAGCACCTGGCAGCAGCTATATCTGGGAATTCTAGACTGCTGGTACAAGGAACTTCAGGGGCTGGCGAGGACACCATACGCTATGGGTGGAATTATGCCAAATTGCTGCAAGACGGCCCTTCACAAGAGGCGCTGGTCGAAAGCCCTGTGATGGCGGCGATGAAAACAGGTAAGCTGGTACGTATCGAGGAGCTCACCAGGATACCATCAGATATTCAAGATGGGTTAATCACCATTCTATCAGAAAAACAACTTCCGATAGCCGAACTTAACACCGCTGTGCGAGCAGTAGAAGGCTTTAATGTCATTGCCACTGCCAATGACAAAGACCGGGGTGTGCATGAGCTTTCATCCGCCTTGCGCCGTCGGTTTAACACAGTCCGCTTACCATTGCCGGCCACGCTTGACGAAGAAGTGGAAATTGTGCACTATCGAATCAAACAAACTCAGAAAGCGACAGACCTAAAAGCCATAAAAGAGGAAGACATCCGACAACTAATCACCGTTTTTAGAGAGCTCCGTAATGGGCATACCTTAGAAAAGGATCAAAAACTCAAAGTACCCACATCCACCTTGAGTACGGCCGAAGCGATTTCGGCAATAAACAATTGCATCAGCCTGCAAGTCCATTTTGGCCAGGATAAAGGAGCGCAAGACATGTTGGCCGAAAGCATCGTCTCCAGCGTAATCAAAGAAGATGCCCATGACCGCTTGGTATTGCAGGAGTATTTGGAAGCGGTAATGAAGATGCGTAAGGACTGGAAAGGCCTTTACCATGCATGCAAGTCTATCATCGATCGTGGGTAAGCAATCTGAGTAAAACCTCTGTGAAGACGGCAAATCAGGAAGTACGCTTGTTTGGAATTCGACATCATGGTGCCGGATCTGCCCGGAATCTCATGGCTGCCCTTGATTTTTTTGATCCTCAGGCAATCCTGATTGAAGGCCCACATGATTGTCAGCATTTGATTCAACACGTGGCCGGTCAAAATCTAAGCCCGCCAGTGGCCATGATGGTGTACAGCAATTCCGATCATGCCAAATATGCGTATTACCCCTTTACCTCATTCTCACCAGAATGGCACGCCATGCACTGGGGGAATGAACGAAAGAAGATCATTCGATTTATCGATCTGCCGCATGGGCGTATGTTGTCTCTAAGAGAAAAGAAAGTCAAAGAGAATAACGGTACGGGGCTGGTTGCAGACCCATTTCAGTACCTGGCCGAAATAGCTGGTTATACCGATGCAGAAGCCTGGTGGGACGACTACATTGAGCAGCAACATGACCCTCATACGGTCTTCGAAGTCGTGAGCGATCTCATGGTCCAGCTTCGCAAGTCATCCACATTCGAGCATCAGACCAACCATATTCGGGAGGCACATATGCGGAGCGAATTGCGAAAAGCACTTAAGGAGGGCCATGAACGCGTGGCCGTTGTGTGCGGGGCCTGGCATGTTCCAGCGCTCAAGCATTTGGCCAATTATTCCTCAACCAAGGATGATAAACAGTGGAAATCCAGTCGAATGGAAAGAACTTCGGCCTCATGGGTTCCCTGGTCGTACGGACGCATTGCCAAACATTCGGGCTACGGCGCAGGGGTAGTTTCTCCATTCTGGTACGAAGCGCTGTTCGAAGACCCAGACAAGGCAGTGGCCAGATGGATGAGCAGAGCGGCCAAAGAGACACGTCATTTGGGTTGGCAAAGCTCATCTGCAGATGCCATCGAAGCCGGACGATTGGTGCACGCACTCACGGCCATTCGAAAAAAGAACCGTCCCGGCATTTCCGAACTATTTGACGCCATGGCCACCGTCTTTTGTCATGGGGACGATGAGCTGCTAGAGAGATTACGAAAACGTCTCTTGGAAGGGGAAAAAGTAGGATCGGTAGACCCCAGTGTTTCGATGGTACCATTGCAGCGTGATATTGAAAAACAGATCAAGGCATGTCGTCTTAGCAAAGCCTGGGAATCTTCCCATCCAGTGGATCGGCAACTTGACATACGAAAAGCGAGCCACCTGCGAATCAGTCAATTGCTGCATCGGCTGACACTATTGGGCATACCTTGGGGGGTCGAGATGCCACTGGAACACCACTCGTATGGTCAGTTTCATGAAGCCTGGTCCCTTAAGTGGTTTCCTGATTTTCAAATACAAATTATTGAAGCCAGCCTGTACGGCAACACCATTGAAGAAGCCAGCTTTGGTTTCGTCACGCATCATTTGGAGCAATCCAATCCACCGTTGGATCAAACGGCAGCGCTGTTGCTGCGCGTTTTGAAAGCGGATCTTCGCAAACTCATTATGCCCCTTTGTGAATCGCTTTCTCGACACCTGGCTACGCAGCAAGATGTTCAGCTTTTGTTAGCCTTAGCACCCATGTTGGTCAATGCCACTCGCTACGGCACCACAAGGAAGATGGATACTGCCGGCATCAGAGAAGTACTCGCTCAGCTAATGCCCAGGATAACATTCGCTCTGCCCGGCGAAGTCAAAAATATCAGCGATGAGGTGGCGCAATCACTATATCCGGACATGGCCAAACTGGATGAGGCGCTGAAACGAGGAGGTGATCCCATTTTCAATGATGGGTGGGTCCAGGCGATGTTGACCATCATGGAGTCCAATGAGGTCCACGGTCTGATGAAGGGCGCCATTCTGCGGTCCCTTTTTGATCGGAGAGAATACTCCCATGCGTTAACTGCTAGTTCCCTTCAATACGAACTGAGTCGAAAGGGTGATCCCATGTACGCATTGCAATTTATCGAGAGCTTTTTGAAGGATGGAGGAAGCATCCTAATTCATCATGGCCCTTTACGAAAAGCTCTGGACTCCTGGGTGACGTCGCTCACAGAAGACTACTTTATGGACTACCTGGTTTTGCTGCGGCGTACTTTTAGCCACCTCTCCCAAAGCGAAAAAGAAAACCTCTTTTTACTGCTAAATCGTGCAGAAATTAGGCAAGAAGAAGCACCAGCAGAAGCACTGGCAACCGAACGAAAGCAGCTTCTCCAAGGTGCCCTTGTACGCCTCTTAGGGGAAATTGATGAAATGAAATGAAGCGGCATAATCATGCAGATACCGCGTCCCAACTTAGACAGCTGACAAACTACTCTTCTTCCTCTCCTTTGGCACTTAACCAAAACTCATTTGCGCCTTCTCCTTGAATCAATGCAACAGACTGCTGATTCAACATTTCGAGAAGTGCCAAGAACGTGATGATGGCATGGATGCGATTGTCCAACCCGGCAAAGACCTCTTCAAAGGACACTTTCTCGCGCGGTGCAATCTTGCTCGCCAGGTAGGCTTGTTGCTCCTGGATGGTGTAGCTAAAGTTGATGACACGGTGCGTGACCGTCTGCCGATTTTCATACTGATCCATGACACGCTCAAACGCTTTCAGGATCTTAAAGAGCGTCAGGGATTCTAATTCTACATCAACCAATGCTATGTCAGCGATCTGCCGAATCTCTTTGCGCACCATCCCCCGTTCATGACGACTGGAGCGGTCTTGCTCTCGAGTGCGAAATTCCTCCAACGTCTCCTTGTACTGCTTGTACTCCATGAGCTTCTGCACCAGCTCCTCCCGTGGATCGATCTCATTTCCTTGCTCATCAACCTGTTTGCGTGGAAGCATCATCTTCGTCTTTATGCGCATCAGCGTAGCCGCAACGACAATGAATTCACTTGCTAGATCAATGTTCAAGGCATCCATCTGTCGGACGTATGCCAGGAAGTCATCGGTGATCTTGGCGATCGGTATGTTGTTGATGTCGAGCTCGTCACGTTGGATAAAAAAGAGCAGAAGGTCAAAGGGACCTTCAAACTGCGGGAGTTTGATCGTGTAAGAGTTGTAGTTTCGCTCACTCATCGGTCTGCCAAAGGTAGCGTATTTTTAATGTGGTTAGTAAGGCCTTGAGGCTTGCTACAACGAATCCAAACACAGCAAATGAAGAAGGATGCCGGCACATTGTTTCTCCTGCCCAATACACTTGGGAGCAAAGATCTGACTTCCATCCCTCCAGCGGCCTCCAAAGCAGCAGCACGCTGCACGGTATTTGTCGTCGAATCGCTCAAGATGGGGAGAAGATTGCTCAGTGCACTCCTGCCCGATTTGGACCTTGATCAAATCGAGTTTTACGAGTTAAACAAGCGAACGGACATCTACCAATTGGAAGAGATGACCACCCCACTTCTTTCCGGAAAAGATGTTGGACTGGTCTCGGATGCCGGTCTGCCAGCAGTGGCAGATCCCGGTGGTAAACTGGTCGCACTTGCCCATCAAAAGGGCATTCCGGTCAAACCCATCAGTGGCCCCAACTCCTTGATGCTCGCCCTCATGGCATCTGGATTTAATGGGCAACAGTTTACGTTTCATGGCTACTTACCTCAAAAGGCAGATGCTCGACGGACGCAAATACTCGCCATGGAGCGGAAGTCCAGCCACGCTACGCAAATCTTTATGGAAACTCCTTATCGCAATCAGATCCTACTGGACGCTCTGATGACGACGCTGAGATCGGACACTCTGCTGTGCGTCGCATGCGACTTGACCCTCCCTTCTGAAAATATATTAACGCAATCCATTCGCTCCTGGAAAAATAACCCCATGCCAGCACTTGACAAAAGACCATGCGTGTACTTGTTGGGGCGGACACAGCAGTGACCTTTTTTTAACTTCCTGTCCAAAAACCAAATCTATGCTCAATCTGGCAACCATTCTAGAGGATAGCGCTCAGCGATATCCGACCCAACCAGCATTTATCTATGGCGACAACGTAATGTCCTACGAACAAACCAATGCCCTGGCCAATCAAGTAGCCGGGGGCTTGAGCTCGCGGGGCATTCGTAAAGGAGACCGAGTGGCCCTCAGCTGTCTTAATCTGCCGTATTTTCCAGCTGTCTATTTTGGCATCTTAAAGGCCGGAGCCGTTTGTGTTCCACTTAGTGTGTTGCTCAAAAGGGATGAGATCCAGTACCATATAGAAGACAGTGGTGCAAAAGCCTATGTCTGTTTTGAAGGAACAGCGCAGTTGGCGATGGGCGTCGAAGGTCTTGCTGCCTTCGAAGCTACTCCCTCATGCGAGCACCTCATCATGATTACAGCCTCCCCCGATGGCGAAGTAGCCAGTGGTGCTACCTCTTTTGGATCACTGATCGCAGATCAGCCGGCAGCGTTCAAGACCGTGTCCACGTCGTCCGAAGATGATGCCGTCATCATCTATACGTCCGGAACAACCGGACGTCCTAAAGGAGCTACACTCTCGCATTCCAATCTCATGTTAAACGCCATCGTATCGGCCGATCTGACCGGACTCTCGCATCAGGATACGCAATTGATTGTACTGCCCCTTTTTCACATTTTTGCCATGACCGTCCTAATGAATGCCGGTGTCTACAGAGGCAGTGCTAATGTTTTATTGGCACGCTTCGAAGTTCCAGCGGTGCTCGATCTGATTGAGCGACATGGCGTCACCATTTTTGCAGGTGTTCCGACCATGTATTGGGCACTGCTCAATCAAGGCAGCGACATTGAGCAAGCCAAAACCTTGCGTGTTTGCATATCGGGCGGTGCTTCTTTGCCTATTGCAGTGCTGCACGGTTTTGAAGAGAAATTTGATGTTCCCATCATGGAGGGGTACGGAATGTCAGAAGGGTCTCCTGTAGTCACCTTTAATCACCTTGATCAAGAGCGTAAGCCAGGTTCTGTGGGCACTCCGGTATGGGGCGTTCAGGTCAAGGTTGTAGACGAATCTGGAAAAGAGGTTCCCATAGGGGAAAAAGGGGAACTGGTGTACAAAGGGCACAATGTCATGAAGGGCTACTATCATAAACCAGAGGCCAATGCAGAGACCATACGTGATGGCTGGTTGCATTCTGGAGACGTAGCCACCAAGGATGAGGATGGGTATTTCTACATTGTTGATCGGACGAAAGAAATGATCATACGAGGCGGACTTAATGTATATCCACGAGAAGTGGAGGAAGTGTTAATTCAGCACGAAGCAGTATCGCTGGTAGCCGTGATCGGAATCCCAGATGAGCAGTTTGGGGAGGAAATCATGGCCTGTGTGGTGACGAAAGAGGATGCCAGCATTTCGGAATCAGATTTGATTGCCTGGACTCGAGAGCGCATTGCTGCCTATAAATATCCGCGATCCATCAAGTTTATGGATGCCTTACCCATGTCAGCAACCGGCAAGATCTTGAAAAAGGAAATCAAAAAGATGGTATAGCGACAGCTACGCCTTGCACACCACGATCATTCAAGAGAGCATACGTTCTTAAGATTACCGGATACCCACTATCTTGCGCCTCCTTAAGAATATGAGTACAGAAACGGAGGCCAGCGATCTAACACCCAAAGGAGATCAGGTAGGGTCAGCGCCCTACTACTTATACCAGAGAAAGAAACACGGGCTTTGGATATCGCTCAACATGGGTATTCTATATGCGATACTAATCGCTATAGGGATATGGAGTCAAGAGTATGTGCTACTAGGCATGACCGTTGTGATCTCCTTAGGTCTTATTTATGATCAATTAACCAATCCTCAATTTTTAGAAATTGATGTGGACCATATACGCTATCGCTTGCCGCGGAAGTCGGAAGGGATTATTGATCGCTCATCAATCAGTAAGATCGTGTTGTCTCCCGAACAAATACGAATAGACGCAGGCGCCGAGGAACCAACTTTGATTGAAATAAACGCACTCCTTTCGCCAAAAAAGAGGAAAGAACTAAGAACCTTCCTGCTTACCTACTTTGAGAATGTAGAAGAAGTGGAACGATAGTCAAATCACTACCATACTATCTGCGATACAACTTATCAACCTCTCGTTTGGATGGATAGGGTGCTCTGGTAAGAGGTCGAGGAGACACGTTTGACCCGTCGCGCAATCCCGTCTTATGGCGCACATCCGAATATCTTGGATCATCAATCATGGGCAGCCGCTCCATCTTCTCTATCTCCAAAGATGGGAAGCCAAACTCCACGGCCACCTTAGCTTGCATCAGATAGCATCCCGGACCCTTAAATGGCCAACGCCGAAGTATATCCGGGAAATGAGTAGTATCAAAATAAGCACCCTCACAATCTACCCATGTTCCAAAATTCATATGGCCTCTATTGGTGGGCACGTCCTTGCGTGCAATCAAGTACCCCACAATGCGTATGGTTCGATCCTCCTTTTTCAAGAAATCCCCCACGACGACATCGCCTCGATATGATGTTTTTATCATGTCGAAAGGAGAACACGTCACAGGAAAACCCAGTAACTCAATTTCATCAAAGGCATCCTCAAAAGGATTTCTCTCCAAGACCGGAAACTTCCAATCTTTTGTTTTAGGAGGTCGAAACAACTTAGGAGGAACATGCTGCACCGACTTCTTCTTACTAATGAGCATTCTCATTTCGAGGACGAGTTCGTTCTTTCCTTGTCCCAAAAACCGAAACGCCCCTACAAAAATCAACAGCTCGCAATGCTCCAGCCCAATTTGTGTACGCTCGACAAAATCATGAAGTGAATCATAGCGTCCATGTCGCAAACGTTCATCGACAATTCGTTCTGCAATTGCCAAATTAAAACCCTCGATTGAACTAAATCCTATAAAGACCTCTTTGCCCTTCAGATGCGCGAGCACCTCACTGGTATTTACACATGGCTGTCGAATAATTGCGCCATGCATTTTGGCTTCATGCAAATAAACCTCCTTACGATAAAATCCTCCAAAATTATTAATAGCACACACCATAAATTCAAGTGGATAATGGTGCTTTAAGTAAAGTGCCAAATAAGATTCCACGGCATAACTAGCCGAATGTGATTTACAAAATGAAAACCCAGCAAAAGATTCTATTTGCCGAAATACTTCATGCGTAACCTTGGGATCGTACCCCCTCTCTTCACAATTTTTAAAAAATCGCTCTCTGACTTTTTCCAACTCCTGAGCCGATCGTGTTTTTCCAGACATGCCACGACGTAGAATATCTGCATCTGCCATATCAAGACCCGCATAATGGTGCGCAATTTTAATGACATCCTCCTGGTACACCATGACGCCATACGTCTCTCCCAAATGCTTCTCAAATATGGGGTGGAAATATTCAAAATCATCTGGATTGTTATGTCGATATTGAAACTCTCGTAACATGCCTGATTTTGCGACTCCAGGTCTGATCACACTGGATGCTGCGACCAAAATGGGATAGTTGTTTGCACGTAAGCGTCGAAGAAGTCCGCGCATGGCCGGCGACTCTACATAAAAGCAACCTATGGTCTTACCTCGAGAAAGCATTTCATTGCACGCAGGGTAGTCCACATAAGATGCAGTTTGATTAAAATCGATTTTATCTCCTTTGGTTTGCGCCACCAAGTCTATGGTGGATTTGATGGTCCCAAGTCCTCGCTGACTCAGAATATCAAGCTTTTCAAAGCCAATATCCTCAGCAATGTACATGTCTATCTGAGCCGTCCTAAATCCCTTTGGAGGAAAATCCATCGCCGTATAATAACTAATGGGCTTCTCGCTAATGATTACACCGCATGCATGCATGGATCGCTGATTTGGAAAACCTCGAAGCATATCGGCATACTTATGGATTAGCGTCACTTCTCTGCTTTTTTCATGAAGGTCTCGGGGATTACGGCTCATCACATCGATTTCGCCTTTTGCAAGGCCAAATACCTTCCCAAGTTCGCGATGAAGTGAACGATGTTTAAATGAACCTATCGTTCCACAAAATGCCGTACAATCCGGATCAAATCTTTTAAATAGATAGTCTAGAATAGCATCTCTATCTTTCCAACTCCAATCAATATCAAAGTCAGGAGGGACTTTTCGTGCAGGATTTAAAAACCGCTCAAAATATAAGTCCAGCTTCATCGGGCAGACATTCGTAATCTTGAGAATGTATGCAACTATTGAATTAGCACCACTCCCACGACCGACATGAAAAAAACCTCTTGACATGCTATAGTGCACAATATCCCAAGTACACAAAAAATAACCCCCAAAACCCAATTCATGAATAATGTCCAGTTCCTTTTCCACTCTAGTCCATGCGGTCTGGTCATCTTTTCGATATCGATACGAAAATCCGTCTTCCACTAATTTTCTCAACAATTGCTTATCGCCATATCGAGTACCGGTGTAGGTTTCCTTGTTTTTTGGTTCCAAAAAATTAAACTCGAAATTACACTGGGCCAAAATTTTATTTGCGTTATGGATCGCGGTAGGAAAAGCCTCAAAAGCAGTCACTATTTCTTGTGGCGATAGAAAACATTCGTCTTCCTTTGCCTGAGCAGTATGAGCGAGTTTTGCCAGAAGGACATTGTTATCAATGCACCGCAAGAGTCTGTGCAGATTATACTCTCGCTTATTGCGAAAGGTTATGGTATGCAGCACAACCAACTTGTCCCGATCGCGATGATATCGTGATGCGTATACTTTAAATCGATCTTGACGCGATATTCCCACAAATTCATGCTCAGAGAGATTTTTTGGGGCCATGTCAAAAGGATATATGACAAACACATTAGAAAATTCAGGGGCGAATTTTGGGAGAGGGTCTTTTGAAATTGAATACTGTGTCCTAAAATCATTAATCTCTCGGTACCCTTCATTGTTTCGAGCCAGTGCAATAAAGTGAAGACTATTGCCTTGTCGAAATTCCATGCCAACCACTGGATGAATATTATGCTTTCGGCAAGCTTTGATAAAATCAAACACCCCGGTAGTAGCATTGATGTCCGTCAAAGCCATGGCTTCTATGCCAGCACGAGCAGCTTCCTCAACCAATTCCTCAACAGGAATGCATCCGTAGCGAAGGGAATAGTATGAATGGCAATTTAGATACATGGGCAGACCGAATAATCAGTAATGAACAACCAGAATTCTAAACTAGAAGGGAAAAGTCGATCTGCTGTAAATCGCCTAACAGCGGCGCTTACCACACAGATCAAAGATAGTTAAGATTAAATGGTTGTTTGGGTTTTTAACACTCCACCCGGTCCTTTCAGACGGGCGTGACTCACTCCTCTTGGTCAGCGTTCTTCAACGCTTCAAAGTGTGCCACTATGGTCTGCGCATTTTTCTTCCCTACCACCGCCCGAATCTCTCGTTCAGAAGCCGACCGCACTTTCTTCACTGAGCGAAAGTGCTTTAGCAATCGATCGGCTGTCTTGTCGCCGATACCAGAAATCTGGGTCAGTTCTGTACTTGTAAAATTTCTTGACCGCTGATTTCGGTGAAAGGTAATGGCAAAGCGATGCGCCTCATTTCGCAACTGCTGAATCAGTTTCAATGATTCTGACTTTTTATTGATGTACAAGGGGACAGAATCTCCAGGAAAATAAATCTCCTCCAGCCGTTTGGCAATGCCCACTACTGTGATTCGGTCCGCCAGTTCCAGTTGATTAATGCTCTTCATGGCAGCACTCAACTGGCCTTTTCCACCATCAATGATCACCAATTGAGGCAGCGGCTTTTCTTCATCCAGCAACCGACGATATCGCCGAAACACCACTTCTTCCATCGATGCAAAATCATCCGGCCCTACTACAGTTTTGATGTTAAAGTGTCGATAATCACTCTTGGCAGGTTTTGCATTCTTAAATACAACACATGATGCTACAGGAAAAGATCCTTGCATATTGCTGTTGTCAAAACACTCAATCTGCAAAGGCAAGTCATCCATCTGCAGATCGGACTGCAGGGTCTTTAAAATACGCTCTGCACTCGTTTGCTTTTGCTTCCGATTGATGATCTCCTGCTTCTTCTGCATCTGGTAGTACGTCAGGTTTTTATCTGACATTTCCAGCAACTTCCTCTTATCTCCTCTTTGCGGGATTGTTATTTTAAGCTCTTCAGGCAGATCTACCTCGACCGGCACAATAACTTCAGGTGCAATGCTCTCAAATTTCTCTCGGATGCGCGGAATGGCAAAAGACAACAACTCCCCAGGGTCTTCGGAGATTCCTGCTTCCAGCTCTGCCACATAGGTATTGACTACGGACCCTTGCAACACTTTCATGTAGTGAACCAAAGAAAAAGCTGGGTCCGATACAATTGAAAAAACATCGATGTCCTTTAAGTGCGTACTGGCCACCAGTGACTTTCCTTGATAATCTTCAAAGGCCACCAACTTGCCCTTCCAATGTTGTGCTTTCTCGAAATCAAGATCATCTGCCGCTTTTTTCATCTCACGATGCAAATGTTCTCTCACCGGCTTGAAGTTTCCAGAAAGGATGTTCTTTACTTGCTCAATCTTCAGCAAGTAAGATGCTTCATCTTCCAGACCAACACACGGCCCAAGGCAGTTTTTGATGTGATACTCCAAACAGACCTTATATTTTCCTTTCTGGATGCTTTCTTCGCTAAGATCATACGTGCAGGTGCGCAAAGGAAAAAGATCACGAATCAGGTCGAGAAGTACTCCCGTGCGCCATTTCGAGGTATAAGGCCCAAAATATTTGGAACCGTCCTTTATCAACTTTCGGGTAAAAAAAACGCGAGGAAATCGCTCGTTTTTTATGCATACATAGGTGTAGCTCTTGCCGTCCTTAAGATTGACATTATAGCGTGGTTGGAACTTCTTTATCAAGGAATTCTCCAGCAAAAAGGCATCACTCTCATTTTCAACCAAGGTAAACTCGATGCGTTTGGCATGTTTTACCATGACCCTGGTTTTGTTCATTTGATTTTGAGGAGCATTGAAATAAGACGACAATCTATTCTTAAGATTCTTGGCCTTACCTACATATAACACTGTTTCCTTAGCATCAATAAAACGATACACGCCCGGCTGTCGGGGAATATCCGCCGATATCTTAGAGAAATCTTCCTTGACCATTTCGCCTCACTGTTTCGCCAGGCCTTTTAGGATGAGCTCTGCCGCAGCCCGATTTGTGGCAAGCGGCACATTGTGTACATCGCAGATGCGCATCAACATCTGGACGTCTGGTTCGTGTGGGTGTTTGTCCAATGGATCTCGAAAGAAAATCACGATATCAATCTTTCCCGTAGCAACCATGGCCGCTATCTGTGCATCTCCTCCTTGCGGTCCAGACAGTACCCGGTTGACGGTCAATCCAGCATCCGTCATATGCTTACCAGTGGTCGAAGTCGTATACAGTTCTGCTGCATCGATCCACTTCATATTCTGCAAGACAAAAGAAACCATGTCTGCCTTCTTCCCATCATGTGCAATCAAGGCTATATGCATTCCACAAAGATAACCAAAGAGAGATTGGCCGATTTATTACTTTCGCGATCCAAGTACAAAGGAGCTATGAAGATTGATATCGCCGGAAAAAAAGCACTGATTAGGGTGGATTTTAATGTGCCATTGGACAAGGACTATAACATTACCGATGATACGCGCATGCGGGCAGCATTGCCGACCATCAATGCTGTCCTTGACGCTGGAGGTTCCGTCATTTTAATGTCTCATCTCGGACGTCCAGGCAAAAAACTAAAGGAAGATGGATCAATGGATCGCGAGCGCTTTTCATTGGTTCACCTAGTGGACCATCTTGCAACACTCCTGGGTAGGCCAGTCAAATTTGTGGCTGACACCATCGGCAATGATGTGAAGAACGCGGCAGGATGGATGCAGGCTGGTGATGTTCTGTTGTTAGAAAACACACGATTTTATCCTGAGGAAAAGTCTGGTGATGATGGTTTTGCCCATGCACTGGCGGAATTAGCCGATGTCTACATCAACGATGCTTTCGGATCAGCCCACCGAGCCCATGCCTCCACCACCACGGTGGCCAACCATTTTGCTCCTTCAGAAAAAGCATTTGGGCTCCTGATGGATCGGGAAGTGACGCAAGCCAGTAAAGTGCTAAACGATCCTAAAAAACCATTGGTGGCCATTGTAGGAGGCGCAAAAGTTTCCGATAAGATCCTATTGTTGGAAAAGCTATTGGAAAGTGTAGACACGCTGATCATTGGAGGTGCTATGGCATACACCTTTGTCAGGGGCAAAGGGGGGCAGACGGGGAAGTCACTGGTAGAAGAGGACAAAATCGACCTCGCGATATCGCTGTTGGACCAAGCCGCTGCTGCCGGCGTGACCATCCTGTTACCGGTAGACAGCATCGCAGCTAATGAGTTTGCCGCAGATGCGCAAAATCAAGTGGTGGAAAGTGCAGCCATCCCAGACGACTGGATGGGACTGGACATCGGGCCTCAGGCAGTGGCCGAATTCTCTCGGGCCATTGCACAAGCAAAAACGATCCTCTGGAACGGTCCAATGGGCGTGTTTGAGATGGAAGCCTTCGCCAATGGTACTAAGGGAATAGCCCAAGCGGTAGCCTCAGCCACAGACAATGGGGCATTTTCACTAGTGGGAGGTGGTGACAGTGTAGCTGCTGTCAATTTGCTGGCATTAGGAGACCAAATTAGTCACGTCTCTACCGGCGGCGGCGCCATGCTGGAATTTTTGGAAGGCAAGCAACTACCAGGAATAGCAGCCATTGCAGGATAGGGTTTTACTCCTCCTCGGTCATGCTTTTGATGGCATCTGCAACATCGCTAAGAAATCCACTGAATCGGCTTTCGAGCACTGTAGCTACTGCCTTGACGGTATCGACAACATCTTCGAGCCCTTCTTCTACACCTTCTATCACCGGCTCGGAGGCTTCTTGAATTGCCTCCACGGCATGTCGGATACTTTCTGAACCTTCGCGCTCTTGTTCTGCTTCTTTAATTTCGTCGGCAATCTTTGCTTTCAGTTCCTCCTTGGCCTCATTAATCTTTTCCTTCTCCTTTGCAGCTTGCTTTTGCCGTTCTAGTTTTTGCATTTGCTTCTCCAGACGTGTACGTGTCTGCAGCATGTCTTTCAACTTTTCCTGCTTCGATTCCAAGCGCTGCTCAATCATACCGATCTTGGCACCTCGCAGTTGAGACTCTAAGCTGCCATCAGCCTGATCAACGCGTTTCGTTTGAAACGCAATCTCCTTATTGTCCCTTTCGATAGAGCGCTCCATTCTGGAGATGGCACCATGAAGTCCCTCAAGTCGTTTGGTCAGTCGACTGGATGGATCATTATCCGGTCCTTGATCTCCGTACTTTTTCGCCTTTACCTTTTTAAACAGACCATCTAGTTCTTTCCATATTTGATTGCGGTGACTGCCCGTAAACTTGGTGTCCCGAAACTTGTTCTGCAGGTCTTTGAGTTCCTGGAAGATCGGATTCAGGCTGAGGCCCTCATTAATCTTGTTGTCTATGTTTGCAAAAGCTTCCTTAAAACTCTTTACATGCTCTTGAGAAGCAGCATGAAACTCTCTATCTACTTTCTTACGCAAGGCCTTTAGTTCTCCAAAGAGCTCATTGGTCGTCTCCTTGATCGCGCCAGCATGTTCTCGGAAAAGGTTCTTTTCTCGTGCTTGTTCCTGTACTTTAGACCAAAAACCCTTAAGATCTTCCCAAACCGCAGAATCAAATTTCGTCAGTTTGCTGACTTGGTCCTTGAGATCTTCCAATTCATCCTGATAGGCTCGGTATAGTTTCCCCGACAAAACGATGAAGTGCCACTCCGTCTGAGCCCGTTTCAATATGTCTTCTCTATCCACTTTGTACCCCTCAGGAAGGATGGTCTCGCTTACCCGTAATGGTATCTCGTGTCGCAGATGGTTTTCAGGAAACAGGACATCTTCTCCCTTTCGCCAATTCTGATGAAACTGCTCGGCAAACTCCTCGCTAATTTCTGCCGCTGGAAAGATGCTCACCTCGATTACATTTTCCTCATCCCTTAACATCAATCCAAGTAGGACCTTCTCACCCTTTTCGTTCTTTCCCCAAAAAACCAATCGTTTTCTCATTCTCCTGTATTAGCGCCCTTTGGCACGCCAGTGACCTGCCCCGGACTTGTTCGTGACTTTCCTTTTTTGAAGAAAGTCGATATTCATATCAAGCCAATACCCCTTCTGTAAGGTACTGGGCTATTTGTACTGCATTAGTGGCAGCTCCTTTACGTAGATTGTCAGAAACGATCCACAGATTGAGACCGTTCTCGATCGAATCATCTCTCCGAATGCGTCCTACAAAAACATCATTCTTGTTCTTTGCTTGCAATGGTGTTGGGTAGTGATTGTCTGTTAGGTTGTCCTGCACCACAACTCCTGGAGCCTCGTGCAGCAGTTTTCGTACTTGGTCCATTTCAAAAGGACGCGCAAACTCAATATTGACTGACTCGCTGTGTCCTCCATCGACGGGAACGCGCACTGCCGTCGCAGTAATCTTAATATCCGGATCCGCTAATATCTTACGCGTCTCGTGCACCAATTTCATCTCCTCTTTAGTGTAGTCGTTGTCTAAGAAGACATCACAATGAGGCAAACAATTAGCAAAAATCGGGTGTGGGTAGGCCGGGTCCGCTGCAGAATGGCCTTCTCTTTCGGCATCATACTGCTCTACTGCCTTTACTCCCGTCCCGGTATAGCTTTGATACGTGGAAATCACCAACCGCTTAATCCCAAACTGTTTATGCAAAGGTGCCAATGCAACGACCATTTGAATGGTGGAGCAGTTAGGATTGGCAATAATGCGGTCCTGCTCTGTTAAGGTTGAGGCATTTATTTCCGGGACAACCAGCTTGATATTGGGATCCATTCTCCAAGCTGATGAATTGTCGATTACAATGGTTCCTCGTGCAGCAAACTTAGGCGCCCACTCTTTGGACGTATTTCCCCCTGCCGAAAAAATGGCAATGTCAGGACCCCAAGCAACCGCATCGTGCAATCCAACGACCTTATAGTTCTTTCCCTTGAAAGTGATCTCTTTTCCAACCGATCGCGGAGATGCCACCATGATCAATTCGTCAAAAGAGAAATCGAATTCCTCAAGCACCTCACGCATCACACCACCTACCAGGCCGGTGGCTCCAACTATTGCAAGTTTCATAGCCTATTGATTAATAGCCCACTAAGATAGGGTATACCTGATAAATGTACCTTTAAAGGTATGCACCACCTCCTGTCTATTTTACTCATTTACACTTTCTGCAGTGGTTTGGCAGCCGGATCATTGGAAGATGCGTGGCCGGCGGATCACAAACTTTCTAGTCTTACACAGGCCATTGAGCCGTATGCGATTGTCATCACCGAAATCTTGGCGGACCCCACACCATCGATAGGCCTTCCCGAGGTAGAATATGTGGAGCTCTTCAATAGATCAAATCAACCCATCCATTTGGATGATCTGAAGTTCGTCAACTCGGAGCGCGCGTTTACTCTTTCACATCAGATCGTGCCCCCAGGCAGGCACGTTTTGCTTTGTGATATAGACGACACCTTGTCCCTCAATATTTATGGCCAGGTAGCCGGAATTGCCTCTTTTCCTGCGCTGGTCAATGGTGGCGATGATTTATCCATAGTCAATCTTGATGGCGAACTCATCCATGCGGTAAGCTATACTTCAAGCTGGTACCATGACAAAGACAAGGAAGAGGGAGGCTATGCACTTGAGATGATCAATCATGAAGATCCATGTGCCGGCGCAAGCAACTGGGGAGCTTCCCAGAGTTTGATTGGTGGGACTCCCGGATCGGTCAACTCCATCGCCAATCCAGATTCGACTTCAACATTCGAACTGGAATCTCTGATGGCGGAAAGCACACAGATTATTCTCTCGCTAAGCAAAGTGCTAGGCAATCAGGCGACGGCCGACGCATTCACTTTTTCTCCCACGCTATCGATCGCAGAAGTAAACGTCTCGGAAGTGGGAAACACCGTTGTTCTTCTTCTCTCGCAAGCCCTGGAGCCTGGCACCGACTACATCATGTACATCAACGAATTAGAAGATTGCCAAGGTCAAATCTTATCTACAAAGGTCGAGTTTGATTTAGCAAAACTGCCCGCTGCGGGTGATCTCATCATCAATGAAGTTTTGTTTAACCCACGTCCGGGAGGAAGTGATTTCGTTGAGCTTTACAATACAAGTTCTCAGAGTGTGCTCGCTCCAGATCTGTTCATTGCAAATCTGGGATTTAAAGATGACATTGAAAAAATCACGACTCCGCTTGTGATCGGATCTAAACAATATATGGTGTTAACAGCAGACCGCAGCAATACTTTGGCTCAATACCAGGTCGGTTACCCTGACCGAGTAGTCGAAACCAGACTGCCTTCCTTTCCTGATCAATCTGGAAACGTGACACTGTATCGCGTCGAGGGCAACAAGCGAATTGTTCTGGATGCCTTTGATTACTCCGAAGAATATCATTTGGAGCTCTTAAAAGACCAGAACGGCGTGAGTCTAGAAAGAATTTCCTCCTCATCCGCTACCAATGATCCTGCTAACTGGCATTCTGCGGCAGAGTCTGTCGGGTATGCTACGCCCACAGCACCAAATAGTCAACTGCTGCATGCACAAGCCGATCAGCGGTTTGCCATTGCACCAAGGATATTTTCTCCGGATGGCGATGGCCAGGATGATTTCATGTTGCTGACGTATGCGTACCCGGCCAGTGGCTATCGCACCACCATTCGGATCTTTGATGCAGGCGGTCGCATGGTCCGTCAGTTAGAAAATCAAACTACCTTGTCTTCTGAAGGCATCATCAAGTGGGATGGCACATCAGAAGAAGGTACTAAAGCAGCAACGGGCATCTACACTGTACTTGTAGAGGCTTTCGTGGAATCTGGAGAAACCCTTTCGTGGCGTGAGACTTGTGTGCTTGCCAACCGTCTACATTAAAATGAGAGCGCTGCTTAACAACAGATGGATTGTAAATGGCTTGACGCTGGCTATGCTGGCCGTGTTGATCATCTGTTTGTACAGGCCCAGTCAATTCATCTTTCTCCGAACACTGGCTGGGTATTCGCTCCATCTTCTGTTTTTATATCTGGCGGCTGGGTTGGGCTTCATGTTCTTTGGTCAAAAGAGGCTGCTCTTTACTGCCTTTGCCTGCTGTGCCTGCTTATGCCTTGTACTCAAAGTGAAAGCAGATGCTTCCATTCAAGCCATATCAACAACCTCTCAACCTATGCTGCACGTGTTGCAGACCAGTGTATCCAGTATTGCGGGTGCGTGGTCTGATGCATATGAGTCAATCGTCGAAAGTGATCCCGATGTGATTGCCATACTGGAAGTTTCGCCCTCGTGGAAGAAAGCACTGGATTCGTATCTGTTGGAAGACTATCCTCACGTGGCCGTCAATCTTCGTATCGATGACTTTGGGACAGCGATATATTCCAAGACCCCCATCCATCATGTTGATACCCTGGGTTCAAATTCGATACCGAGTCTTCATGTAACTACTGAACTGGTGCCAGAGACGGCGGTGCACCTCATCCTTTCCAATACGTTCCCTCCACTTTTTCAACAATCCTACCAAGATCTGAGACAGCAACTGACCGACATTGGACAGGTTGCTGGGCAACTCTCAGATAGGGCCTTACTTACGCTCGGCAACTACAATCTTGATCAGTTCTCCGATGAGCTTCAGGACTTTCGAGCGCTGGGAGGGTTAGAAGACAGCCGCAAAACCATGACGCCTTCTTTGAGCCCCCCTACCAACCACATCTTCTTTAATGAAATGCTGGATTTTCAACACTTTTCCAATCTGTATGATGCTTCGTCTCGACGCATCGGCATACAGGGGATTTATCAGTATCGCGATGAAGAAAATATGGCAACGAGAGTCCAATAGTTTTCGCTGCGCATGGCGAGGTGTGCGGCTTTTCTTTAAGGGGGAGATTCATGCCCGAGTACATTTTCTTATCCTGTTCTTTGTGCTACTTCTTGCATACTTTTTCGATTGCTCAACCATGGAATACATTGCGCTCATCAGCTTAAGTGCCATCGTCCTTTGCGCGGAAGCATTGAACTCCGCCATCGAGCGATTATGCGATGTAGTGCAACCGGAACTTGATGAACGCATTCGTGACATCAAAGACATTGCTGCAGGAGCTGTACTGATCAGTGCAATCGGTGCGCTGGTTGCAGGTCTGCTTATCTTTGGTCCAAAAATCTTCAGCTTGGTGAGCGACTTCTAACAAGATGTCCTTGTTAAGAAAGCGGAGGCGAACTTGTGTCGAGAGCTTTTTCATTGACCTATGCCAAGCTCGCCTCCTGAGTCAATAAAGGAAGTACGATGAGGCCATGACCATCGAACCTACCACCTCACTGAAATGAGGCCTTCATCATCGGTACCGGACAATGCGGTACAACCCTCTTCCGATCGGCACTGCCAAATATCGGGGTCGATAAAATGCTAGTCTACCGTAAAACCGATTGTATGTCTTCCAACGGTAGTAATCATGGTCAAATGACCAATAGCCTTCTTTCCATGTCCATGCCTGATGCTTCTTCTTCCACTTCCAGCGACCCTCACGCCACACGTGGAATTCACTGGGGCGTTCGGGAATTTCTTCCTGGAGTTTTTCAGGACGGGGAGGTTTTTTAAAATCCGCTTCTGCGATAGCCAAGGCGTCAGCGTTCGCGATTGCAGGTACAAAGGCAAGAATTAAGCATGCCATCACTAAGATTTGCTTTTTCATGTTGGAGAATTTTAGTGAGGTAGCCTCTATTCCATACCTACGCTTTCCTCCCATAACCCATCGGCTAGTCAATCTGGTGCGTATGCGCACAGGTTTAGATTGACTTTAAGTCAAAGGTCATCAATTTGTTAAAGGGTGGGCCGGATACCCATCAACGGCCTACATGAACCAGGAGTACGGAAATATCACTGGGTGACACTCCACTTATCCTACTGGCCTGGCCGATGGTGCGCGGGCGGATCTCGGTGAGTTTTTCTTTGGCTTCTGAGGACAGGGAGGGAAGATCATAGTCAAAGTCTGGATGAAGATGCACATCCTCCAGGCGGTTCATCTTGTCCACCAATTCCTCTTCTTTTTTGATGTATCCGGCATACTTCATCGAAACCTCAGCCAGTTCGAGTGTCTCCTCGCCATACTTTCCCAGGACTTGTTGTGCCTCAGGGAGTGCACCACATAAGGCACTTAAGGTAATATGCGGCCGGATCAAGAGGCTCTCTAACTTCACCTTCTGTTTGAGAGGTGCCGATCCCTGAGCATCCAAAAAAGGATTGATCTTGCTCGGATCAACGCTGTACTTTCGCATAAATCGATGGATCTCTAGCACATCTTCCTCACGATTTCGAACGCATTCCAAGCGCTCCTCCAGTCCCAGCATTCCGATTTCTGCCACCCGTGGAGTCAGACGAAGGTCGGCATTGTCTTGCCGCAACAAGATGCGGTACTCTGCTCGGGACGTAAACATGCGATAGGGTTCGTCGGTGCCCTTATTGATCAGATCATCTATAAGCACTCCGATGTACGCCTCCGATCGCTTGAGCACAAAAGGGTCCGAATCAGCGTGTCGCAAGTGGGCATTGATGCCTGCCATGAGACCCTGCGAGGCTGCTTCTTCGTATCCCGTAGTACCATTGATCTGACCAGCAAAAAAGAGAGAATCAATCAACTTGGTCTCCAGGTTGGCCTTGAGTTGGATGGGGGGGAAGTAATCGTACTCGATCGCGTATCCGGGTCGGAACATTTTGGCATTCTCGAATCCACGGATTTTTCGCAATGCCCTAAACTGCACGTCTTCGGGCAAGGAAGAGCTAAATCCATTGACATAGACTTCGCAAGTCTTCCAACCCTCAGGTTCAACAAAAAGTTGGTGCCGGTCACGTTCGCTAAAACGATCAATCTTATCCTCAATACTTGGGCAGTAACGCGGTCCAGTGCCCCGAATCCGCCCATTAAACATAGGGGAGCGGTCAAATCCTTCCTTTAGCAAGTCGTGTACTTCGGGACTGGTGTAAGTGATATGACAAGGCCGCTGTTTCTGCAATGCGGGGGTGTCTGTAAAAGAAAATTTTCCCGGCTTCTCGTCACCAGGTTGTTCCTCCATCACACTCCAATCTATGCTCCGTCCATCCACTCGGGGAGGAGTCCCGGTTTTCATTCTGCCAGATTCGAATCCCAATGATTCCAGCTGTGCCGTAATTCCGGTAGCCGCTCGTTCTCCAGCTCGACCGCCTCCAAACTGTTTTTCGCCGATGTGGATGATGCCATTTAAGAAGGTGCCATTGGTTAGAACCACGGTATGTGCCGGAATCTCAATGCCCATGCCAGTCTGCACTCCCACTGCTCTCTTATCCTTAACGAGGATACCTGTGATCATCTCCTGCCAGAAATCAATGCGTGGATGTGCCTCCAACTTCAGTCTCCATAGCTCAGCAAAACGCATGCGGTCACTCTGAGCCCGAGGACTCCACATGGCCGGACCTTTCGACTTGTTCAGCATTCTGAATTGGATCATGGTATGATCCGTTACGATCCCACTATAGCCTCCAAGTGCATCCACTTCGCGAACGATCTGGCCTTTCGCGACTCCACCCATGGCAGGATTGCACGACATCTGTGCAATGGTCTGCATGTTCATGGTTGCCAGAAGCACATGAGATCCCATATTGGCTGCTGCCACTGCAGCTTCACAGCCGGCATGACCAGCACCAACCACAATCACATCATACGTTGGAAACATGTGCTACTTTGGAATGAAGGGCAAAGGTACAAATCGGAGTCAAGGCTGCTCACCCATTGGGAAACTCCGCATTATGTATTCCCGGCCTGGATTAGTTGTCTTCCTCGACCTCTTCCTCGTCTTCATCAACGATCTCGGCATCGTGCAGGGCATACATGAGACGGTTAATGTCATCTGCATTGAGCTCTAGCTTGCCTTTTAGGGTGACTTGCTCTGCTGTATATTCGACTGCTTCAGCGGAATATACTTCCATTACGGTCTCTGGACCGGCACCACCACAGAAAAAGCACATGCTGTACGGATAGGCTGAAAAAATGAATTCTTTATGGCTTTTGTACCCTTCCACTGGGATGATATACCCACGAATGGTGATCTCGCCATCTTCCATGGCTTTGATCTCCTCGCTGAACACCGGGACATCCACCTTAAAACCCATCAGCTCGTCATACTGCTTTGTAAAGGTGATTTTGGACAACTTCTTCCAGGTATTCTCTTGCTTAACTGGTGCCGTGGTTTCTTGCACGGTCTCGACAGCCGTAGCTTGTGCATCATCATCTTGAGCCCATCCTATTGTCAGAATCAATGCGCTCATGCAAATGGTAAGTAGTCCCTTAAGAATCATCTTGTACAGTCTTTTATGTCCTAACGCCGATCATTGCATCTAGGTTCTTTCCAGCTTGTTAGCATACCTTTAAATAACGACCGGCCGACGAAGTTACATGCTTTCGAGAGAAGGAACAAGAGCTCTTCTGTCCTAAGCCACTAAAAATGTGTCTGTTCTGTAGATAAAACCTATCTTTGCCGGCCCAAAAGTTCTTTGTAGGAATGAAGGAGGTGGAAGGATACACGATTGACTACCGCAACCTATCGGATGGAATGCATCAATTTGACTTCTCTCTTGGCGATGATTTCTTTTCGTCAATAGAAAGTTCGTTGATAACATCTGGTCAAGTCGAGGTGCAATTGAATCTCTCCAAACACGAACGCATGGGTTCGATTCAGATAGAACACCACGGAAAGGTGCTTTCTGTTTGTGATCGCTGTATGGAACCGCTTGATTTGCCGTTAGAAGGGCAAACTTCTCTGCTGGTGCAGGGATCTGAGGCCATAGATGATGAGGACGAAGAAGTGCTGGTGTCCGATGTTGATGGAAAATTGCATTTGGCAAAGGTCATTTACGATTATGTGTCATTGTCGATTCCCATAACCAAGTATTGTGACACAAACCCTCCTTGCCATACAAAGCTGATGGAAAAGCTGGTTGAATCGACCGAGGAGTCGGGACATCCAGTCTGGAATGAATTAAAGAAATTGAAACTTAAAGACTAGAAAATGGCTCATCCTAAGAGTAGAATTTCGAAACAACGGAAGCGCAAGCGTCGCACGCACAAGAAGCTCACCGCTCCTCAGATCGCGATCTGCCAGACTACTGGAGAACCGCACCTGTACCACCGCGCATACGAAGTAGATGGTGATCTATACTACCGAGGAAAGATTCTCATTAAGGAGGCTGAAGATGAAGATTAATGGCACGAAAAATCATTAATACCTCTTCCGCTCCAGCTCCCGTAGGGCCGTACAATCAGGCTATCATTGCGGGTGGCATGCTGCACATATCAGGACAGATCGCGATTGTGCCCGCCACCGGAGAACTGAAAATCGATGGTACCATCGAAGAGGAAACCCATCAGGTGATGAAAAACATAGGCAACATCCTGGCAGAGGCAGGATGCAGTTTTGATGATGTGGTGAAGTGTTCTGTATTTGTTAAGGACATGCACTTGTATGGACGGATTAATGCGGTCTATGCAGAATACTTCAATGACGATACCGCTCCAGCTCGAGAACTGGTTGAAGTGGCCAACCTCCCTAAGTTTGTCAACATTGAAATCTCGACCCTCGCGGTAGTGCCTACAGGCAAATAGCATCTTCTCCCTATGACTTCTCCAAAGCGCGTTCTATCGTGCATTCAACCAACTGGCAACCTGCACCTTGGCAGGTACTTTGGGGCCATCCAAAATTGGGTTGGGCTTCAAGAGAAATATGAGTGCCTTTACGGCATTGTGGACCTCCATGCCATGACCATGCCCTACGACCCGAAGAAGCTGACTGCTGCTACATGGGAACTGGCCTTTAACTTAGTGGCATGTGGCCTCAAACCGGAAAATATCTTTATCCAATCCTTAATTCCGGAGCATATTGAGCTGAGTTGGATCTTCAATTGCATGACTGGATTTGGAGAGCTGGGCAAGATGACGCAATTCAAGGACAAAAGCCGCCAAGTCCAGGAAAAGGGTTCGGATGCTCAAATCACGAGCGGACTCTATACCTACCCTGTCTTGCAAGCGGCCGACATATTGATCTACAGGGCTGACTACGTTCCGGTTGGAAAAGATCAGGAGCAACACTTGGAGCTCACGCGCAATATTGCGGGTCGGTTTAATCACCGCACTGGCAAACCTTATTTCGTGCTGCCTGAACCGCTTTTTACAGAGATACCCAAGGTGATGTCCACGGCGGACCCTACAAGAAAGATGAGTGCTAGCTTGGGCGAAAAGCACAACATCAATTTGTTTGCATCCCCTGAAAAAATCGTCAAGCAAATCCGATCAGCAGTCACGGATACAGGGGACACCAACGGCCTCATGAGTCCGGGGGTCGAAAACCTGTTTAGTCTCCTTAAAGCGGCGGGAGCTGAAGACGATCATGCAGCCTTTATGCAACACTTCGAAAATGGCACGTTGCGATATGGCGATCTAAAACAAGCCGTTTCGGAGGCTATTGTCTCCATGACCGAGCCGTTCCGTGATCGAAAAGCAGAAATACTGGCAGACAAAAAAGCCATGAAGGCCCAAATTCGGTCTTCCACTCAGCGGATTCGTTCATTGGCACAAGAAACGGTGAGAGAGGTGAAAGAAATGATGGGGCTATTGAATGTGCGTCAAGCATGAAAATAATTTGCATCGGCCGGAACTACCGGGATCACGCCAAAGAGCTACAAAACCCCGTACCCACTTCTCCTTTGGTTTTCATGAAACCTCCTACGGCCCTACTGCTTGAAAATCGGCCTTTCTACATTCCCGGATTTAGCAAATCAGTACACTACGAACTTGAGGTAGTATTGAAAATTTGCAAGAATGGTCGTCATGTTCAGCCCGAATTTGCAGCCGGGTACTATGAAGAAATTGGACTGGGCATTGATTTTACGGCTCGCGACTTACAGAGCGAGTTGAAAGCCAAGGGGCATCCATGGGAAAAAGCGAAAGCCTTTGATCATTCGGCAGCGCTAAGTCCATTTATTTCAATTGATGAGGTAGATCGCAATGCCATTAAGTTTTCACTTACGAAGAACGGTGAGGTAGTACAGCAAGGAAACACGAGCGATCTCATCTTTTCCTTTGACTTCCTCATCTGCCATCTTTCTCAGTACTTTAAATTGCAAATGGGTGACCTCATCTACACAGGCACCCCGGCTGGTGTAGGGCCTGTTGCCAAAGGCGATAAGTTGGTAGGCTACTTAGAGGGCAAGGAATTGCTTACTTGCGAAATCAGGTAAGACAGAAGTAAAAATATACCTTTGCCGCCACTCCTATTACATTAATACAGAATATGTATCTCCATGTCTAAGCAAAACTACCTCTTCACTTCCGAATCTGTTTCCGAGGGCCACCCTGACAAGGTTGCCGATCAGATATCTGATGCCATATTGGATGCTTTCCTGACGCAGGACCCTGATGCTCGAGTAGCTTGTGAAACGCTTGTTACAACGGGATTGGCGGTCATTTCAGGGGAGGTTACTAGTAAGGCTTATGTAGACGTGCAGAAGACCGCACGCGAAGTCATTCGCAAGATTGGGTATACCCGATCAGAGTATCAATTTGATGCTGATTCCTGTGGAGTGATTGCCACCATTCATGAACAATCACCCGATATCGCCCAAGGTGTGGATTCCGATAGTGACAAGGAGCAAGGAGCAGGAGATCAGGGGATGATGTTCGGTTATGCAACGGACGAAACGGCCAACTACATGCCATTGCCACTTGAGCTCTCTCATCTTCTGCTGATGGAGCTGGCCAGCATCCGCAAAAGGGGCAAGGAAATGACCTATTTAAGACCAGACTCTAAGTCACAGGTGACCATCGAATACGATGCAGATCACAAGCCCCTTCGAATCGAGACGATTGTGCTGTCTACTCAACACGATGACTTTGCAAAAGAGGAGCGCATGTTAAAACGCATAGAGAAAGACGTGCGTGAAATTGTCATCCCACGAGTGGCTAAGAAAGTGCCTGCGCGTGTACGAAAGCTCTTTGCTGAGGACTTTAAATTGTACGTTAATCCCACTGGAAAATTTGTCATTGGTGGTCCGCATGGGGATACGGGTCTCACCGGTAGAAAAATCATTGTGGATACTTATGGGGGGAATGGTGCTCATGGGGGTGGAGCCTTTTCAGGCAAGGACCCTTCAAAAGTAGATCGTTCTGCAGCCTATGCCACGCGCCACATAGCAAAGAACCTGGTTGCTGCCGGAGTAGCAAAGAAATGTTTGGTGCAGGTGGCCTACGCCATTGGAGTTGCCGAGCCCGTTGGCCTTTATGTAAATACCTACGGAACTGCCGTCAATAACCTCTCCGATACCGAGATTGCGGCGGGTATCAAAGAGTTGTTTGACCTTCGTCCCGGGAGCATCGTGAAACGCTATGGCCTTAAGAACCCCATCTATTTCGAAACGGCAGCCTATGGGCATATGGGCAGAAAACCGGGAACTAAGAAAGTCCGAATTGGCCTGAATGGAAAGGGTCGGGAAAAAAATGTTGAGACCTTTACTTGGGAAAAACTGGACATGATCAAGCCGATCAAGAAACGTTTTGGCCTGTAAGTGAACAACTTCTCCAAACACCCAGTTTAACTAGTGTATACAGATGGTTCTTACACCTTCAGGTGTCCATCTTTTATGAGTAGCAGCAGCAAAAGATGCTGAAAAATCTGCTCGTACTGTACTAAATTCGCGCATCCAACAATTTGCAATACTTTTCCATTGAAAGACTTTCTAAGACGACATCTGGGACCTTCCACAGATGAATTGACGCAGATGCTCTCCAGCCTGGGTGTGGCGTCTTTAGATTCCTTGATTGATCAGACGGTGCCTTCCGACATTCGGATGACGGAACCCTTGGACATTGAGGAAGGATTGACTGAGTACGCTTATTTGAAACACCTCAAGCAAATGACGGCAAAGAACGTCCGTCATAGATCTTACATCGGCATGGGCTACTACGGCACGGTCACCCCTCCTGTAATCCAACGCAACATTCTGGAAAACCCCGGCTGGTATACCCAGTATACCCCCTATCAGGCTGAAATAGCACAGGGACGGCTGGAAGCACTACTCAATTTTCAAACCGTCGTCAGTGACTTGACAGCACTCCCGATTTCTAATGCGTCGCTGCTCGATGAAGCAACCGCAGCAGCAGAGGCCATGGCCATGGTATATGCCATGTACCAAAAGAAAAACCGTAAGTCGACGATCAATACATTTTTTGTGGACGACCATGTTTTTCCCCATACTGTGGAGGTCTTACACACCAGAGCAGCACCCTTAGGCATAAAGATTCAGAGGGGTTCTTGGACAGATTTAGATCACAGCCAGGTATTTGGCAGCCTCTTGCAATATCCTAATGCGCAGGGGAAAATCGAGGACTACCGGGATTTTGCTGCTTCTGCACGCGACCATGGCAGTTATGTGATCGCAGCTTGTGACCTATTGGCGTTAACCTTGGTTACCCCCCCTGGCGAATGGGGCGCACATGTAGCCGTGGGGACTACTCAGCGATTTGGCATACCGATGGGTTTTGGTGGACCGCATGCCGCCTACCTGGCCACAGAAGATGATTTCAAACGTCAGCTCCCCGGTCGCATCATTGGTCTTTCTGTAGATCGAAGTGGAAATCCTGCCCTGCGAATGGCATTGCAGACCCGCGAGCAACACATACGCAGAGAAAAAGCAACCTCAAACATCTGCACCGCTCAAGCACTCCTTGCCATCATGGCCGGCATGTATGCGGTCTATCACGGATCGGAGGGGCTTACCTTCATTGCCAAAGACATTGCCACAAAAGCCAGTTGCGCTGCAGCTGCTCTTAGGAAGCAGGGTTGGCAAGTGATGCATGATGATTTCTTCGATACCATCAGAATTTCTTGCTCAAATGAAGATTCTGCTCGAATCCGAGCGCGTTCGCAGGAGCAACACATGAATTTTTGGTATGACGAAGAGGGCTTTCAGTTTTCTATAGACGAAACCACCACTTGGAAGGAACTGACTCGCATTCTTAAAGTCCTCGAAACCGAATCCGATCAAGGGCAGACCGATCCATCCATCTCCTCGCACCTATCTAGACAGTCCTCCTTTCTAGGTCATCCCGTATTCTCTCAGTACCGTACGGAGACAAAAATGATGCGATACATCAAATCACTGGAGAATAAAGATCTTTCCCTCATGCATGCTATGATACCGCTGGGATCATGCACCATGAAATTAAATGCCGCTACGCAGCTGATGCCCTTGACCTGGGATAAGATTGCTCATGTACACCCTTTTGCCCCCGCCAATCAGGTGCATGGATATCTTGAAATGATTGACCAACTTGGCCGAGATCTCTGTGAGATTACCGGTTTTACCGCTTGTTCGTTTCAGCCCAATTCCGGCGCCCAAGGAGAATTTACGGGCCTGATGGTGATTCGGGCTTATCACAATGCGCGCGATGAAGGCCATCGAAATATAGCATTGATCCCAACTTCGGCCCATGGCACCAATCCAGCCAGTGCAGTCATGGCAGGTATGAAAGTAGTGTTGGTGCAATGTGATGAAGATGGGAATATTAATGCCGAGGATCTCCGGGCCAAAGCCGAAGAGCATCAAACCAATCTTTCCTGTTTGATGATTACCTATCCTTCAACACATGGAGTGTTTGAGGAAGGCATTCGCGAGATCTGTGCCACCATCCATCAACATGGAGGCTTGGTCTATATGGACGGGGCCAATATGAATGCCCAAGTCGGGCTGACCAGCCCAGGGCACATTGGTGCTGATGTATGCCACCTTAATCTGCACAAGACATTTGCCATACCACATGGCGGTGGAGGACCTGGCATGGGCCCCATTTGTGTGAACGACAAATTAGCCAGTTATCTCCCCGGCCACTTGCATGTTCCTCTCCAGGACGAAGCCATCTCCGCTGTCTCAGCCGCACCTTTTGGCAGTGCAAGCATATTGGCCATTTCGTACGGTTACATCAGACTATTGGGCGGCAAAGGACTTACCCAATCCACTAAAGTCGCTATTCTCAATGCAAACTACATCAGGCAGCGATTGCAGGATCAATATCCAGTGCTGTATCTGGGGAAGCACGGATTCAGTGCCCACGAGCTTATTCTCGATCTCCGTCCTTTCAAGGCATCAGGGATCGGCGCAGAGGACGTAGCAAAGCGCCTGATTGACTATGGATTTCATGCGCCTACCCTCTCTTTCCCCGTACCAGGTACTTTAATGATAGAACCAACAGAAAGTGAAGACCTGCTCGAATTGGATCGCTTTTGCGAAGCAATGATTGAGATTAGGAATGAAATTGAAGAGGTCATCAATGGCACTTTTTCCGCCGAGGACAATGTGCTGGTCAATGCGCCTCATACCATGGAGCATGTATCGGCTGATGTTTGGCCACATTCCTACAGCCGTGCAAAAGCTGCTTATCCTTTGCCCTGGCTAAGGCATGCCCACAAATTCTGGGCGCCGGTAGGAAGGGTGGACAATGCATACGGAGATCGAAATCTCATCTGTACATGTCCTCCAATTGAAGCCTATGCAGAAGTCTGATGATCTCATCGTGGTCACGGGAGGTGCCGGCTTCATTGGAAGTTGCCTCATTGCCGACCTCAATCAAAAGGGGTTTCAGAATATTTTGGTGGTCGATGATTTTAACCGCTTAGAAAAGATTCGCAACCTCGGAGACAAGAAGATCACCGGGCTTAAGCACAGAGATGATTTTTTGATCTGGTTGGACACCTATGGCGAAGAGGTTCATATGGTCTACCACATAGGTGCCCGCACAGATACTGCCGAAAGCGACAGCCGAATTTTTGACGAACTCAACCTGGAATATTCGAAGCGCATATGGAAATCCTGCTCGCGCTTAAAAATACCTCTGCTCTACGCATCAAGTGCCGCCACCTATGGCTTGGGGGAATCGGGATATCAAGATCGACACGATCTGGTCGACCGTCTGGTCCCCTTAAATCCCTACGGTCGCTCAAAGAACGATTTTGATGCTTGGGCCCTGCGCCAGACAAGTCATCCTCCACACTGGTATGGTTTGAAGTTCTTTAACGTCTTTGGACCCAATGAATACCACAAGGGGCGGATGGCCAGCGTAATTTTTCACACGCATCGACAAATTCAGAAGACAGGAGCGATGAAACTATTTCGATCTCATCGGGCCGATATTCAAGATGGTCAGCAGTCTCGTGATTTCATTTATATCAAGGACCTGCTCAAAATGATCGACTTCTTTAGCAGAAACAGACCCGAGTCCGGACTGTACAATTGCGGCACGGGCACCGCTCGTACGTTTTATGATCTGGCAACAGGGGTTTTCAGTGCGCTTAAGATGGAGCCTAAAATCTCCTTTATAGATACCCCATTGGATATCCGCGAAACGTACCAGTACTTTACCCAAGCTGATCTGAGCAAAGTCCGTGCAGCAGGATACTCGCACACTTTTATGTCGTTGGAGAAAGCCATCCATGACTACGTGACCGCGTACCTTGAGACGGACAGTTATGCATAACAAACACTTGGGAATATTACTTATGGGCCTATTGACGCTGGGATCATTTGGATTGGTACCGGGACAATCTCTGGGAGACTACCAATGGAAAAAGAGAATTGTATTGATTGATATCGTAGCGCTTTCTCATGAGGCCTTGGATTTGCAGTTGCGCTTAGCGCAGGGGCCGGGATATGCAGAAAGAGATATTCTAGTCCTCGTGCACCATAACGGAACAACGTACGATGCTAATCTCAAGGCCATCAATCTTGACTTGGCAAGGGTGAGGCACGAACTAGGCAAGGGGGAAGATCAGTTGTTGCTCATCGGCAAAGATGGTACCATCAAATTGCGACACACGCTTCCAACAGAAGACGCCGTACTCTTTCATCTGATCGATCAGATGCCAATGCGTCGCTCCGAAATGCGCAACGAGAAGAAAAAAAAGAAATAGATGCATGTATTCACCACACATAGTGGGCTGACATCCTATTTGTCGGCCTTCCAGGACTCTTCGCTGACCATTGGGTGCGTTCCAACTATGGGAGCGCTTCATAAGGGACACATGGCCCTCATGCAAAAAGCCAAGAGTGAGACAGACTTGGTAGTGGCGACGATCTTTGTCAATCCCACTCAGTTTAACGAAAAAGCAGACCTGACTAACTACCCCAAACCACTTGCCAAAGACATAGGCATGCTAGAAGCTGCCGAAGTTGATGTCCTATTTCTTCCTACTGAAAGCGTGGTATATCCACCGGATTTTGAAGCTGTACAGGTGGACCTCGCTGGTCTCGACCTGGTCATGGAGGGGAAGTTTAGACCAGGCCACTTCGCTGGAGTAGTCACCGTTGTGCACCGACTGCTGGAGTTGGTAGAACCAAATCGCCTATATATGGGTCTTAAAGACTATCAACAACAAGCCATCATCTCCCACATGATCGAAGCGCTCCGTCTGGAGGTTGACTTGATTCCATGTCCGATTGTCAGAGAAGATGATGGTCTGGCTTATAGCTCGCGCAATGCCAGACTGACTACTAAGCACCGACAAATTGCTTCTAGCATACATAATGTCTTGCTGAAGTGTAAACAAAAGTGCGCTAGTGACCCTGTCAAAGAGGTGAGGGTCTGGGCCATTGATGCGCTCAACAGCGCAGGGTTTCGTACAGAATACGTTGAGTTCGTGGATGGCAAGACACTCCAATCAATTGATCGGATGGATGATCATAGTCTGGTTATTGCTTGTGTTGCCTCTTGGTTGGGTGAAGTACGATTGATTGACAACATGGTCATGAAAGGTAGGCTGTAGCCCGATAGATCAACGTTACCCACTCTAGCGGCCTTGTAACTGGATAGGTTCTATCCGTAGGGCACTTAGCCCCACTGCTCCTTGAAGAGGCTCAATGGCAACTTCCTCAATATTGGGATGCAGCAGGCCCTCGCGGATGAGGTAGTTAAGGTATTGCATATACTCCCGCTTATCCTTTTGTTGTATGAAGGCAATGGCGATCTTACCATCAGCAGTCAATCGCTCCGTGGAGTCAAGCACCAGTGCCTTGTCCAGTCTTTTCTTCAATATTTCATAGCGCACGTCCTGAGCCCCTTCCACATCAAAACGTTTCTCATCCATGCGAAACTGGATGGAAATAGTGGAGTCATGGACAAAAATCAAAAAGGACAAAGAGAGGTCAATGGGCAACTCAGGTCTGAGCTGCTGTAATCGCCGCTTAATTTCAACCATACTCCTCAATTGCCACAGCCGCAGGTTTTGTAAGTGATGGTGGGCAAAGGTGCCATTCTGCAGAAGCGATTGTCCTACATAGAGGTTGTACTCCACCCCGTCCGTCTGAAACTTCTCAAAAAAGTGAGGAACCAGTTTCTGGTTCTGCTGCTCTTGCTCATTGAGATAACGGGTGATGGTGCGGTTGATCATCCGTACACTCTGATCGAATTGTCTACGTGCCTCATTGAGCGTATCCAGATCGGGATCCAACTTGTCCAGATACTGTTTAATCAACAAGTCACGCGCTACTTCATCTTCTGTCCCAATCTTGCGCAGCAAAGTATTGACTTCTCGAATCAACTGTATGGCGTTGGCCTCTGCATCAGTAGAGTAATCTACCTTTAAGTGCTTGCTGTGCTCTTGCAGCTCAGACATCCATTTGCGCAGCAGATCAATTTTTGTGCGCTCGTAGACCCCTACCAGGACTTGACCCAGCTCATCTAAATTGTTGATCAAATCATACCGAATGGCCTCACTACGGATAGCCGTCGAATCATTAATATCAATCTGCCCGTAGATGGCATG